>NZ_CP007203.1:4575052-4615052 GCF_000340565.2 Nodularia spumigena CCY9414
AGACTTAGGTTCAGGCTTAAACTACAGCAAAAAAGGATTAAAGAGATTAATCCGATTAATTGTTGATAGTAAACTTGAACGTCTTGTTTTAACCCATAAAGATAGACTATTGAGATTTGGTAGTGAATTAATTTTTAGTTTGTGTGAACATTTTGGAACAGAAATAGTAATTATCAATAGAACTGAAGACTCAACTTTTGAAGAAGACTTAGCTCAAGATGTTTTAGAAATAATTACAGTTTTTAGTGCCAGACTGTATGGATCTAGAAGTCACAAAAACAAGAAAATTATAGAGGAGTTGAAAGAAGTTGCTGTTCGGCTTTAAAACTGAGTTAAAAATCAATAACCATCAGCGTACCCAACTACTTCAACATTGTGGTGTTGCTCGTCATGCTTGGAATTGGGGATTAGCTCTTACCAAACAGATATTAGAGCACAATAAGTTAAATCCTAATTCCAAAATAAAATTTCCTACTGCTATTGATTTACATAAATGGTTAGTAGCATTAGTAAAAAGTGAAAATCCCTGGTATTACGAATGTTCAAAATCAGCACCACAAGAAGCTCTACGAGCTTTAAAAACAGCATGGGATAGGTGCTTTAAAAAAATATCAGGAGTGCCTAAATTTAAGAGAAAGGGTAAACATGATAGCTTTACCTTAGAGGGTAGTGTCAAAAATTTAGAGTCAAATAAAATACAAGTACCGAAGATAGGAGTTCTCCAAACTTATGAAAGACTACCTCAAAAAGAAATTAAATCAGTAACCATTAGTCGTAAGGCTAATAGATGGTTTATTAGTTTTAGATTTGATGTAGAAAAACAAGATAATAAAAACCTCAAAGTTGTGGGAGTAGACTTAGGTGTAAAAAATTTAGCTACTCTATCAACAGGTGAAATTATAGAAGGTGCAAAGTCTTACAAAAAATATGAATCTAAATTAAGCAGGTTGCAATGGTTAAACAGAAATAAAGTTATCAATTCAAACAATTGGAGAAAAGCACAACTAAAAATTGCTAAATTGCATCTGAAGATTGCCAACATTCGTAAAGATACATTACACAAACTTACTACTTTATTAGCCAAGAACCACGGCAAAGTGGTAATCGAAGATTTAAACGTATCTGGAATGTTGGCAAACAGGAAATTAGCAAAAGCAATCTCCGATATGGGATTTCATGAGTTTCGTCGTCAACTAACCTACAAGTGTGAATTGTATAGTTCTGAACTTGTCGTGGTTGATAGATGGTATCCCAGTTCTAAAACTTGTTCTAATTGCGGAACTAAAAAAAGAAAATCTCACACTTAACGAAAGAGTTTTTCAATGTGAAAATTGCGGTTTTGAGTGTGATAGAGATTTAAACGCAGCTATCAATTTATCAAAAATTGATTTGTCAAAAGCTGTCAGTTAGACAGTGTTAGTCTGTGGACTGGATAATGCCGACATTACCAGGATGAAGCAGAAAGTAAACTTCAAACCCCATCTAGTACAAGTTATCTATTATAGAAAAGTCTAAATAGGTAAGTTTGAGTAAGTTTTATGTAACGGAAGAACTGTACCCCCGCGCAATTTACCAGATTAATACCCACTCCCTACTCCCTACTCCCCACTCCCCACTCCCTACCTAACGGCGTGTTTTTTCAAATCTTCTAGCGAACAGGCTTCTAAGGCTCTAGCATGAGTAGCTGAGAGGACAACCGGCGGCGCTACCCCAGCTTCTAAAGCTTCCTGCCAACGAGCAGCACATAAACACCAGCGATCGCCTGGCCGTAATCCGGGAAAATTAAATTGGGGAACTGGTGTGCTGAGGTCATTTCCTTGCAATTTGGTATATTCCAAAAATTCTGCTGTGACTTGGGCGCAAACAACGTGCATCCCAAAATCTTGACCACCTGTAGTACAAAACCCGTCGCGGTAATAGCCAGTCATGGGAGATGTACAGCAACTCTCCAGGTCTGTCCCTAGTACGTTTTTTGCATCTGCCATATTTAATTCCTAATTTCTGCGACAATTTTAATATTAACTTTACGACTCGCGTAAAACATAGCCCACACCGCGCACTGTTTGAATCAGACGCTTGTGACTTTCATCTTCAATTTTGAGGCGTAAATAGCGAATGTAAACTTCTATCACATTCGACTCACCCATAAAGTCGTAACCCCAGACATTTTCCAAAATTTGTTCGCGGGTCAATACCTCACGGGGGTGTTCCATTAAGAATTTTAATAGTTCAAATTCTTTCATGGTTAAGTCAATTGTCCGCCCGTTATGTATGGCGCGACGGGTGGCGACATCTAAAATTAAATCCCCAAAGCGTAACTGTTCGCTGGTATCAACTTCAGGTTTTAAATAGAGGCGAATCAACTTCAAAAAGTCTTCTGGGCGATAAGGCTTGAGGAAGTAATCATCAGCCCCAGCTTCTAAACAAGCTACCCTGTCATCTACTGTATCTCTAGCCATCAGTACGAGAACAGGGGCGCACATCCCAGCACTTCTGAGATTTTTACACAACGAGAGTCCTGATTCTCCTGAGAGCATCCGGTCTACAACAATTAAAGCAGGTTGGCGATGGCTTTGCCCACCGTCGGCATCGCGACAATATTGTAAACCGCTAGCCGCATTATGAGCCAAAATCGCTTCATAACCGGCTTCTCGCAAATCAAAGGAAAGCTGATTTGCTAGACTCTCATCGGTTTCAATCACCAGAACACAGGGACTGTGAGCAATTGTTATCATAATTGGGAATCTTGGATTGGGGATTTTGGATTGTCTAGACGTTCTCAGGAAAGTCCATAAATCAGCTAGATATACAATTGCGGGTTTTTCTCATGGAGATGCTGAATGTTTTAACACAGTCAGGTATCAGCCATTGAGTCATCAGAGGCAATTTTTATCCCTGATTCCTAATTCCATTATGGTGTTTGAGAATTTGATTGTGGACTTAGAGATCAGCGATCGCTATACTGAACGAAGCTGATTTATTTGTACTATGACCGCAAGGCGTAAATAGTTATACCAGTTCAAAAATTTCCAAATCCCGAAATTAAGACTTTTGACTTTTGACTTTTGACTTTTGACTTTCGCCTTGCGGTACTAGGGTAACTCTACTGATGACGGTTTGGCGATATGTGGTAAACCCCAACCGAGCTTTTCGCGCAAAATGCGGAAAAATTCCCGTCGTTGCAGACGAATGAACCGGACTTTGTAGGGCGATCGCTCTAAATATACCCGATCCTCTGGGAAAATATAACATCCCCCATTCCCATCTACTACCATCACCAGCCGAGGAATATTGACTGGGTAAATATTGACTGTTTCGGTATCTGGAAATACCAATGCTCTAGAAGCTAAGGAGTGGGGACAAATGGGGACTAACTGCAACACAGGTACACCCGGAGTTATCACCGGACCACCAGCGCTTAATGAATAAGCTGTGGAACCTGTGGGGGTAGAAACTATCACACCATCGGCAGCAATATCCACTGGTGCGTGTCGCCCTACCGCAATTTCAAAATGGCACATCGAAGTTAATGGTTCTCGATGCAAAACCATTTCGTTTAAGCACAGGGCTTCCCACAGCACAGACTCACCGCGAAAAACTTTCACACTCAGCATGGATTGTTCTTCGATTTCAAAATCGCCCGCCATTGCCATCTCTATGGCTTGAGGCAGTTGATTCACATAAGTTTCCGTCAAAAATCCCATGTGACCAGTATTCACCGTTAACAGTGGAATACCAGCCGGAGCGACTTGACGCGCAGCTGCTAAAACAGTGCCATCTCCTCCTAAGACCACAGCAAACTTCATTTCTGAGTCAAAACCAGGAGGAGTCAGTCCTTCAATAGGAGTGTGGCACACAGGACTCTCTGGCTTAGAGTAGCCCAATATGCCACCAATACTGGTGGTGACAAACACATCCCAACCGGCTGCGGTGAGCTTGTCTTTCAGTTCGATAGCGATGCGAGCCGCTATCGGTTTAACGTCATTGTAAATAATGCCTGCTTTCGGCACACTCAAATATCCAAGTTTAAAAGATGCTTTTTACTTCTGTCATCGTGACATATTTTGGCCAATGTAGTCATTAGTCTCTCAAAAAATCACTGGGCATTGAAGATTGGGGACTAGTTTGTCAAGAATTTTGGATTTTGGATTTGCGATCTTCGTAGCGCAGCGCAGCGAGTATTTTAGATTGCAGTCTCATCCAAAATCTAAAATCCAAAATCTAAAATCTAAAATTGATTGACCAATGACCAATAATTTTATTGACTGTTAGCTTTGGAAGATTGTTTAAAGGGAGTTTTTTTAGGCTTCTCTTTTTTCTTTCTCGATTTAGTTTTCTCGTAGTCTAGCTCTTTGAGCTTCTTCATAATGCGACTGAAATACTCTTGTAGGTAGTTTTCCAGAGTTGTGGTTTGTCCTTGGTCTAAGCCAAAAACTTGGTATACCTCATCCATTGGAGCATTTAACGGTCTACCACTGGCTAAGACTTCTGTAAACTCTAATCTGTCTGCAACATTCCAGCCCCACTGAAAGAAGCGGATGACCCGGCGGATAGTACGCAGCAGGTTAATTGGCATTCGTGTGATTCTGGCATCTTTACCAGACAAGCGCTCACACAGACCAATGATTTCCTCTGCACTCCAAGCGCGAGTACCCACCACAGGGAAAGCTCGATTCTGGGTTTCTGGCACACTCAAACTGCGAATTGCAAATTTAGCGATGTCCAGAGTGTCCATATAAGCTACGGGGGAAGAATTACCAGTTACCCAAACTGGTTGATTTTCCAAAATAGGAATACCATATTGACCGATTAAGCCTTGCATAAAGCCAGCCAAGCGCAAAATCGTGTAATTTATCCCAGATTCAGCTAAAAATACTTCTGTACACCGCTTAATTTCCATCAGTGGTACTTCTGGATACTTGTCGGCATCAAGAATAGAAAAGAATATAAAACGTTCTACACCCGCAGCTTTGGCAGCTTGAATTAATGCTACCTGTCCATCCCAATCCACCTGTTTAATAGTCAGTGAATCTGTAGCGCGAGATGTCGCCGCATCAATAACTGCTGTTACACCTGACAGCGCTGCTGTGAGGCTTTCGGGGTTACACAAATCTCCCCGCACTAATTCCGCACCCCATTCTTTGAGAAATGCAGCTCTTTTGGTACTCCGCACCAGACAGCGTACCTTATGCCCCTCATCGATAGCACGACGAGCCACTTGTCTTCCTAAGGTGCCAGTGGCACCGACGATTAATAAAGTCATGAGGGTAGTTTTAAATTTTTAACTTTTATGAAATGAATCTTAACAGAATTAGCTCTCTAAACAAAAGTTTACGTTATTTTAATAAACTTTATTCACACAGAGAGAAAGAAGCAGAGGCGCAAGGGAGAAGAGGAAAGGTTGTTAAGCACCAACCGGGAATGTAAAGTAATTTCTAACTCACCCCTGCTCCCTGCTCCCTGCTCCCCTGCCTCTTCAATCCCCTGCTCCCTGCTCCCCTGCCTCTTCTGTGAGGATTATTCCTCTGCGCCCTGAATTTTCAGTAACAAAGCACCTAAAGCCCAACCCACGAAGATTAAGCCGAAAGATAATAGCGCTGCATTGAGAATTTCGCCGCCCATTGGTGTGATACTCCTTTACGAATGGTTGATGATCAGTCAATCTTCAGGTTTCCCCTGAGATTTCCTGTTTTGGCACTGTTTCAAAAATGCTCACAAATGCTCACATTTTTTTCTTGCTTAAACCCAGAAGTGTAAGCATTTTAATTTTATGTCTACCAATTGCCTGATGTAGTTTTAGGTAAACTGGCTCTACCAAAAGCTCTACAAAGGCTACTGTTTAATTAGACCTGTGTAAATAATTCTAAACCAGTTTGATGATCAATCTCTAATTTTGGCTGATGACAGTCGTTTAATTACCAAATTTTTAATTAATATTATGTATCAAAGCAATCAAGATAACACAGTAAATTTATCAAAAGTTAATCGCCCACGTTTGGCTCTAACTCTCGGAGATCCGGCTGGAATTGGCTCTGAAGTCATTTTAAAGGCTTTGACAGATTCAGCCATTGGTCAAAACTGCGACGTGACTGTGGTAGGTAGTAGGGATTTGCTGATTCAGGTTTATGAAAGGCTGAATGCAACAGATTTAGCAAATCCAGAGGAGTTAAAAGTTATGGATGTGCCATTAGATAGGGATATTGCCAACAATATTATTATAGGTAATGGTAATGCTGCTAGTGGTGCGGCGAGTTTTGCCTATATGGAATATGCGATCGCCTCCACGCTATCCGGTAAATTTGATGCTATCGTCACAGGCCCCATTGCGAAATCTGCCTGGAAGTTGGCAGGTTACAATTATCCAGGGCAAACGGAACTTTTAGCGGAAAAATCAGGGGTTAACCGCTTCGGAATGTTATTTGTGGCGCGATCGCCTCATACTGGTTGGACACTCAGAACTTTACTAGCTACCACACATATTCCTGTTTGTCAAGTAGCCGACACATTAACACCGGAGTTATTGACAAGAAAATTAGATTTACTGGTGGAGTGTTTAGCAGCAGACTTTGGTTTAAAAAATGGGAGAATAGCGATCGCCGGTTTAAATCCCCACAGTGGCGAACAGGGACAACTGGGAACAGAAGAACAAGACTGGTTAATTCCCTGGTTAGAACAAGAACGGCAAAAACGCCCCCATTGGCAGCTAGATGGTCCCATACCACCAGACACAATGTGGGTGAAACCCGGTCAAGCTTGGTATGGTAATGCTTCTATTCAAAATCCCGCCGATGCTTATTTGGCACTGTACCACGACCAAGGTTTAATTCCAGTGAAATTGATGGCTTTTGACCGCGCCGTTAACACATCCATTGGTTTACCTTTTGTTCGCACCTCACCAGATCATGGAACAGCCTTTGATATTGCAGGTCAAGGAATCGCTGATGCAACAAGCATGAAAGCCGCCATAGAATTGGCAATTGAATTAGTAACCACTCAGCGTACCTCTGCGCTAACTTAGCGCCCCTCTGCGTTTCAAACTTGTCACCGTAACCGCGCAAAGTTCTATAGGGATTCCGGGTTTCATCAGCGTTAAAAAACAAATCAGCTAATCTAGCTGTAGACAGAGGTAGAAAATATTCATACCTACGAAAGATAATAAGAATGTATATATTTTGCTAGGTTACTGCTAGTGAAACTAGGTAAAAAAAGTTATGGATACTAATCCACTAAACGCTATTATTCCCTCCCAACCACCAATAGAACCACAATCTGATGTTTATGCACTGAAATCTCGCTTAGAATGGGGCGAACCAGCTTTTACAATTCTAGATGTCCGCGATCGCCTGACCTACAACGAAGGTCATATTATGGGGGCGATGCCCATGCCTATGGATGAATTGGTCGATAGAGCTGCATCATCTTTAGATAAACATCGTGATATTTATATCTACGGTGCGAATGACCAACAAGCCGCCCAAGCCGCTCAAATGCTCCGTAATGCTAAATTTGACCATGTATCTCAACTCAAAGGTGGTCTAGCTGCATGGAAGGAAGTTGGCGGTCCCACAGAAGGCATTATTGAATCCAAAACTCCCGCAGGTGCAGATGATCTAAATGTGGTATCTCGGATGCAAAATCACTTGGAAAATGTGGACAAAGATGTGTAGTTTTTCAGTCAATAGTTACTAGCAACTATTGACTATTGACTGTTGACTTAATGTTCAAATAAATCCTTAAATTGCAATAAATCTAAGGTGACTAAAGTGGGCAAAACTTGAAAGCATTCCTGAGCTATTTCCCAACGTTCTTCTCGTTGGAGCATTTCCATAAGTTTTTGGCGGACACTGATTAAGTAGCGGACATCATTGGCAGCATAATTGAGTTGAGCCTCAGATAAATTAGCGGCGTTACCCCAATCGGAACTTTGAGAGCTTTTATCTAATTCTATGTGTTCTAACTCTTGTACTACCTCTTTGAGTCCGTGACGGTTGGTGTAGGTGCGAGCCAGCTTACTAGCAATTTTGGTACAAAAGACAGGCTGAACCTGAATCCCCAGGTTATGGCGTAAAGTCGCAATATCGAAACGAGCGAAGTGAAAAATTTTCACCACATTCACCGCTTCCATGAGTATTTTTAAATTTGGGGCTTCAGTTTGCCCTTTGGCTATGCGAATTGCTGTCACTTTACCCTCTGGATTGCATAGCTGAACGAGACACAAGCGATCGCGCTGTGGTAATAATCCCATTGTTTCGGTATCGACAGCGATCGCATCGGATGCTAAATACTCAGCCAGAACAGCGTCACTTAAATCGCGATCGCCTACTTGAAAATCTTGTAATGTCATGAATCACTCAATAAAAAATGCAGTGTCTTTTAGATAAAAATACTATGAGACACTACATTATTATTGTGTAAAACTCAGGAAATCAATCTATCTACTGCGAATAAAAATTTGGGTAAGGTAAACTTCGCCTTGCTGATTAGTAGCAACACCAATCCCCGTGAGGTCATAATGTCCGTGAATATTCTTCAAATGTCCGGGACTAGACAACCAACCAGTAATAGCTTCGCTAGCAGGATTGCTATATCCCTGATTGAGTGCGAGATTCTCGGACGCACCGTTGTAGCGCAGGGGAATAGCAGTAACTCGCTGTTCAA
Source organism: Nodularia spumigena CCY9414 (assembly GCF_000340565.2). Taxonomy (NCBI): domain Bacteria; kingdom Bacillati; phylum Cyanobacteriota; class Cyanophyceae; order Nostocales; family Nodulariaceae; genus Nodularia; species Nodularia spumigena. The sequence goes on from NZ_CP007203.1 coordinate 4,583,711, forward strand.
ATCCCTCATGGCTAAAAGGGACTTTTCCATTAGCCATGTTTTGACTGTGAATCCTTGCCTGTTGAGTGATATTTGCATTTAAAGTCAACTCTGGCAAATTATGAGCAACTCGATATTGATTAATCTTCTCAAAAACTGATTTCTCTAGGGCATTAGTTTTAAAGGTAGTAGTTAATGTTGCAGCCTGACTTGAAGGAATTAATAACGGTTGATTACGAGTGGTTTGTTTTTTAGAATTATTATCTGTTATGGGAGCATTCATTAATCCACTCGCAAGGACAAGCGTACTTAAAGCGATGCCAAAAGCAGGTTGTCGGAACATGGATAGTCGCGTGATGTGTGTAATTGTTAGACCTATACGCTAATTTCTTCTTCTTCTCAGAATACCTAACAGGATACTATTCAACATTCATCAAACTTAGGCATTTTGACAAATATTTTACAGAAAAAATAAGTTAACTCTTTTTGTGGTCAATTTTGCAATAAATCAGCCTTTAGTAAGATGCGCGCCCTTGCCAAAATCGTGGGTGAATGATTCGGGCTACTTGTACCCACTTATCCAGTGATTTATCGTTTCTAGGAAATTATGCAGGTGTATGGAATGCCCATCAAATCAGTGATTGGTAAATTTATACCCTAAAAAAAGTGCTAGACTTTCATTTATGCGTAGGGAGGGCTTTTGACTATACTTTTTTTTACCGATGTTTTAGCTGCTCAAACAATTTCAAATATTAACCACAGATGAATATAGATGAATATGTGTTGCATATCTATGGAATCTACTGTATAAAATTGAAATAATTTTTCACCAATTAAAACTCTTGCACGAAGAAACTATAAAATCACCCGAAGACATAATTTTAACTCCTTATTACACCCAAAGTTTAGGAACAGCATATTTGGGTGATAGTCTCAAACTTATTAAATCTCTAGATCAAAATAGTATTAATCTTATCCTCACTTCACCACCATTTGCTCTCACACGTCAAAAAGCATACGGTAACGAAACTGCGGACAAATATATTGAATGGTTTCTACCTTTCGCCTATGAGTTTAAAAGAGTTCTAGCCGAGAATGGCTCATTTGTTTTAGATTTAGGCGGCGCTTACCTGCGTGGTAATCCGGTGCGGAGTATCTACCAATACGAACTTTTAGTGAGATTGTGTAAAGAAGTCGGCTTTTTTCTCGCTCAAGAATTCTATCATTACAATCCAGCCCGATTACCTACCCCTGCTGAGTGGGTGACAATTAGACGAATTCGGGTGAAAGATTCAGTAAATGTAGTTTGGTGGTTGTCGAAAACACCAAATCCTAAAGCCGACAACAGAAAAGTTTTAAAGCCATATAGCCAGAGTATGAAACAACTACTGAAAAATGGCTATAAAGCTAAAATCCGTCCCAGTGGACATGATATTTCTGATAAATTCCAAAAAGACAACCAGGGCGCAATTCCGCCAAATTTGCTAGAAATTGCCAATACTGAATCCAATAGCGCTTATTTAAGGCGCTGTAAAGCCGAGGGAATGAAACCCCACCCAGCCAGGTTTCCTTCAGGGTTCGCTGAATTTTTCATCAAATTTTTAACTGATGAAGGTGATATGGTGTTAGACCCATTTGCAGGTTCCAATACAACCGGGTTTGTCGCCCAAACTTGGCAACGCCGATGGATTTCTTTTGAACTTAATGAGGATTATGTTAAGGGAAGTCGTTATCGATTCGCTCAATAATCAGATGAAATTTCAGAGTTTTGAGTGAAAAGTTAAAATTTATAACTATGCGCTCAAATCTCGCCCTTCACCTGCATTTGATGAACTTGATCTGCTAACTCTTGACGGCTTTGATCATCTAGCTTGTCAATAGCTAACATTCCCATAAGAATCACCTCTTTTAGGGTTAAACGTGTCGAATGTGCCTGTTTTTGCACAATCTCCTTGATGATTGGACTGACACCAATTGCTGTACTAGCTCTAGCCACAGAATAAAAAAGAAACATTAATTACTTAGCCTAAATCTTAGCACTTCCCAGAAGTTTCTTGTATATAGTCCACAAAAAAGTCTGATCAAATAAGACTGGTTTAACACTGAGAATTAAAGAAATGGTAAATTCTCAAATATAATCTCATGAACCTACTTTACAGAACTATACAATACAGGTAAATAAAAATAATCACTAAACATCAGTAAAATTTTCCTGAGTGCAGGTGATGAATACTGTCATAGGGAAAAACGATAAAAATGAGGAAAGATAAAGCGATGAGGGAATCTTATCTGTTGGCAGTAGGCTTGTTAACAGGATTGGCAATACCAGCATCAGCCCTTCCACAGATGTCGATTATCCTGCCAGAAAGTTCTAAATTATTGCGAAATTTCCCACAGGGTTCACAGATAACAGTAGATGAAAACAACATTACTAACCTTGACAAATCCTCACCAGAGTTCACCACTCAACGATTACCAGATTCATTACTTAATCTCGGTTCTCAACCATCTAACCTGCCATTAATATCTGGTAATCAACTTTACTACCAAAGATTTGCAGCTTTGAAAACAGGTCAGATTTATACACGTATAGATGGTGATACTTCACAATTATTATGGGATTCAGGAAAAAAGCGTCATCTGACTTATGAAGATTGGAAAAAATTATTAGCTTTAGAAGCCAAAGCCATCAGCCAAGGACAAGGTGCAAATTATTTAGCTATCTTAGTTGGTGATTCCTTGAGTATGTGGTTTCCTAGAGAAAAACTGCCTATTGGTAAATTGTGGCTAAATCAGGGTATATCTGGAGATACTTCCGGTGGGATTTACAGAAGATTGCGGGCATTTTCGGACACACGCCCCCATGTGATTTACGTCATGGCTGGGATTAACGACTTACGCCAAAGCAAGAGTGACGAGGAAATTTTGCTTAACCATCGTCGAATTATCCGGAGGTTGCAGCATACTCACCCCAATAGTCAGATCACAGTGCAATCAATTTTGCCTACTCGCCTACCGAACATTCCTAATAGCCGGATTATTCAGCTTAACAGACGACTGGCTCTGATTGCTCAACAAGAAAATGCTGATTATCTCAACATTTATGATTGGTTTACAGACTTTAAAGGCAATTTGCGCGAGGAATTAACCACAGATGGTTTACATTTGTCTGAAGATGGCTATGATGTTTGGCGTTCAGCATTACAACAAAGAGATTTTATTCAGTCAGAAAATTAATTTAACGGTTGGTTAATCCACTCTTCCACCAGTGCATAATTCATCCCCATATTCAGCAACTCAGCAACGCCTTTTTTCCTTTAATTACTGGGAATCATGGTTGAGTAATTAAGAACTTGATTTAATTTGCCACTGCGATAACCTTCTAAATCGAGGGTGACATAGATAAATCCTAATTCTTGAAATGCAGATACTACTGTTTGTAAATCGGTAGTCAAGACAAAATCTTTGATATTTGCTGGTAACAATTCTATCCGGGCTGTATCGCCTTCAGAACGCACGCGTAAATTCTGCCAACCCAGCTTTCGCAGATAAATTTCTGCCCTACCTACCCTTTGCAATTTGGCTACAGTAATCTCTTCACCGTAAGGAAAGCGAGAACTCAGACAAGGTTGGGCGGGTTTATCCCACCAAGGTAAACCGAGTTGTTGTGAAAGTTGACGGACTTGGGCTTTAGTTACACCGATTTCTGCTAAAGGCGATCGCGCGCCTCTTTCCTGCGCCGCTTGAATTCCTGGGCGATAATCGTGTAAATCATCAGCATTCACGCCATCCACTACATAGGGATAACCTAGCTGTAAAGCTAAGGGTTTGAGAGTATCATGTAACTCACTTTTGCAAAAATAACAACGGTTGACGGGGTTAGAGGTGTAATTGGGATTGTCCATTTCGTGAGTTTGGACAATTTTATGGGGAATTCCCATCGTTGCCGCTTGAATTTTCGCATCTTCTAATTCTTCTGGCAACAACGAAGGCGAAACAGCTGTTACAGCCAAAGCGCGATCGCCTAACACATCATAGGCAATCTTCGCAACCAAAGTGCTGTCAATCCCTCCAGAGTAGGCAATCAAAGCCTGCTCCATTTCGCCAAATAAAACTTTTAATTGCTCAAGTTTTTCTGTCAACATGATTTCCCATTCTGGGCAGAACCCTATAGCACCCAATCAATTCTATCTTAGATATCAAACTGATGATTTTGAGACAGCTTCTGATTTTTTAGGTAATTTTATACTTTGCCACTAAATTGCCTAAAACAGATAAATCAATCGGTTTAGAAATATAATCATCGACTCCAGCAGCCAAACAAGTTTCGCCATCGCCTTTCATGGCCATTGCGGTTTGAACAATAACTGGAATCATTTGATACTGTGCTTCTGCTCGCTTGCAATTTCAATTGCAGTTTTTGATTTTTCTGCTCTAGAACTATAAATTGTGGGCATGGTGAGTCAGAACCAGAACCAGAAACATAACAAACCTGAGCAATTTTTGCTCGCTGTTGAAATAGAGCGATCGCTACCGTCATACTATTCAAAGCCATGCTGAGTTCATTCACCACAGTTTGGAAAATTTCCGCTTCTGTGGTTATGGCTTGTGAAACGGTACTATAAGCACAAAGTAGGCAATCATTAAGGCGACTTTGCAACTGGTTCAAGCTGCGTTCCAGCCACAACTCGGCACGAAGTTGCTGCATTGTTGTCAAAAGTGTGGGCGTTTTATCTACTGATGAGTTTTGTTCTGGTAAGCTTGAATATTGCTGCATGGTCAACTAGACCGTTGAACAAATTTGACTTGGCATAAAACAGAAAACAATATCTTATGTAGATTAACTCACAACTGTCTTTTTTTTATAATTCATAACTTATAGTGACTATCGACACTATCAGACCAAAAATTTTTGATAAAATCGACCTCCTAATATTTTCTTAGGGGCAACTATTTACCCAAAACTGATGGATACACAAATTATTCAACTAATTGTCAATGGGATTGCAGTAGGAAGCATTATTGCTCTCGCCGCAGTGGGGCTGACGCTGACCTACGGTATTTTACGGTTATCTAATTTTGCTCATGGTGATTTTCTCACGTTGGGAGCCTATTTGACTCTGTTAGTCAATGCCGGTGGCATAAATATTTGGCTATCCATGATTCTGGCGGCAGTCGGAACGGTAGCAGCAATGCTACTTTCAGAAAAATTATTGTGGTCAAGAATGCGCTCTATTCGTGCTACTTCCACAACGCTGATTATTATCTCTATTGGACTGGCTTTATTCTTACGTAATGGGATTATCTTTCTCTGGGGCGGCCAGAACCAAAATTACAAATTACCTGTAACAACTGCTTTAGATATTTTTGGCATCCGGGTACCGCAAAATCAATTGTTGGTATTGGGGTTAGCAGTGGGAGCAATTTTGGCGCTGCACTATCTTCTGCAAAACACCAAAATTGGGAAAGCGATGCGAGCCGTTGCTGATGATATAGATTTAGCCAGAGTTTCTGGAATCAATGTCGAACAAGTCATCCTTTGGACTTGGATTATTGCCGGCACATTCACCTCTTTAGGTGGCAGTATGTATGGATTAATTACAGCTGTACGCCCGAATATGGGGTGGTTTTTGATTTTGCCCTTATTCGCTTCCGTAATTTTAGGGGGTATTGGTAATCCTTACGGTGCGATCGCCGCAGCTTTCATTATTGGTATAGCCCAAGAACTGAGCACCCTGTGGATAGGTTCACAGTATAAACAAGGTATAGCGCTGTTGATGATGATTTTGGTGCTGTTCATTCGCCCCAAAGGTTTATTCAAAGGCACGATTTGAGCAGCACCATTCCACTTCTAATTATTCAATGATGTGGAAATAATAAGCTGCAACCAAGAAGTTAACAGCTAATAACAGCAATGCCCAACCAGCACGAAAAGTGTATGGGGGTTTAGCTCCTGTGGATGGAACTGGGGAATTTTGAACTTTAGCCATCAGTCGTTCTCCTTCTTTCTTGACTTTCTCAGAAATACCAAACAGTTGCACCAAAAACCCAAATTCTTTAAAAATATTTGTGTCTTTGGGGATTGGAATGAGGCAGAGGGGCAGGGGGCAGGGTGCAGGGGAGAAGAGAACAGGAAAGGTTGTTAAGCAACCGGGAGTGTCAAGTAATTTCCCACTCACCCCCGCTCCCTACTCCCTACTCCCTACTCCCTACTCCCTCTTCACCCGCATGGTAAGAACTACGAACCAGAGGACCAGAACGGACGTGGTTGAATCCCATTTCCCATGCTACGCTGCTTAGTGCGTCAAATTCTTCTGGTGTCCAGTATTTTTGAACTGGTAAATGTTCTAAGGAGGGACGCATATACTGGCCGATAGTCAGGCGATCGCACCCCACCGCCCTTAAATCCGCCATAGTTTCGATTACTTCCTCCCTGGTTTCGCCGTGTCCCAGCATCAAACCTGATTTGGTCGGAATAGTCGGGTCAATTTCTTTGACTACAGCCAGGACTCGCAGCGAGCGATCGTACTTGGCTCCCCGACGCACGGGGCCTGTTAACCGCCTTACTGTCTCCACATTGTGATTAAAACAAGCTGGTTTGGCTGTCACAATTGTAGCTATCCTCTGCCATTGACCTGATTCCCCAGCACCGACACCACCCCAAAAATCTGGTGTCAGCACTTCGATTTGAGTGTCTGGATTTAACAGGCGAATAGTATCTATTGTCTTGACAAACTGCCCCGTTCCCTGATCAGGCAAATCATCACGGGCTACAGAAGTCAGCACCACATAACGCAATCCCAAAAGCTGTACGGCTTCTGCTACTTTTCGCGGTTCCTCTGAGTCAATAGGCATGGGTGCATGACCTTTATCTACTTGACAAAAGGCGCAAGAGCGTGTGCAGACTGTACCTAATAGTAAAAAGGTAGCAGTTTTTTGAGCATAGCACTCCCCTCGGTTGGGGCATCGTCCTTGTTCACAAATTGTGTGAATTTGGCGTTGCTTAATGATACGTTGTACAGTAGAAAGCTCACTGGCTTTGCCAATGGGGCGACGTAACCAGCTAGGCATTGCGGTGATTTCTGATTTGAGTGGGGCTGGTTGTGGCGAGGTCATAGACTTCCAAGCAATATCCAAAGGTACTTTAGGGTGAATTTCTTCTGCACTAGGGCAAGGTTCAAGCCCTAAGTATCACCATGACACAAATTTTAGAAAATATAAGCACTAGTTTTTTAAAATACTGTCTGGATTGCCATTTATAGTGAAATATACTATTCCCCAATGAGCAAAAAATTTGGATATAGTGGGAACATTCTCAAAATCAATCAGCAAAGTCGCTGTTTACACTTAAAATTTCTGTTAGAGCAATAAGTCGTGGCAAGCAACAAAATTTTAGTTATCGATGACACTACGGTAGTCAGGTTAAAAGTGAGACAAATGTTGCCTCCAGGCAATTTCGAGGTATTAGAAGCAAAGGACGGTTTGGAAGGATTCAATTTCATCCGTCAGGAAAAGCTCAGTTTGATCATGTTGGATTTTCTGCTACCTAAAATGAGTGGTTGGGAAGTCTTTCAGGAAGTTCAAGCACAGCCTGATTTCAGGAAGATTCCCTTGGTGATCATGTCTGGTCGCAAGGAAGAGGTGACGGAGAAACTGACAGAACCTTTTGAATACTTTGAATTTTTGGGCAAGCCGTTTGATCAAAGGCAACTCATTAGTGCGATTAAGTCCGCGATGGTTAAGGCTAAAAAGCCTCGCCCAGGGACAATTCCAGTAGCTGCTGTAGCCACGAAGAATATTCCGGTAGCCGCTTCTTCTATCGTAAATACGATAGTAGTGCCTTCTGATAATCAGTCAACTAACTCGGTAGAAATGGATGCGTTGAATCAAAAAATTATCAAAATGCAAGCAGAAATGGATGGCTTGAAGAAACAGCTAGCTCAGGTGGTGACTTTTATTAAACAAAAAATCAAGTAGTATTTGCACCCGGAGTCATTGCCACTATCCTGAATCTGTAGTCTTGAAAACAAATACTTGTTGACACTCCTCGACCTAAAGGTACGAGGATTCTTGCTTTGCGGGGATTCCAATGAATTTACCCGCGCTAACGCGCCGCTTTGCATACAGCAAGCATCTTGACTGTATGCCCTACGGCTGCAAGTCCGTGGATTGCGACTACTTCTGAGCAGTTTGACAGGTTCACTGTATCACCTGTTGAAGTGACGGGGCTTTAAACCCACTATTTTCGGTAAATTTCTATGCTTAGGGGTGCAAATTTTTACACCCCTACAGCGTCAGCGATGAATTATCAAGAGTACAATCTACAACTCTTCTGATTGCTGTGTGGAAATTGCACTTAGCTGAGTTCTCTCAATAGCTGTTGCTTGTAGCATTGCAGTATGAGAGATAGAATTATTAGCCAGTGTAAATAGGGGATTGGACAAAACCCCCGCAATGGTAGTAGCAATTAAAGTTACTATCAGTCCCACTTGCAAAGGTCTAAATCCAGGTAAATTCCACCTGATTTCTGGATAATTCTGGACTACCTCGGACATTTCTTGGGGTTCTTTGACTACCATCATTTTGACTACGCGAATGTAGTAATAGATGGAGACAACGCTGGTAACTAAACCAAGTAAAACTAACCAGTAAAGTCCAGCTTGCCAACCAGCCCAGAACAAGTAAATTTTCCCGAAAAATCCAGCTAATGGCGGAATACCACCTAAAGATAGTAGGGAGATACTCAAGCCCAGTGTCAAAAGTGGGTCTTTTTGATACAAGCCAGAGTATTCGGCAATTTGGTCGGTTCCTGTACGTAGGGAGAACAGAATAATGCAGGTAAACCCGCACAGGTTCATGAACAGGTAGACCATCAGGTAAAATACCATACTGGCGTATCCGGCTTCAGTGCCGGCAATAAAGCCAATCATCACAAATCCAGCTTGAGCAATGGATGAATAAGCTAACATCCGTTTCATGCTGGTTTGGGCGAGGGCGACGACGTTACCCAACACCATACTCAGAACTGCAAGAGCAGTGAAAATAAATCTCCATTCGTCAGCAACGAGGGGGAAGGCTGTTGTCAGTAAGCGAATGGCTAAAGCAAATCCAGCTGCTTTGGAACCGACAGATAAAAAGGCAATCACTGGGGTGGGAGCGCCTTCGTAAACGTCTGGTGTCCACTGGTGAAAGGGTGCGGCAGAAATTTTGAAGCCAATACCTGCAATCACGAAAATGAGCGCAATTACCAAACCTAAAGATTGACCAACATTAGCGGCGGCTATACCGTTAGCGATCGCACCTAATTCCGTTTCTCCACCTGATAGACCGTACAGCAGCGAAACGCCGTATAAAAATATTGCTGTACTGGAAGCTCCAATCAACAGGTATTTCAGCGCAGCTTCGTTAGAGCGCGGGTCACGCTTGGTATAACCTGTGAGCAAGTAAGAGGAAATACTGAGGGTCTCTAGTGAGATGAAAATCATCACCAACTCACTAGCACCGGATAAAAACATTCCTCCCAAAGTTGCAGTTAGCAAAATGGCGATGAATTCGGCTAAAGCAGTACCACTCTGCTCAATGTAGCGAATTGACATCAAGATAGTCACAGCAGCAGACAACGCGATAATACCGCGAAAGACAATACTGAGGTCATCACCAATAAAGCTACCAGTAAAGGAGATGGGATTTGTTGCATCCCATTGAAGATAGAGTGCGCCAATCGCAGCGACTAAACCTGCGATCGCCAGATATCCAATCCAGCGTGAAGATGTACGTCCCAAAATCAAATCAACAATCAAAACCCCTAAGAGGGTGACAATTACAATCCCCTCTGGCAAAATCGTTCCAGCATTCAACTGGGATGTAAGATTAGCAAAATCCATGAGATATATAGGTTTTGACGATTAGACATTAAGGCTAGCTGAGTTTATTCTATCTATTGTTATTCACCAAAGTTGCATTTATCTTTTTGGGGAGTGGGGAATGGGGAGTGGGGAGTGTGGGGAGTGTGGGCAGGGGGGAGAAGAGGAACGGGGGCAGGGGGCAGGGGGCAGGGGAGAAGAGGAACGGTTGTTAAGTAACCGGAAGTTTTAAAGTAATTTCTCACTCCCCCTTGCTCCGGTGCTCCGGTGCGCCCCTGCTTCTTCTGGGGAGTGTGGGGAGTGTGGGAGGTGTGGGGAGTGTGGGAGGTGTGGGGAGAAGACGGTAACTTCCTAATGACCAATGACTAATGACTAATGACTAATGACTAATAGACATCTCCGAAAACCATCTAACCTTCACCATAACTGCTTTTGAGGAAATGAAGGTTAAGTGCAAAGATACTTAGATTCTACGATAGAATCAGTGCTGAAAATGCCTGATATTGGGAATTAGCCAAAAAATAGCACCTCTGGAAGTATATTTTATCCAGGAAACTTGCAATTTTCTATAGCTACAAAATAACAGTACCAATACGTAATCTTACAAGTCCACAAATAGTCATAATTATTTGTTCATATTTCTGGGTATTTAATCTTAGAGGGTGTTTGAAAAGTGGTTGGCTGTGATTTTAGGTACTCGTAGATCCCCCCTAGCCCACCTTGAGAAGCTCGACTTTATCCATTATCAGTAATGCTGCCTGCTTAACTGTTACCAATAGCACCTTTGCGGAAAATAATGGCGGCGACCAATCCGGGGCAATTTATCACAATGGTCTAGCAAATTCTGCCGCATCTACAACTATTAATGACAGTACATTTACTGGCAATTTAGCAGATAGAGAAGGTGGGGCGCTGTTTGTTAACGGCAATACAACAATCACTCAAAGCACTTTCACCGAGAACCGGGCTGATAATGCTGGGGGAGCTATCTATGCTGCTAACAATGCCAATTTGACAGTAATTGATAGTACCTTAAGTCAAAATATTGCTCTGGCTGATCGCACTGATAACATTGCTGGGATTGGTGGGGCGATCGCCTTAGCAAGCGCTACCTTAAATTGGCAAAATTCTACTATCAATAATAACACTGTTAAAGACGAAGACAGTGGTATTTTTAGCACAAATACCATTCTGAATATTACTGGCAGCACTATACAACGACATTTCACAGCAAATTTAAGCCAAGTCTGAGTTTCTGGGTATTGTTGAAACTGTATTCGCCAATTATGCCTGAGATAAGTTAAAGATGGAAATAACTGGCAATTGACTTTCAAAGGTTGCTGCTCAATTCTCCAAAGAACTACAGCAACTGAAGTTGAGAGAATTTTCTCCCTTTTGGGCAGTTTGTGTCAGGATAAAATCACAGCCCTCAGCGTGACGTTTTATCTTGACATTTCACCGAAATTAACTCAACTCGACTTCTTAGCTTCAAAGCTACTCTTTTTCTGGAAATTTCCATGTCAACTCTCGTCATCGTCGAATCTCCGACCAAAGCTCGTACCATTCGCAACTACCTGCCAAAAGACTATCGGGTAGAAGCGTCTATGGGTCATGTCCGTGACCTACCCCAATCGGCTAGTGAAATTCCCGCCGCCGTGAAAGCGGAACGGTGGGCGCAGCTGGGGGTAAATATAGATGCAGACTTTGAACCGGTGTATGTTGTCCCCAAAGACAAAAAGAAAGTTGTTACCCAGCTCAAAGATGCCCTCAAAGGTGTTGATGAACTGATTCTGGCAACTGACGAAGACCGGGAAGGTGAAAGCATCAGTTGGCATTTGTACCAATTGCTGAAGCCAAAAGTTCCGATCAAGCGGATGGTGTTTCACGAAATTACTCAAGAAGCTATTAAAAAAGCTTTGACAAACTGCCGCAATATTGATGAGCAGTTAGTTCGCGCCCAAGAAACACGGCGCATTTTAGATCGATTAGTTGGCTATACCCTGTCTCCCCTGCTGTGGAAAAAAATCGCCTGGGGATTATCTGCTGGGCGAGTGCAATCTGTAGCGGTGGGACTTTTAGTCAAAAAGGAACGCCAACGCCGCGCCTTCCATGAAGGTACATATTGGGATTTAAAAGCTAGCTTGGTGCAGGAAAAAACGGCCTTTGCTGCCCAATTGACCACACTGGGAGGAACCAAAGTAGCCACTGGTAGCGATTTCGATGCCGCCACCGGACAAATTACCGCCGGGCGCAATGTCTTGTTGCTTAACGAAGAGCAAGCTCACGCTCTCCAGGAACGCTTAACCGGGAAAACCTGGAATGTTAACAGCATCGATGAACGCCCAGTAACGCGTAAACCTGCGCCACCGTTTACTACTTCGACACTGCAACAAGAATCCAACCGCAAACTGCGTCTCTCTGCCAGAGACACAATGCGAACTGCCCAGAATTTGTATGAGCAAGGGTATATCACCTATATGCGGACAGATTCAGTGCATTTGTCTGATCAGGCGATCGCAGCTGCTCGTAGCTGTGTAGAACAACTTTACGGTAAAAACTACCTCAGCCCCCAACCTCGGCAATACACCACCAAATCGAAAGGCGCACAAGAAGCCCACGAAGCCATTCGTCCGGCGGGTAGTACTTTCCGTACTCCCCAAGAAACTGGTTTAAGTGGTCGGGAACTTGCGCTTTATGACTTGATTTGGAAGCGTACTGTCGCCAGTCAAATGGCTGACTGTCGGCAAACCCAAATTACCGTGCAGTTGCAAGTTGAAGACGCGGGCTTTCGTTCTTCTGGTAAGCGCATTGATTTTCCCGGCTTCTTACGCGCTTATGTTGAAGGTTCAGATGATCCAGATGCAGCTTTAGAAGATCAGGAAGTGATTTTGCCCAGTTTAAAAGTTGGGGATCATCCAAATTGTACTGACTTAGAAGCCGTGGGTCATGAAACCCAACCCCCAGCAAGATATACCGAAGCTACTCTAGTAAAAACCTTAGAAAGTGAAGGCATTGGTCGCCCTAGTACCTACGCCAGCATCATCGGCACAATCATTGATAAGGGTTACGCCCAATTAGTGAGTAACGCCTTGATTCCTACTTTCACCGCTTTCGCTGTCACCAACCTGCTAGAAAAGCATTTCCCGGATGTTGTAGACCCCAGTTTCACCTCGAAAATGGAACAAACCCTGGATGATATTGCCACAGGCGAAGCTAAGTGGTTACCTTATTTGCGGGAATTTTACCTGGGAGACAAAGGTTTAGAAACTTTAGTCAAAGAACAGGAAAGTCAAATTGATGCCAGTCAAGCTAGAACGGTATTACTGGAAAATTTAGATGCTAAAGTCCGCATTGGCAAATATGGCCCCTACATCGAAGTTGACAATGATGGCATTGTGGTTACTGCCTCAATTCCCAAAGACCTCACACCATCTGATCTCGACCCTAAACAGGTAGAAGTCCTACTGCGGCAAAAAACCGTGGGACCTGACCAGGTAGGTCGCCATCCTGAAACTGGTGAACCAATTTATCTCAAAATTGGTACTTACGGTCCCTACGTGCAGTTGGGTGACAAAACCGAAGAAAATCCCAAACCCAAACAAACTTCTCTACCTAAAGGTGTCACTCCTGAAAATGTCACCTTAGAGATGGCTGTGGGTCTTTTGGCTCTACCTCGGACATTGGGTGTCCATCCTGACACAGGTAAGAAAATTCAAGCCAGTTTGGGGCGTTTTGGTCCTTACGTCGTTCACGACCAGGGTAAGGAAGGAAAAGACTATCGCTCTCTCAAAGCTGCTGATAATGTGCTGACAGTTTCTCTGGAACGGGCATTGGAGTTATTATCTGAACCGAAAAAGGGACGTGGCTCCAGCAGTAGCAAATCTAAGGCGGCTTTACGCGAATTGGGTATGCACCCGGAAGAAGGTACGCCAGTGAATATTTATGATGGCCCCTATGGCCCTTATATTAAGCACGGCAAAATTAATGTCAGCATCCCAGAAGGTCAATCGGTAGAAGATATCACCCTATCTACAGCGTTAGAATTATTAGCAACCAAAGCATCGACCAAAAAATCTCCTAGCAAGACAAGTAAATCAACAACTTCTCGTCGGCGAACCTCGCCGCCGGGATCCAAGTCAACTGCTAAATCATCGAAGACCAGCGCTAAAAAAAATGATGCCGAAGGTTAGTTAAGGTCAAACAATTTTGGATTTTAGATTTGCGATTTTAGATTGACGTTAGCCAAGCATAAGCAGCGCAGCGAGTACTTTAGATTTATGAGCAGGCATAGGGGCAGGGCGTGAACAAAAAAAACAATCCAAAATCCAAAATCCAAAATCTAAAATTCGTACGGTCAAGAATCAAAAGTCCAGAGTTGTTGTAAAACTTGCTAACTGTGGACTTTTGGCTCTTGATTAAGAACGCCCATCATTAGTTAAATGCCATTTTGTATGTTTGTAATGTGATAATCTAAAAAGTAGGGGGAATCACAACTCCAAATTCTCGAAGTAGCTCACTTCCAGAATTAATTGATTGCGTTGGGCTACAGCGCGTTCGCGTAGCATTCGCTTTGCGAATAAGCTTACTGAGGGATAACTGCTCCCATGCTCCCGATAAAGTAAGAAATAAACTCTAGTTTTGCCTAGTTTTTATATAGCAGGTGCAAAAGTACGCGAGTTCTGCGTAGCTGTTAGTCAAAATATTGAGGTAGTATCTCAGGAGCGATAAGTTCAATGGACTATATAGATAAAGTGCTTGAAAAGCTGAAGGCGTTGGCACGCAAGCTCATTGAAGGCTTATTAGGGCCAGAATGTGAGCCGGAGCCGGAACTAATTCCGATTCCTGTAAATGAGCGTTCGCGTCGTCGTTAAGAGCTTAAAGTATTGAACTCGTCTTCGCCACTAATCAGCATTTTAGTGCTGCACGGGCCAAATTTAAATTTGCTAGGGCAGCGAGAACCAGGAATTTATGGTTCCTTGGGGCTGGCTGAAATTAATCGCTTGTTAGAAGAAGAAGCTTTGAAGTTTCAGGCGAAAGTAATTCCTGTGCAGTCAAATCATGAAGGGGTTTTGGTAGATACTATTCATGGGGCTTTAGGAAAGCATCAGGGAATTTTGATTAATGCCGGGGCTTATACGCATACTAGTGTGGCTCTGCGGGATGCGATCGCTGGTGTTAACCTACCTACAGTCGAAGTACATCTGAGCAATATTTATCGCCGGGAAGACTTCCGCCACCATTCTTTCATCGCTCCCGTAGCTATCGGACAAATAAGTGGTTTTGGTGTGCAAAGTTACTTGCTGGGCTTACAGGCTCTAGTGCATCATTTAAAAAATAAATAAGTTAAGATTTATTTTTTCTGAATATGCGCTATCCACTAATTAATCGGTATAAAGGTGCTTTATTAGGAACATTATTGGGTGAAGTTGTCGCCAAGGATGCTGAACAACAGGATGAGCTTGGCTCTGATATCAGCCAAATCGCAGTTCTGGTTGCTAAAAGCTTAATTGAGTTAGGCAAATTAGATCCAGATAATTGGCTAGAGCGTCATCAAACAAAATCTCTTCATTTAGATATAACTGATGGTGTCTTGCCAAAAGCAATTATTGCCACATTACCAGTGGCACTTTTTTTTCATGAGAATACAACTAACCTGCGACAAAATTTACTGTATATGTTGCAAATATGGGACGATGACCCAATTGTGAGAGATGGCACACTCGCAGTAGGATATGCGATCGCGAGATCTCTGACGGAAAAACTCTATCCCCACACAATCATACCGGAAATCATCGCCTTTATCGGCGAAACACCGACACTTTTACCACAAAAATTCCTAAAACTTAATGATTTATTAGCTCAAAGAGTTGGGTTAGAAACGGCACAAGCTGAATTCAGTAGAGAAGAAGAGCCGAGTAATGTGATTGCTATGGCGTTTTACTGCTTTCTCAGCACCTTGGAAGACCTTCGCTTGGCGGTTTTGCGGGCTAGTCACACAGATCATACCCGGCGAGGAGAAACTGGAAATTTAGATTTGCCAACCACCAGTATAATTACTGGTGCTTTATCAGGAGCTTACAACAGTATTGTGGGTATTCCCGTCAAATGGCGGGCTTTGTTATGTCCAACTAATTTAGCCACTGGGGAACTAACAAATTTTTCCCAGGTGCTAGAATTAGCTGATGCACTTGTTGCTGTATGGTCAGGAGTGTATGATCCCGCCCTACATTTAAAGAAGTACCCAGAGGATGGATGTGTCAGATATGAAGAACAGGCCCAGCTTTGCGTCTTTGCATCTCCTCGCGTTATCCAGTCGCGTTAATGTTATAGTCACCGTTCAAGGTGTAGGCGCAAAATACCAACTAATGAATAGAAAAGCTAGTATTTTTGTACTCACCAAATATAACCTTAGTCTGTAGGTAGCTATTGTGTGCAATCGGCTTCAACCAGATATGATTATTGATGTTCTCATCGTGTCCACCACCCCTTGGGCTTTTTTAAGGATTGTCTGGTTTTGAGTGATCTAGGACTTACGCACAAGTTACGAAAGAATGAACCACGTAAAGCCTACGGCATAGCTTCGCTTATGGCGCTAGCCTCTCCCTTTGGGAGAAGGAACGTTCGCGTAGCGTCTCCCCTTGGGAGAAGAACACGTTCGCGTAGCGTCTCCCCTTGGGAGAAGAAAAGAGGGTTTGAGAGAGATTTTGCGTAAGTCCTGTGATCAAACTAAAGCGGCTCCAGAGATCATGAAAAAGCAGCGATTTTTTAAGTCCTTTGACAACAGCGAACACCAAAAACCAGAAATAGCACTCAGAACAATGGCAAAAACGGTCAGAATTCGACGAGGGATTGATGCAGTATGTCTAGGCTGGGTGCATGACAAGCGTTCCTCTGTGGTTTTGGCGATCGCTGTCGTATCTCTTACAGGAGTTATGGGGCATAAACTATACAATCAACCCCAATTGACAGTAGGTACTCCTGCGCCAGAAACGATGAAAGCACCCTATACTGCTAACATTGAGGATAAAGAAGAAACAGAAGCCAAACGCCAAGCCGCTAGTAGAAGTTCCATACCTGTATTGATGGTCGATGTTCAAAAGACCGAAAGAATCAACAAAAATTTACAGCAACTTCTGGATAACGGCAATAAAATTCGCACTACTGCCGGAGTTTTTCCTTTTTTTGATACAACAGTTGTATCCGTTCCTACCCAGCATTATCTTCGCTCTTGTTCTGCATCGGAATGGAAAACGCTACTGATAACTTTAAAAAATACTAGCCAACGAAAATCAGACTTGTTAGTGGGCAAAAACCGCATTAATCCCCGAAATAGACAACCAGGCGGTATAGCACAACAACTCCCCACTTCCGAATATCTGCCTTTGTTTCCATCATCTACAGGTTCACCGATTCCAGAAAACCAATCTCTACCTAATCTGCTTAATTCAGGTAATCTACCCCTGTTTCTGTCTCCTTTAGATGAAAAACCCGTTAATATTTCCCAAAACACCGACTTTACTCAAGCAGTAGCGGAACTAAAAGCTTATCGCGCCACAACTTCAGAGCAAAACTTGGACTCACTCATAGTCCAAACCTCGCAAGTCCGCCAAGCATACAGCCAAGCAAGAATCCAACTTTTACAGCAAGAGTTGGCTAATCCCAAGAAAGTTTACAGCGAAACTGCCCTTTTGAAATTATCAGATAACGAATGGGGCCAAGCACAAACAGGAATTCGCCAGAGTGCCGAGAGGATTCTTGCTCAAGGGATTCCCCCAGGATTACCCTCAAGTATTCTACAGAATGCTGTGAAGCTCAACATACAGGAATTTGTCCCCAAAAATGCCGAACCCTTGGCAACCAAATTGTTGTTGACTGTGCTGCAACCCAATCTCAAGAATGATGAAGAACAAACAAAACAACAAATACAGCAAGCATCAGATGGAGTACCACCTGTAATGGTGGTGGTGCAAGAAGGAACGCTGATTGTCACCAAGGGAGAGGAAATTACTAAATGGCACTTTGATGTACTGGAGCATTATCAATTAATTCGCCGGGAAAATAACTGGCTAAAATTGACCACATTAGCCGGTATCGTCACCGGAGCCATTGGCATTTTTGTTGTGGTAGGAAGACAAAGGTCGTGCAAATTGCGGCAGCGCGATTACCTGTTAGTACTGCTGCTTACCCTAAGTATTCCAGGAGTGCTAGCCTTTGGCGTACCATATACCACTTGGAGCGCCGTTGGTTTATTGTTGGGTAGCTTCTATGCACCTGCTTTGGGTGCGACTGTTGTGGGACTGCTGCTGCTAATTCTACCAACCACCGTGGAAATCAGCATCATTTCGCTGTTAGCTGGTGGGGCGGCGGGGATATTGGGTAGTAGCATGGCGCAAAGATTGCGATCGCGCGAAGAATTAGCATTATTGGGTGTGGCGATCGCCGTCACGCAGGGTGGTATGTACCTGTTAATGAAGCTCTTCATTGGTGCAGCATTTGGCGGGGGTTGGTATGTGGTACTTCAAGGAGCAGGATTATTTGCTTTATCTGGTTTAGCCTGGAGTATTGTCGCCTTGGGCTTAAGTCCTTATCTGGAAAAGGTATTTGATTTAGTTACCCCCATTCGATTAGCTGAACTATCCAATCCGAATCGCCCCTTATTAAAACGACTGGCTACTGAAACCCCTGGAACCTTTCAACATACTTTGTTGGTCGCTACTCTGGCTGAAGCTGCTGCCAAAAAACTCGGATGTAATGTAGAACTTGTCAGGGCTGGAACTCTGTATCATGATATCGGCAAAATGCACGACCCTCTGGGCTTTATTGAAAATCAAATGGGGGGGCCGAATAAACATGAAACAGAAATTAATGATCCTTGGAAGAGTGCCGCAATTATCAAAAAGCACGTGACTGAAGGGTTGGTAATGGCGCAAAGACACCTTTTACCCACAGCAATTCAAGCTTTTATTCCTGAGCATCAAGGAACGATGCTGATTGCTTATTTCTATCACCAAGCACAACAAATGTCTCAGGAAGACCCCAATTTAATCGTAGATGACGCTGATTTTCGCTATGACGGACCAATTCCCCAATCACGAGAAACCGGAATAGTCATGTTAGCAGACTCCTGTGAAGCGGCGCTGCGATCGCTCAAAGATGCCACTCCAGAACAAGCCTTAACCATGCTCAATAACATTCTCCGTGCCAAATGGCAAGATAATCAAATGGTAGATTCAGGACTGACACGGCAAGAAATGTCAGAAATCAGCCAAATCTTTGTAGATGTGTGGCTGCAATTTCACCACAAGCGCATTGCTTATCCCAAGTTAAAAGCAGGTAAGAATGGGTAATGGTCATTGGTCATTTGTCATTTGTCATTTGTCATTTGTCATTCGGAAATTAAGCAAGTGATCTTTAGTGGAGATTTTAAGTTAGGCGATCGCTGCTAAAATAATCATCAAAACTAAGCTTGGGTAAATATTAAAAATCCTACTTGGAATAACCCAATAATAAAACCTAAAACACCACCTAAAGTCACAATTGCCTGTAATTCATTTTTGACAATTCCCTCAATTGCAGCTTCTAAATCAGCCGGTGAAGTTGATTTCACCCGATCAACAATCACTTGGTCTATCGATAATATGGGAATTACCAGCGCTACAATTTTTTCTAAATCTTTTTCTAAATATCTCTCTAAAATTTTAGCTAACTCTTGACTGACAACTTCTAAGGAAGAACTAACAACAGGTGAAGTGCTGAGACGATTCAGTAATAATGTGGCGATATTTTCCCAGTTAACAGAATCAGTCAATCCTTGAAGTAAATCGCTACCACTGGACTGGATATAATGACGCACACTTTCGCGTGTAGTCTTTCGCAGTTGGCGCACTGTCCCAATGGGCAAGTTTTGTAATGATAAGTCTACCAGGACTTTTTTCAGGCGATCGCGCATTTGCAAAACTTGAATTAGTTCCTTTAAACGAGCATTGGTAGCATCTTTTTCGTCTAAGCAAAAAGTTCTCAGCCTTGTCAGAGTATTACGTAAACCAAATAAATTGGCTACTACCCAATAAGTACCACTCGTCTTTTCACGAAAGCTTTCATCAATAGTTTGAATCGTGCGGTCTGTCAAAAAATCAATAATTACCTGACGTAACACATCTGGAGGTAAAACTACCTCTAATAACCAATCAGCTAGCCTTGTGGATTGTTCTTCACTCAGTTGTAATTCCAGCAATACCTGGTCAAAAATTTGATTGATTTGCGCCTCTAAAAAATCTTCTCGCCTGGCCAAAACTTTGAGCAAACGAGGTAATGATTCTCCTAACAAATCACGCAAAATTCCCGCCACAATTTTGGCGCTTTTCTCGTTTTTATCAACTTTGATTTGTTCAAGCGCCAATTGCAATAACCACAAAATTGCTGACTGTACGCGTTCTGTTTGTAACAAGCGTCGCGCCAGATTTTGCAATTCGCCTGGAGTCAGCAAAGACCCCATAATTGTATTAGAAATGTTCTTAGCCAGACGTTCCTGGTTGCGAGGAATCAATCCAGGAGTAAATGGTACTTTTCGCCCAGCTATATAAATTGCTTTGTAGGGGCGAAATAACATTTTGATGGCTATATCGTTGGTGAAATAGCCAATAATGCCACCCAGCACCGGGGGTAATAAATAAAACCAGATGTGAGACCAATCCAAGGTAAAATTTAACAAAATTAAAATTGATGAGCGATGAGTGATCAGTTTAATGCAAAACTTCTAACTCATGACTCATTTACTGACTACCAGCACTCCCATCATATCGTTCGCGATGGGGTAGTGTGTCACCAATGTAAAACCAACTTGACGGGCTAACTCTATTTGCTCTTGTCCGGTGGGGAAACGATCTAAGCTGGGACTGATATAAGCATATTCCTCTTTTAAACCCATCCGGTTGGCAATTGGTACAACTATATTACTCAAATACCATTGCTGAAAAGCGCGAAGCTGCGGATTTCTGGGACGATGAAAATCTAAAATTGCGGCTTTAGCACCAGGCTTGAGAACGCGGTGTAATTCTTGCAGACTGCGGGGAATATCTGTAACATTTCTTAACCCATAGCCCATTGTCGCCGCATCGAAGTAGTGATCATCAAAGGGCAAATTGAGTGCATCGGCTTCTATCCAAGAAATGGTAGGTTGGGGGTATTGGCTTTGGGAGCGTTCTTTAGCAGCTGCTAGTAGGTTGGGGGAGAAATCCACACCATACACCTTTCCCGTAGTTCCCACATATTTAGCCAAACGAAAGGCCAAATCACCACTTCCACAGCATAAATCCAGGCAAGTATCGCCCGGTTTAGCTGCACTCCATTTGACTGTCATTTCCTTCCAGATCCGATGTTGTCCCAGACTCAACCAATTGTTTAATTCGTCATAAACTGGAGCAATACGGTCAAAAATATCGCGAATTTCTTGATTCATTGGTTAAGAGTTACGACTGTAGCCACTAATATGGGTTTACTTTGCACTCAGTGCTGCTGCAAAGCAGATCGATCGCTACCAGTTCTGCTGATAAACGAATGAGGTTCAATTCATCTTCTCGTAAAGAGCAAGGTTGTTGCCATTGGAGTGACAAAATCCCTAACAAATGTTACTCATTAGCAGTCACAAGTTCCAAGCCTGTTTTCTACTGAACTTTAGATGCTGTATGATTTTTTTTATACTTTTTTTTTGGGACTACCTGGAAAATACCCGCCTTTCCTACCTTTTCCCCGCCTGGGAGGAGTGGAAATTTTCAGATATCTTGGTTTAGAGATCGTCAACTGTTAAAGATTACAATAAGATTTCCAGCCAGAAAAATTAATCACCCTCTCAAGTTGAAGCTCCCACGCCAGAATTATGACTAATCTAGCTGACAATGCTCAAAATCCTGAAAATGCTGTTAACGATGATGTAGTAAAAGAATTACTACGCAAGCTGAGGCAAAAACAAGGTAACTGGGTAGAGTGGGGAGTAGCGATCGCCTCCTTGCAAAAATCTGGTTACAATCCCCAGCAAATTTTTGAGGAAACCGGATTTGAGCCAATTCAACAAAATCAGGTAATTGTTGGTTCCCAAGTTTATAATTCTTTAGCAGAAGGTGGTGCTTCGGAAGCTGCGCGATCGCACTACACTACACGGGGTAGTGATGTTTTGTATGAACTCCGCTTGCTTACCCACCAAGAACGTGCTGCGGCTGCTGAACTTACCTTTATCCACAAACTCGATCTTGAAGAAGCACGGGAAGTCGCAAAAGCAATTAAAGATTTTTCCCGCTTCCGGGTTTTACCAGAAGGTTTTACTGCCCATCCAGGGGATGCTGTGGCTTATCAAGCTTGGAAACTAGCACGTCAATATACAGATTTTCAAGAGCGATCGCGCTTCATTGCCAAAGGTTTACGTTTTGCTCACACGCCCACAGCTAGGAAGCAAATCGAACAGTTACTCGTTGATTTTACTGTAGTTTCCCAACGTTCAGCGCCCATTCTGCCTTTTTATCGATTTGAGTCGGAAGAAGAACTACCTCGCATTGTGCCAGTAGTAGGTGAGTTACCATTAACACCACAAGACTTGCAAAGTGTGCCTATGGTAGAAACCATTGAGCCATTTGGTTTAGTCAAGTTTGCTGGGGAACAGGCTTGGGTACCTTTACCAGGTTGGCAAGTATTATTGAGTGCAGAAGACCCCGTAGCGATTTTCTGTAGTAGCGATCGCCTCCCCAATCAGGAAAAAAATCTGCCAAAACCAGTGCTGGTTGCAATAGATCGCGCCGGGCGACAATGGGATGACTCCAGCTACTTTGTTGTTGAACACAACGGCGAATTAGACTTTCAGTGGTTTGAAACCGAGCCAGAAATTCCTCTGCTAGGGAGACTGATTGTAATTGTGCGTCCTAAGAAAATCTTCGATGATGTTATTAGCCAAGATTCCTGGCAAATTGACGAATAAATGAGTGGCGAGTGGGGAGTGGGGAGTGGGGAGTGGGGAGTGGGGAGTAGGGAGTAGGGAATAGGGAGTGGGGAGTGGGACTCAAAAAAAAACTAAAGGTTAATCTTTATTTGCAGCGATAAAGCTGATAGGGAATACCGATGCGATAGTGCTGTGACGTGTCTATAGTACAAACACCATCCCCAGATAGCGCCACCTGCTGGGGATAATCATGTCTTCTCATTCCTGGTCCAACTATCCATAAATTCATCTGAGATGTTGCTAGTTTTGGCATTTCATGAAGCTTATTCCAGAAATCAGGGGAATGAACAGATTTTTCTAAAAAAGCAAAACTATCAAAGTTCTTGACAGTAATTGGAACAGCAACGTTGGTATTGCTTCTAACTTTTTCTAATGCCAAAGCAAAACTTAATCCCAACGCCACATCCTGATAATTGTTCTATCCTACTACCAGCATCAGAGGGACAGAGGGTTCTAAATTCATGTTTCGTGCAGTTTGCTCAGGTTGGAAAGACTTTTGAAAGACTAAGTTAGAAACTACAAAAACACAACTGAGAATACCAACCAGCAAAATGATAAATTTTAACTTGTGAATTTTGCTAATACTAGCTGCTAACAAAGCGCAAAAACTGGGATAATAAACAAAGTGATAGCGGGGAATAATAGTTATATCTTTACCTAATAAATAGGCGATTGCCAAAAATTGGATTAATACAATGATAGTAAAACTTAAAAGCGTTAATGTTGCTAAATGAGTTGTATTCTCTAACCACAGCAGTTTTAAACCTTTGTATACCTGCCACCCTAACCAAATAGCAAAGGTTAGCATACAAAATCCACAGCTAGCTGTAATTAAAAGAGGCTGGTTTTCCACAGGTAGAGCAATCACCATTAATATCCAACTAATTAAAGTTTGATATAGTGGTGCAATGTGCATAGTAGCAGGTAACCAATTGGTTTCAGGACTCTGAGCATGATTTAATATTACCCGCACCCACGGTAGGAAACTAATGACAACTCCAGTAATTGATATAATTAAATTTAGACAAATTTGACCTTTATTTAGAATCTGATTTTTACCCGAATATATTAATATAAATAATGTGATAATTTCCCCTATGAAAGCCATACTAAAAAAGTAGTGAACATAAAGACCAATACTATTAACAAAAGCCCATAAAATAACTACCCAAAGTCTCAGGCGTTGCTTGTCAAAAATATCCTGTTGAATTTGCATTAGTCCTAATAACGCTAAAGTTATCAGAAACATGGGCATAGTGTAATGGCGTGCTTCTTGGGAAAGGTAAACAGCAAAGGGAGAAATAGCCATAATTAATGCGGCGATGATTCCCGATGCACCGGTGAAAGCTATGCGGTTGACACCATAAATTGCGGCGATCGCACCTACACCAAATAAAGCTGGTAGCGATCGCAATTTTCCCACCCACTCTGTACCCAAGGGAGTCATCCACCCCAACCAACTGTACATTACACAAAAAAACAACGGCGGATGGGTAGACTGATTAGCTAGATTTTCGGCAATTTGATCACAGCTAACCCCAGACTGGTAAGTAAAAATTTCTTGGACGCGTTGCAGTGGAAATAAGATATTTAAGGGCAAATCATGGTAATTTTTTCCCAAACTGAAAATAGCAGTAATTACCTCATCCATCCACAGAGGTTTTAAGTCTAAATTCCAAAAGCGCAAGACACCACCAAGTGCGATCGGCAAAGCCGCGCCGTAGGCGATCGCTCCAGCTAAACCTAGATAATGTAGATACAGTTTGCGATTTGTCATTATTTATTCAGACTGAACATTTAGCACTACAGGAACATCAAAGAATAATTAACCACAGATGAACACAGATAAATACAGATAAATATAGATAAAGGTGTGCTTGCATTCCATGAAAGATGCTTAATCTGCGGTTTGATAATTTAAATTTCATTTAAAATCTAAAACTCTATGTCAGACGCTTATTTTACGGCTACTGTGCCTCAAGAATCTCTCCAGTTAAAGTTACAAGAGAAGATTTTAGACATCCGCAATAGTCTCCGCCCAGGACAACAACAGATGGCTGATTGGCAATTCGGCCCATTGGCTGTTTCCGCCGTTCCTGGGGCTGGTAAATCCACTGGGATGGCCGCAGCAGTAGCGATCGCGATCGCCCGACAATACCAAATATCTGCTGAATCACGCCCATCTTCCCGCCGTCACATTGTAGTTGTGACATTTACGCGTTCCGCATCTGCCAATATTAAATTAAAAATTCGCGGATATTTAAAAGATTTATCTTTACCTCCAACAGGCTTTGCTGTCTATACCCTGCATGGTCTAGCTTTGAATATTGCCAGTCGTCACCCTAATTTATCAGGTTTAGAATTAGAAAATGTCACATTAATTACACCCAACCAAAGCCATCGTTTTATTCGGACAGCCGTAGAACAATGGATTAATAACAATCGGGAACCTTATTCTCGGTTGCTAGAAGGTCATCAATTTGACGGTGAAGAGACAGAAAGATTACGCCGTCAGTCAGTGTTGCGAACTGAAGTTTTACCAGATTTGGCAACTACAGTTATTCATGAAGCTAAAAGTTCGGGAATATTGCCAGAAAAACTGCGGGAGTGGAGTCAAAAAACTACAGATAAATATGGAATATTGCGGGTAGCGGCGGGATTGTATGAACAATATCAGAATTTAATGCGATTGCATGATTTCATCGACTACGACGATATGATTTTAGCCGCCCTGCGTGTCCTAGAAAATGACAGCGCCCGTCACATTGAGCAAAATCAAGTTTTTGCAGTATTTGAAGACGAAGCCCAAGATTCTAGCCCCTTGCAGACAAAGCTATTAGAGATTTTAGCAACTAATCAGGGGGAAGAAGCAGGGGGGCAGGGGGCAGGGGGCAGGGGGGAAGAACTTGGGGCGCTTGTACTAGAATCTTCTCCCCCATCTTTCCACTCAGCACTCCAATTGGTGAGAGTTGGTGATCCTAATCAAGCGATTAACTCGACTTTTACACCAGCTGATCCGATTTATTTTCGGGAGTTTTGCGGAGTGTGCGATCGCCTGGGTAAATTAGCAACAATGGATCAAGCTGGACGCAGTACCCGAATTATTATCGCTGCCGCTAACTTTGCCCTAGAATGGGTAAACAGCTTTTATCAACTCAAAAATCAACCATCCCCTCCACCCCCATTTCGTTCTCAAAACATCCGCCCAGTTAATACCAGCGATCCTCAAACAGATGCTAACCCATTACCAGTGGGACGAGGACTAGAACTTTATACACCCCGTGATATTTATCACACAGTTGAATTACTGTCTCAAAGGATAGTTGAGTTGTTTACTCAAAACCCCAAAGAAATTAGTGGGGCAATTTTGGTGCGAGAACATCGCCAAGGTCGCTGGCTAACAGAGATGTTAACTCCTATGTGTAAGGAGCATAAAATTACACTTTATGACGTAGGAGAAAGCGATCGCCGTTCTCATATCCCCCAAGAAATGCTGGGATTATTGCAATTTTGCGATCGCCCCCATTCTCCTGACTACCTCAAAGCGGCTTTAGAGGTATTGGTACAGCGTCAATTAATTCCTACCCAAGACCTCAACGCCCTCGCTAGTTTACCAGAAGAGTTTTTGTATCCGGGGCCTCTCGCAGAACTCCAGACAGATACAGTCAAAAAATCCGCGCATTTTTGTCGGAGTTTACTCCGCGCTCGGTTAGAACTGCCCCTATATCAACTGATTGCCTTTCTGGCTTTAACTTTAAAGTACGACCAAGCCGAATTAGCCACTGCTGACAAACTCGCCGAACGGGTAAACCAGCAAATAACTGAGAACAATTCAATGGAAGCAATGCTTTGTGCTTTAAGTGAAATTGTCACTTCGGAACGGTTTGAAGCAGTGGAAACAGATGATTTAGACGCACGTTATACCCGTCGTGGTCAACTGACAATTATCACCATGCACAAAGCCAAGGGGTTGGATTGGGACTATGTATTTATGCCCTTTCTACATGAAAACTTAATTCCTGGTAAATTTTGGGTGACTCCCAAAAGCCAGTTTTTAGGCGACTTTACTTTATCAGAAGTAGCGCGCGCCCAAATTCGGACTGCAATCCACGGCGAATCGAATCTACCTCATGTCTCCCAAGCCTGGGAACAGGCAAAACATTTGAAAACTTCTGAGGAATATCGTTTACTCTACGTTGCGATGACACGAGCCAAGCGGCTATTATGGATGTCTGCATCACAGCAAGCGCCTTTTACCTGGAGTAAACCAGAAAATTTACAAGAACAAGCGCCTTGTCCGGTTTTTCCGGCATTAAAACGTCAGTTCCCTGAATGTGTAGTACAAGACGGCGTAAATAAACAGACCATTCAAAATCCCTGAAAAGCCCATTTTATAAGCTTTTTGACTTTTGACTTTTGACTTTTGACTTCCGCCTTGCGGTAGTAGTTACTTGAGCCACTTAAATCTGTGAATAATAGTATATAATTATGGATTGTGTCTAATTAAAGTCAGACCATGCCTAAACTCAAGACTCGTAAAGCTGCGGCAAAACGTTTCCGTGCCACTGGTACAGGTAAGATTGTGCGTCGCAAAGCTTTCAAAAACCACCTTTTAGAACACAAGTCTTCTAACAAAAAGCGTAGCTTGTCCAAGTCCACACTTGTACATGAGCGGGATGAAGACAACGTGCGTTTAATGCTTCCTTATTTGTAAGTTTTTTAGGAAATAGACTATGACCAGAGTAAAGCGCGGTAATGTAGCTCGTAAACGCCGCAATAAAATTCTCAAATTAGCTAAAGGTTTTCGCGGTTCGCACTCAACTTTGTTTAGAACCGCTAACCAACAGGTGATGAAGGCGCTACGGAGTTCCTACCGCGATCGCAAAAAGAAAAAGCGCGATTTTCGCCGTCTGTGGATTGCTCGGATCAATGCGGCTGCAAGGCAACATGGTTTGAGCTACAGTCAATTAATCGGCAATTTGAAAAAAGCTGATATCCAACTAAATCGCAAGATGTTGGCACAATTGGCAGTTCTTGATCCCGCTAGTTTCGGCAAGGTTGCGGAATTGGCACTGCAAGCTAAAGGATAAGGGTTGTAACGGATGAATTACCGATGTAACAGATGGCTAAAAATTAATCAGTTACATCTGGTATTATCCGCTACTATCTTTTGTATTGTCTGCTTTTCCTGGGGATTTATGGCATCTGCCGCCCAAATGCCCGAAATTCAGCGAAGAGGTTATTTAACTATTGCCGTTAAAGATAACTTACGTCCCTTGGGATTTAGAGATGTTGACGGTAATTTACAAGGCTTAGAAATTGACTTGGCGAAGCGTCTGGCGTTGGATTTGTTGGGGAAAGCGGATGCTGTCAGATTCCAACCCGTAGCCAACCGCGATCGCTTGTCTGTAGTATTAAATAATAAAGTGGATTTAGCGATCGCCAGAGTCACTGCAACTGAGTCTCGCGCTCGTTTAGTAAGTTTCAGTGTTCCTTACTATTTTGATGGTACGTTAATAGTAACAAAAGATGCCTGTGTGAGTCAGCTAAGTGATTTAGCAAACCGAAAAATCGCCGTAATCAAGAATTCCAGCACAATTGCCCAAGTGCGCTACTATGTGCCAAAAGCTGAGTTGGTGGGAGTTGATTCATATCAAGAAGGGCGATCGCTCACAGAAAATAATACAGTAGTAGCATTTGCTGCCGATGCCAGTGTTCTGAGTGGTTGGGTGCAACAATATCCCCAATATCGGCTTTTACCCACCAAGTTATCAACTGAACCTTTGTCTGTAGTCATGCCCAAGGGATTGCAGTATGATCAGTTAAGACGACAAGTCAATGAGGCGATCGCTAAATATACAGCAGAGGGTTGGCTAAAAGAACGTATTCAATATTGGGGCTTACCTTAAAAAATTCTTAATAATAAAGTGAAGAAATATCTCCCTGATTTCCAACATCTCCCAAGTGTCAGATAATAGAGACAGAAGTAGCTTTTAATATTTGTGTTTGCAGACAATGGATAAAAATTTAGTCATTATTTATCTTTCAATTTTTGTAGGTCTGCTTTCATTCGCAGTTGTGAATGTTTTCCGCCAAATTTTCAAAACTCGTCGGCGTGAAAGTGCCTTAGCAAGGTTACGCAAGAAATTGGAGAAAGAAAAAGGTACAGCACAAGAATATTACGAGTTAGCCAGTATTTATTCAGAAAAACAACTATTTTCTCAGGCGATAGTGCTATTTCAAAAAGCTATGAAAGCTGCTGAAGAGGAAGAAGAGGCAGAAGATAGCGCCCCTATTTACAACGGATTAGGATATGTTTACTTTAGCCAAGAGCAATATGACTTAGCAATTCGCCAGTATAAAGAAGCTATAAAACGTAAACCAGACTACGTGACAGCACTGAACAACCTGGGACACGCCTACGAAAAGAAAAAATTAACCACTCAGGCGCTACAAATGTATGAAGAAGCCCTAAAATTCGCCCCTAATAACACCATTGCCAAGCGCCGGGCTGAATCATTACGGCGCTTAGTGTCTGTTTGATAACTTATTAAACCAGGAAACCTTACCCAAGCTATGTTTTAGCGCCCCTCCTCGCTTGCGGGGAGGGGCTGGGGGTGGGGTTTAACGATTTTGGTAATAAAAACTAATTAACTGGACTTGATATGAAATTTAAACTTTATTTATGCTGAATGTAACCCAACGTCAACCACCTAATCCTGATGTTGCCGTCACTTTCACCCTAGCACTCACAGCAGAAGAACGCACCCGCAGCCGTCATCGCTTTGAAACAGAAGATGGCAAAGTTATATTTTTGCGCTTACCAAGAGGAACATTACTGCGAGATGGTGATATTTTACAAGACGAAACCAATAGCAGTTTAATTAGAATTACTGCCAAACCAGAAACAGTGTTAACAGTTTTTGCTCAAACACCGCTGTTATTAATGCGCGCAGCATACCATTTGGGAAATCGCCACGTACCTGTAGAAATTACCTCAAGTTATTTACGCTTATTACCAGATTCAGTTTTACGCACAATGCTAGAACAACTGGGACTAGAAATTACAGAGGAAACCTTACCATTTCAGCCAGAATTAGGCGCTTATGGACACCATCACCCTCACTGATGCCAATTTTTTATACATATTGCAGTTAGCGAGTCCTGGCTTACCTGTGGGAGCATATAGCTATTCCGAAGGCTTAGAAATGCTAGTAGAAAAGGGCATCATTTCTGCTCAAGCCAGCCTCAAACATTGGTTAGAAGCTGAATTACATTATGGGGCAGTTCGGTTAGATGCGGCGGTGATGGTAAGATCCGCAGAATCGGCAGCTATGGGCGATATTTCAGCTTTATCCCATTGGAATATGTGGTTATCTGCTGCTAGGGAAACCCAAGAATTACGGGCATCTAGTTGGCAGATGGGGCGATCGCTTACCCAATTACTTGGTAAACTACAACCAGAGATCATGCCTCTAGTGAATGCTGTGGGTAATCCTGGCAATTATGCGATCGCTTTTGGTATTGCTGTTGCTCATTGGCAAATTCATATTCAAGCGGCTTTACTAGGATATCTGCATAGTTGGGCAAGCAATTTGATTACATCTGGAGTGAAACTCATTCCCCTTGGTCAAACTGCGGGACAAGAGTTATTACTAGAGTTACAACCATTAATTAGCAATGCTGTAGAGGAAATACTAGCTTTGGAAGATGACGAACTCAGTTGTTGTAGTTGGGGTTTGTCTTTAGCAAGTATGCAGCACGAAACCCAGTATACAAGATTGTTTAGGAGTTAGATAGAGGACAATGAGTGCATTACGTGTTGGGGTGGCTGGCCCGGTGGGTTCGGGAAAGACAGCTTTAGTGGATGCTTTGTGTAAAACCTTACGTGAAAAGTATCAAATTGCTGTTGTTACCAATGATATTTATACCCAAGAAGACGCTCAATTTTTGGTACGTTCTCAAGCCTTGACAAGCGATAGAATTTTGGGAGTAGAAACTGGCGGTTGTCCCCACACAGCAATTCGCGAAGATGCTTCCATGAATTTAGCTGCTATTGAACAATTAGAAAACCAATTTATTGATTTAGATGTAGTATTCCTGGAAAGTGGCGGCGATAATTTAGCAGCTACTTTTAGCCCCGAATTAGTAGACTTAACTATTTACGTCATTGATGTCGCAGCAGGTGATAAAATACCCCGCAAAGGTGGCCCCGGTATCACTAAATCCGACTTATTGGTGATTAATAAAATTGATCTTGCGCCCTATGTAGGAGCAGATTTAGGTGTAATGAAACGAGATACGCAGAAAATGCGCGGTGATAAACCTTTTATTTTCACCAATTTAAAGACTCAAGCAGGGTTAGCAGATATCATTAAATTTGTAGATTTAAATATATAGAGGTAGTTATACTTGGTGAGTGAGTAAGCCAATTTTTAACTACAGGTACTACTGAAATGCTATGCCTATCTTGTTTTGACCATCCTTGTCGCCCCTCAAGTGATCCACCTGTTAG
>NZ_CP007203.1:4918612-5050746 GCF_000340565.2 Nodularia spumigena CCY9414
ATGAATTGCAGTAAAATATCTTGTTCGGTTGCGCCAATTGCTTTCCGCAGTCCGATTTCTTGGGTGCGTTCGGTAACGGAAACTAGCATAATATTCATGATACCAATACCACCGACAAATAATGATATCCCGGCGATCGCCGCTAGCATAATTGTTAATGCACCTGTGATTTGACCGACGGTTTGCAAAGCATCCTTTTGAGTATTGATGGTAAAATCATCTTCTCCAGTAATTTTGTGCCGCAAACGCAGCAAATTAGTAATTTGAAACTGTGCTGCATCAACACTCTCGGCATTTTTAGCGGAAACAACAATATAAGTTAACTCTAATCCATAGGGAGAAGTTCGCCCCACAATTCTGTTCGCCATTGTGATGAGTGGAATTAAAGCCGCTTCATCGTAATTCACACCTAAGTTTGAGCCTTTGCTTTCTAGTACGCCAATTACTTGAAAACTGGCATTTTTAATCCGCAACTGCTGCCCTTGGGGGTTACTATTACCAAATAGTCTTTCTGCTAAGTCTGCGCCCAATACCACAACTTGGTTATTGCGCTTCATATCTACGTCAGTAAAAAATCGCCCTGTAGCAGTTTCAAAGTCACGCACGGTCAAGAATGCGGGAGTTGTGCCGACAATATTCACATTACTGTTTTGATTGCCATATGTCACTACCTGCCGACTATTCAATTCTCCTGTAACTGCTGCTACAGTTGGGACTTGATTTGCGATCGCCTGAGCATCTTCAAATACTAAAGTTTTCGGCACATCTCTAGAGATACGCTGACTGGCGCGATTACCTGGAATCACAAATAACACATTTGGGCCTAAAGACTCCAGTTGTTTCGCCACAAACCTTTGTCCACCTTCGCCAATCCCAATCATAGCAATCACCGAAGCATTCCCGATGACAATCCCCAACATAGTCAGGGCGCTACGCAACTTATTCGATAGCAGGGTTTTTCCCGCCATTTGCATACTTTCTAGGAAATTCATCGATTCCGTTGTTCCTTTTTGTAGTCTGGAGGTGGATTGATAAACACGCGATCGCCTTCTTCCACTCCCTGTAAAATCTGAGTTTGGTCTGCAATTTGCGCCCCAATAGTGACTTCTTGAAACTGAGGTTTATTTTGTGCATCTGTAACTAAAACACCAGTTTTCCCCTGTTCAGTGACAATTGCTACAGTCGGTAACACCAAAGCATTACTGAGGCGATCGCCTAAAAAAGTCAGATCCACATTTAAGCCAGAACGCAGTTGCTCTGTACCCGTATCCAGCGCCACCCGCACCTGAAAAGATGTGACACCTTGTTCCACCACCGCTTCCGGAGCAATCAAGCGGACATTACCTTTAAATACTTGATCAGGATAAGCATCAGCCACAATTTCCACCTGCTGTCCCTGTTTAATTCTGCCAATATCCACCTCTGGGACTTGCGCCAGCACTTCTAAACCCCGTGCAACTGCCACAATAGAACTAGAAGTTGCTGATGCACTGGTAGAAGCCGAAGTTGTGGGAGTCACAAAAGCGCCAACGTTGGCGTATTTCTGGGTAACAATACCTGATAAAGGCGCACGAATGACAGTATCTTGTAACCTCACTTCAGCCGCTTGAATTTGAGCTTGGGCCGCTTTCACTGCTGCTTGACGTTGAGCAATTTCCTCTGGACGACTACCATTTTGTAATAGTACCAATGCGGCGCGGGCTTCGGTTACAGCCGCTTCTCTAGCTGTAATTTCTTCATTGCGACTACCAACTTCTAACAGTGACAGTCGTTTTTGGGCTTCATCTAAACTCGCTTTTGCTCTTTGGTCTTCACTAATAAACTGTTCTAATTGGTCTTGAGAAGTAGCTCCTTGCTGAGTTAATTGTCGATATCGATTTACCCGTGATTGGGTGAGAGTTACCTGTGCTTGGGCTGAATTTACCTGTGCTTGGGCTTGGGCAATTTCCTGAGAGCGATTCCCCGCACGCGCTTGATTTAACTGCGCCTGAGCTTGGGCTAAACGCGCCTTGGCTTGCTCTATTTCTTGTGGACGACTCCCCGCACGTGCTTGGTCTAACTGTGCCTGTACTTGGGCTAAATTAGCGCGGTTCTGGAGGATTTGCGCCCGAATGTCGCCTACATCCATCCGCGCCAAAACTTGCCCTTGTGACACGCGATCGCCCTGTTCTACATATAACTGTGTTAAAACACCGGGGTTTTTGGGACTAATATTCACACTTTGAACTGGCACAACTTTACCACTAGCACTAATCCGCAAAGTCACATTTTGTGATTCTACAGGTACAGTTAATTCGGTAATATTTTGTTCACGAGTTCTCTGATTCACCAGGTTATAGGTAATAGTTGTTCCCACAGCTAAAGAACCTGCTACGATTAACCCAATTCCCCAGCGTAGTGGATATTTAACTTTGCCAATAAAAGGCAATTCTATTTGCGTAACCATAAAGAGTAGCCTACGAATATCACTTAGCTTTAATCGCCTGATAAAGCAAGTGCAGGAATTTATCAGTTATCAGTTATCAGTTATCAGTTACCAGTCAAGATATATAATTGGCTCTAAGTCCCCTAATACATAGGCGTGTTCACTGTTCACTGTTCACTGTTCACTGATTTAAAAGACGTGTGGACTAAATACTCAATATTTATCCATAAACTCAGCAACTAGACTGAAATTCAGCTTTATAGTTGCTTAATCTTTCTTTATATTAGCTTTTAGTCTTGATTTACGCCTTCACCTGATCGGCTAATTTTGCCAGTGTGATTCAGGACTTACGCAAAATCATGAAAAAACGAACCACATTCGCGTAGCGTCTCCCCTTGGGAGAAGAACGCGAAGGACACGAAGGAAAGAGGGTTGCAGAGAGTTATTGCGTAAGTCCTATGATTATCTGACACTCCTGAATGTTACAGTCCTTTGTAAATTAGCCAAGGCGCGATTGTAATTTAAAATCGCTGTGACTCGATTACCTTCGGATCTTGTCAAATCGTTTTCGGCAAAAATTACGTCTGTTTGAGTTCCTACGCCAGCTTCAAACCGCAATCTTGCTAAACGTAGAGCTTCTCTGGCTTGATCTAAAGCCACAGTAGAAGTTTTTATATTCTCTGAATTTGACTGCAATTGAGCATAGAATTGTTCCACATTAAAGCGAATTTGGTCACGCTGACTAGCAAATTGACTTTCGGCGATCGCAATATTAATTTTAGACTGAGCTGCATTGGCTTTAGCGGCTCCCCCATCGAATAAAGTTAAACTAGCTCTGAATCCTACAGAATAACCATCAGTTAGGCTTTGCCCATCGTCAAATTGATCTACGATGTTGTAGTTTCCATTCAAACTAAATTGCGGACTTAGCCGTGAAAGAGCTTGTCGTCGCTCTAGTTCAGAAATATTCCGTTGTGCCAAAAACTGTGGCAATTCTGGGCGGTTTTGAAACGCTTGCACAATAGATTCTTCTAGGGTTGGTTCCCAAACTCCCGCCTCTTGCACAGCATCGGCGGCACTAATATCCACTGATTGCGCCAAATTTAAGAAAGAGGCAAACTCACGGCGGGCAATTTGCTGTTGTGCCAGAGAATTAGTCAGCCCTTGTTGAGCATTGGCTAAATTTACCTGAGATTGTAGCACATCAAACCGCGTACCGACTCCCGCCCGTTCTCTAGCTTGAGCATCCCGCAAACTAGCCTGGGCATTTTCCACAGCCGACTGATTAATTCTGACTTGTTCATCTGCTTCTTGCAAATCGTAATATTGAGTGGTGACATTCAACCGGACTTCTAAAGTCCTGTTCTCCACATCTAATTCATCTATCCGTAGCCGTTCCTCAGCCACGCGGATGCTACGACCAGAGTTAAAGAGGTCATAATTTATTTGTGCTTGACTATTGAAAGAAGTTCTAGTTTGAGAGCCACTACCAATAAAATCCTGACCACTCTTAGTCAAGTTAGTATTGACACCAATATTAGGAGACAAAACAGCTTGAGACTCCCGTAATGCAGAACGACTACGTTCTAGTTCTAATATGGCTACCTGTAATTCTCGATTGTTGCGTTTTGCTAGTTCCAAAGCCTCAGCTAAAGTTATGGGCTGAGTGCGCTGAATTTTCACTTCTTGTGGCTGAATGGGTAACTGGAGAGGATTGGGATCAGGATTGAGAAAATCAGGAACTGGGACAGAATCAGCCTGTGTTTCTGGGAGAGTTTGGGCAAAGACACTTCTGCCTAAAGAGGGAAATATAAGAGCGATCGGCAAAGCCGCGCCGGAGGCGATCGCCACGGCCAGCCCCGTAGAATGGACACAGAATAAGATAAATTTCATATTTTGACTTTGATGTCCTAATTAATCAGGTTTAGCAGCAAATTTGGAGTTACAATTCCAAATTTTCGTACATAATTAGCCTATAATCAAACCATCCTCATATCGAATTATCCTGGCAATTTGAGCAGCAATATCTACCTCATGAGTTATATGAGGCTACAAGCTTACTGTATACTTTATTTACCGAAAACATCCTGTAATGGCTTTTTCAAGTCAACGTTGCCTTTCTTCTCCAGCAGAGATCGTTTAAGCTAGCTGGAAGATTCCTTGATTTGTGGCTAAGAGGCGGTACTGTGCCTAAACATATTAGTTTGATTTCTCTTCTGGTTGTCTGTGGTTTGTGGAGTATGCCCAAAGCAGTTCACGCACAGGCTCTGATCGCTCCTAGACTGCAACTAGATGCAGAAAAATTAGAAAAACAAGGGTTGGGTTTAGCACAAGAAGCAGCTCAACTCGGACAATTTCAGCAGTTTGAGTTAGCTTTACCACGGGCTAGATTAGCTAGTCAACTGGCTCCTAACAATGAGAGAGTCTGGTTTTTGTTAGGTGGTTTACATTTACAAGCCAAAGATTTTGAGCCGGCGATGGCCGCTTTGCAAAAAGCACAATCCCTGAATCCCCAAAATCCTGAAATTTTGTTTGCGTTGGGTTCGGCTAACTTTCAAAAGCAAAATTACCAAGCAGCAGCGACGCTTTACCAACAGGGTTTGAAGTTAAAATCTGATAACCCAGAAGGATGGTTTGATTTGGGGAATGCTTACTATATGTTAGGTCGATTACCTGAAGCGATCGCCCAGTACAATAAATCTTTCTCTCAAGATAAAAAATTCTGGCCGGCGATTAACAACATTGCCCTAATCCAATACGAACAGGGTGAGGTGGAAAGTGCTATGAAGCAATGGCAAGCTGCTGTGAAAATCGACAAACAAGCGGCAGAACCTTTATTAGCCTTAGCAGTGGCAATGTATAATCAAGGCGATCGCCAAAAAGCCCTATCAATGGGAGAAGCAGCTCTGGGCATCGATCAGCGCTATGGTAATTTAGATTTCCTCAAAGAAAATCTCTGGGGTGAACGATTACTCTCTGATGCGAAAAAATTCTTAGAATTGCCACGCATTCAAGCGGTTTTACAGTAACAGGAAAACTAATCACAGGTGTTCTAGAGGCAAAAATTAAAAAATCTTTACATGAGTGCCTTTTTTCCTTGACCACTTGCAGAACAGACTATCATATAGTACATATAGACTATCTCAAGCAGGAACTATTCGCCCAAAGTATTAGCGGGCGAGTATTCCTGAGAGAAGTTCTCAGTTTTTAGTGGATATCAGTGGGGATAAGCGCAATGATTTGTTCAACAAACTGTTGATGATCGACAACGGGCTTAGAGATGTAGCCATCAGCGCCACTTTGCTTAAGAAAGTTCTCGCGATCGCCTTCCATTGCATGAGCAGTTACCAGAATAACTGGTAAGTTTGCCGTTTTTGGGTTTGATTTCAAGATTTGGGTAATTTTGATCCCATCCACAGACTGACCTTGGTAAACGCTTCTTGACAGAGAAACATCCATTAAAATCAGGTCGGCTGCTCCTGAGTGGGCAATTTTGATGACTTCTTCCACATTTTCTGTATGTTTCACAGCCAAGCCACCCCGCTTGGTCAAAATTTTGGAAAAAACGCGCGCATTAATCAGGTCGTCTTCAACAATTAAAACAGTTTTCATGAGAATTTTATTTATAGAATCTAGGGAGATGACAACCGGACAAAAACAGTTGTCTAGCTCCTTTTTAACGATCAAATTGCTATTCCGTCATCAAGGATAATACTACTGCTGTTTATCCTTTGACGATCAAAATTGTGTGAGAAATCTCATTTCATCCGTTATGCTGTGTTTGCTGCGGTGTTCAATTCAAGCGACCTTTGTGTAATTAAATTTCAGGGAAAAAACTCATGGCAAAACAGTTAAACCTTCTCCCCACGGGACAGGTAATCACAACAGCCCTGCACACGGAGATGCAACGGTCTTACCTAGAATATGCCATGAGTGTGATTGTTGGGCGAGCCTTACCAGACGTGCGTGATGGCTTAAAACCAGTGCATCGGCGGATTTTATATGCCATGCATGAACTAGGTCTAACGCCAGATAGACCTTATCGTAAGTGCGCCCGTGTAGTCGGAGATGTGTTGGGTAAATACCATCCCCACGGTGACCAATCAGTTTATGATGCCTTAGTCAGGTTAGTACAAGAATTTTCCTGCCGCTATCCTTTATTGTCAGGACATGGTAACTTTGGGAGTGTCGATAA
The DNA here is from genome assembly GCF_000340565.2 of Nodularia spumigena CCY9414. Classification (NCBI taxonomy): domain Bacteria; kingdom Bacillati; phylum Cyanobacteriota; class Cyanophyceae; order Nostocales; family Nodulariaceae; genus Nodularia; species Nodularia spumigena. The sequence goes on from NZ_CP007203.1 coordinate 4,925,233, forward strand.
TGACCCACCAGCAGCGATGCGTTACACAGAAACGCGTCTCGCACCCATCAGTTATGAGGGAATGCTGGCGGAAATTGCCGATGAAACGGTGGAATTTATCGGTAACTTTGATAATTCCCAGCAAGAACCCACCGTCCTGCCGGCTCAATTGCCTTTTCTCTTGCTCAATGGCTGTTCTGGTATTGCTGTGGGTATGGCGACAAATATTCCCCCGCACAACTTGGGAGAATTAGTTGATGGCTTAATTGCTTTAATTGACCAACCGGATTTATCAGACCAAAAATTATGGGAGATTATTCCCGGCCCCGACTTTCCCACCGGGGGAGAAATAGTTGGTGATTCCGGGATTCGGGAAGCATACACCAGTGGTAAGGGTAGCATTGTGCTGCGCGGAGTCGCCAAGACCGAGGAAATTGCACCTACTAAAGGAAGTAAGCGACGGACGGCAATTATTATCACCGAATTGCCTTATCAAGTGAATAAAGCTGGCTGGATTGAGAAAGTAGCCGATTTAGTCAATCACGGTCGTTTGCATGGGATTTCTGATTTGCGGGACGAAAGCGATCGCGAAGGAATGCGGGTAGTAATTGAACTCAAACGTGATACCAACCCCCAAGAAGTTCTGCAACACTTGTATCACCAAACCGCCTTGCAAAGCAACTTTGGGGCGATTCTCTTAGCATTGGTGGATGGACAACCCCGCCAGTTAAGTTTGCGGCAAATGTTACAAGAGTTTTTGAAATTCCGCGAACAAACCCTGAACCGTCGCTACAGTTATGAGTTGGGTAAGGCAGACAGTCGGCTGCATATCGTGTCTGGGTTGCTTAAAGCATTATCGCAACTGGATCAATTAATTGAAATTTTGCGATCAGCTGCTGATGGTACTACGGCCAAAATGAGCCTTTGTAGCCGTCTGGATTTGAGTGAGTCACAAGGAGATGCTATTCTAGCGATGCCATTACGCCGCCTCACTAGTTTAGAACAGCGCAATTTGCAGCAAGAGTTTGAGCAACTGAGCGAACAAATTGGTTCATTGCAAATATTACTCAGCGATCGCAAAGAATTACTGAAAACACTGAAAAAAGATTTGCGATCGCTCAAGCGCAAATATAACAATCCCCGGCGAACTAAGCTTTTAGCTAGGAGTAGTGAAGAGTTTGCCAAAGTCAAAGGAGTAGAAAAACTTCAAATCACAGCCGCCGCCATAGATTCACCAAATTCCCCAGATGCTGAACCACCAGAAGAAGTAATTTTAGACTTTAGCCACCGGGGATATGTGCGTCGCCTTCAGCCATCAGGAAAAAAATCGAAAGCTGAAAACGGTCTACCGGATCATGACTTCATCATCCAAAGCGATTTGACCGCCACAGATAAAGAGTTGCTGGTAATTACCAGTAGTGGCAAAGTTTACCCTGTGAATGTGGGAGATATTCGCCCTACCACTGGACGTTCTCCACGGGGAACACCATTGATTACCATGCTCAGTAGTACGGCTCAAGGCGCTCAAGAAGCCGTGGTTAGTCGTCTGATTCTGCCGGAAAACTTGGAAACTAGGCAGATGGTTCTCCTGACCAAGGAAGGACGAATTAAGCGCCTGACTTTGGGAGAATTGACGAATCTGACCCGTCGGGGAATTACGATTCTGAAGCTCAAAGAAGATGATGAATTGTTATTTACCCAGTTAACTACTCCCAAGGAAAATCTGATTTTAGCCAGTTCGGGCGGGCGCTTGTTAAAGTTCGCCGCCGATGACCAACAACTCCCTGTTATGGGTCGCACAGCGATGGGTTTGCAAGCATTGCGCCTGCTCAAACATCAGCAAATGGTGGGCTGTGTAACTGCGGCTGGGGAAGATAACTTGTTGCTGGTGACTGAAGAAGGATATGCCAAACGCCTACCTGTGAGTAATTTAAAACGGGCTGATCGGGGTAATATAGGCACACAATCGCTGAAATTTGCCAGCAAAACGGATAATTTAGCTGCTATGGTTCAGGCGATCGCCTCGGCTGAGGTAGCATTAGTGACCAATAAAGACCGTGTTGTGCGGATACCTGTGGACACAGTGCCAATCTTGGCTAGAGATGGTAAGGGTGAAAGCATTCTTGACCTGAACCGCGATGAAAGAATTATCTCAGTGATGGAAGTGCAATCATAATCAGCACAAACAAACAAAATTAGAACTTCTTTGAACCTCACACGGCTTCTACCTGTGAGGTTTTTAGTTTGATATTTGATATCATGTCCGCTTGATTACTTATTAAACCCACATTCCGCACCCCACCAAAGGTACGCTTTGTCTCCCCTCCCCGCACCCCCCGAAATCCCCCCGCAACGGGGGGAAGAAAAGGATAAACCTTTGATATGGGAGGGGATTAAGGGGTGGGGTGCAATGACTGTGGGAATCATAACTAATTATGCGGACATGATATGATAACTGCGAAACTTTTCTATAACTCAATACAACTGCTAAATCTTCATTTGCCATAATAAATACAGATTATCTAGACTTTTGGCGCAAAAATATCCAATTATATGATAAAATAGTTGCAAATTTATATCAATAAATAATTTATCGGGGCAGATTTATTTAACTCTGAGTAAATCTACCCTGGGATAGATGCTTTTTTCATCTACCAAGAAAAACTAATCAAGTCAAGAAATAGCAACAAATCATAAATAAACGTTGCATTGCTGAAAATATTTGTTATATTAGTTTACATAAGGCAATAATACTTCGTAAATCTAGTTTGGAGTGCCAACCATGACAAACGCAACAAACGTTAATGCTCCGGTAACTGAAGATCGCAACGCTTGGCGCTGGGGCTTTACACCCCAAGCCGAAATCTGGAACGGTCGCTTGGCAATGATTGGCTTTTTAGCAGCAGCGCTCATCGAGTTGTTTTCTGGTCAAGGCTTCCTGCATTATTGGGGCATTCTGTAAGTTTTACTACACAGAATTAACTAAATAAAAAATTAAAAAAAACCTGGTAATGTTGACTCACTACCAGGTTTTCACTTGTTTGTTATTTTCCCTTAGTCATCACACATTGGTTTAAAGCTAATGACCAATGACCAATGACCAATGACCAATGACTACCGAATATATTCCTTGAGAACACTGTTGCGATTTGGGTGACGTAACTTGCGGAGTGCTTTCGCCTCAATTTGACGAATCCGTTCACGGGTGACATTGAAAATCTGACCAATTTCCTCCAGGGTTTTCATGCGACCGTCATCCAAACCATAGCGGAGTCTGAGTACATCACGTTCACGAGGACTAAGGCTATCGAGGACTTTTTCTAGGTCTTCACGCAGGAGATTTTTGGAAACCTGATCTTCTGGAGTTTCACCATCGGATTCAATAAAATCGCCCAAGCGAGAATCTTCTTCTTTACCGATGGGGGTTTCTAGTGAGATGGGTAACTGGGCAGATTTAGCAATAAACCGCAATTTCTCGATGGTCATTTCCATGCGAGTGGCGATTTCTTCCTCTGTGGGTTTGCGTCCCATTTCTTGGGATAGCAATTTGGTAGTTTTCTTAATCCGCGAAATGGTTTCGTAGAGATGAACCGGGAGGCGGATAGTCCGGGATTGATCAGCGATCGCACGAGTAATTGCTTGACGAATCCACCATGTAGCGTATGTAGAAAACTTATAACCTTTTTCGTGGTCAAACTTTTCTGCGGCGCGAATCAAACCGAGACTACCTTCCTGAATTAAGTCTTGGAAGGACAAACCACGATTCATGTATTTCTTGGCAATTGACACCACAAGACGCAGGTTCGATTGCACCATTTTATCTTTTGCCCTGCGTCCAATATGCAGGCGATAACGAAATGCTGGTAACGGTATTTGTACGGCTTCCGCCCATTCCCGATATTCAGGTTCGCGTTCTAACTGTTCTTGCAGTCTATCCCGCACCCTTTCTAACTCCAACAAATCAGCGATTTTTCGCGCCAATTCGATTTCTTCGTCTGCCCGCAATAGGCGAATCCGACCAATTTCTTGTAGATAAAGGCGAATCGAGTCTTCGGTGTAGTGCTTCTTCTTGCTTTGTGTCCGACGACGTGATTTAGCGGCTTTTCCAGACTTTGTGTCGTCCTCATCAGACTGAGGCTCTAAAAACTCATCTTCGCCATCATCGTTAATCAGCAAGTCCTCTTCTTCTTCTTCTTCTTCGACTAAGAGTTCTAACTCGAGCTCAGGCTGATTTATTATTTCTAGGTCAGGCTGATAAATGCTTTCGAGTACGTTGTTAGCCTGGTTCATGCCGCGTTCCTCATGCTCCTTGCAGAATCAATTACTCAAGACGTGTTTACTGCTCTTCTTAAACGAGCTAGTGAACTACCGAAAATCGGGTTTTAGGCTGATTTCCCGGAAATATTTTCGGAAGTTTTGCTCCTCTTTATAGAGGATTTTTGACTGTATGTAGAAAGCCGCAATTACTGCTGACTTGCTCATTTTAGTTAGAAATCATATGTGTTGCCATGACATACAACTTTTAACTAATTCGTCTTTTACAAAGGCTTGTCTTGATCTCAAAAATCTACCACTCCATATACACAAAATAGGACTGTAATATGAGTGTTGGCATATTTTCTGATAAAGACTTTTCCGATTGTAGCCTGTTTCACAAAAATTGCACTCTTTTTGTGTATTAATCATGATGCCATTGTGCAAGGTAAAGCCACTAATAACAAAAAGATATTGCTCATGGTAGTTATGCCCTTAAATTTTTCTCAAACTTTTTGGCATCCTAGTGGCGTTATCTTTACATTCAAAGGAAACTACACTCGCTTTTACCTACTTTTAGGTATGATGTGCAACATTAATTACTTAGAAACTGTTTTGTTAATGTTAACTTAAGCGAGAAATATTAATGCACCCATTTTTACATTTCCTTCATAAATGGCTCAATCTTCAGATTTGCATGGAGATTCCTACAGCGTAAAGACAGTAAGAATGGTGATGCTGGTCTCAAGATTCTTAACCTTACTGATGCCAAATGCCTGAACTAAGGAGTTGAGGCTGTGGCGGGGGGAATCAGCCAAATGGGAAAAAATTGAGATTTGACTGATTGGCTTATTCACACATTAGCGCACTGCTGAAATTTCAACCCTATGAAAGTTGACAAACTGTTCTTATTGTATACACCGATATTTTAATCAATTCAGAAGAGATTTGTCAGTCAAAATTACAGATATTAGCCTACTGAAGGCAAATATTTAGATGATACAGGCAAAATAATAGCAATCACCTCGGCAATACTGGCAGGTATTAGCAGTGAGAAGTTGGAACATAGAACAGTCAGATTATTGGTTGAGAAGCTACTTGCAGAGTGGCTTTGGGTAAAAAGCTTGTTAAATATAATACTTTTAACTTAAGGCAATGTGATGATTCTGTGATATTCAATCCTTAAGATATTGAGCCAATTCTGCTGGATAGACAAGATTTTGCTTTGCTATTCAAGCATAACAAATGCTTTTCTAACTTGTGGGAGAAATTCACCCACAAGTTATAGAGCGCTGCTTTTGACTCTTACTGAAGTGCCGAAATACTTAGTATCTGTGACTCATACTCAATCAATGTGGGTTAAACCTTGACAAGAAGTCATTTATGTGTTTCGAGTTATATTAAAAAACTGATAGTTATGTTAATTTTATCTTTATGTATTTTATCAAACAATTCTCATTGACTAAAAAGCACAAATAAAATTTCCCCGGTTTTTGTGCTTGATTTCTCAAAAATACCACCGGGGAGATATTGTGTTTTGTGCAATTATGTGATATTTGCTTGTTTTCTAAGTCGCGGGAAAATCTGGTGGTAGCATTACCTGATCAATTACGTGAACAATGCCGTTACTAGCTGGAATATCTGCTTGAGTCACCTTACCATTGTTAACTGTAATACCTTGGGTAACATCATTAACATCGACTGTGACAGGACTACCCTCAACTGTTTTGACTTCTCCAGATGTCAGTTGATTAGACGTAAATCGCCCAGGGATAACGTGGTAGGCAATGAGCTTGGTTAATTGGTCTTTATTTTCTGGTTTGAGGAGGTTGTCTAAAGTACCTGTGGGTAACGCGTCAAAAGCGGCATCAGTAGGTGCAAATACTGTGTAAGGGCCTGGTGTTGCTAATTGATTCTGTAAGCCTGCGGCTTCCACTGCGCGTGTGAGGGTTTGAAACTGTCCTTCCTTGGCTGCGGCTTGTGTTAGTTGGGCTAAATTCAGATCAGCAGTTGTTTCTGTACGAGTATCTGCAACGGGAGGAGCAGTGACCGGCGGACTTTGTGTCACGGGTGGTGGAGTTTCTGTGACAGGTTCGGCGCAGGCAGATAGAGCAACTAAACTGCCTATACTGAGAATATTGAACAGTATTTTCCCTATGAGCTTTTGACTGAATTTCATAGTTTTGTGAAGATTGCGTTAAGTAGAGAATTACTGACAATAGTTAATAATTTTATGGATATTGTCCCTCAGCCTAACGGCATAGCTTGAAAACACTGAAATTTAGCTGTAAACTTTAGTAAACAGGGTCAATTGAATATCTAGGTTGAATTAAATTTTTACTCAGTCCCTGCTGAATCAGCGTTTGAGGCGATTTGGGCGAGTAGTTTTATCAGGTCACTAACTTCATATTTTGGCAAAGTTCATCTTTCACAAGAAGTAAACTATCATCCTCAAATTTCCATACCAAATAAAAGACAGAACCTCACCCCCAACCCCTCTCCTTGCTTTCGCGTAGCGTCTCCCTTTGGGAGAAGGAGAGGGGAGACGCTATGCGAAAGCAAGGAGAGGGGAGAGTTTGACTAGGTTCAATTCCTGTGTACCATCCTGCTATATAAAACCTAGACAAAACTAGACTTTACTTTCTACTTCAACGGGAGCATGGGAGCAGTTATCCCTCAGTAGACTTTCACGCCTTAGCCAGACGCGATTGTGTTCCAATTAAGTTTCTGAAAAAGACTACCACCATCATTGCTTGGTTTTCGCGTCGGCAATAGTCTCAATTCAATACTTGATATCACCGTATTATATATCAAGTAGTTGATTTTTTCCTAAAATATATATTGATTTTTGTCAATATAAGTATAGTTTTGTCTATGAAATTGTCAACTTAGGACTTGCTCAAATTTCTATCTCAGATAAGGGACTTCCAAATAAAAAAACACCCAACCACCTAACGCAAGAAACCTCTCAAACTCTCATGACTCTGTGTTCTCTGTGTCTCTGTGGTTCGTTTATTTGGGTAATTTATTTCTTGGAAGTCCCTAAAAGACAGAACCTCACCCCCAACCCCTCTCCTTAGCAAGGAGAGGGGAGAGAGTTTGACGAAGTTCAATTTCTGTGTGTTGTTGACTGATTTTAGATGAATGCTTATTTGCTTGATGCTTAGATATCTAAATCTGTGAAATTGAGTTTAGAACCATAGGTTTCGATGAATTCGCGTCTGGGTGCAACGCGATCGCCCATTAAAATGGTAAAAATACGATCAGCTTCGGCAGCATCTTCAATTTCTACTTGCTTCATTTTCCGAGATTCTGGGTTCATAGTAGTATCCCAGAGTTGTTGAGGCATCATTTCCCCCAAACCTTTGAAGCGTTGAATGTTGTAGTTGGCGTTGCTGGGAAGTGTCCCCAAATACTGTTGCAATTCACGTTCACTATAGCAGTATTCATGATTCTTTCCTCGTTCTACTTTGAATAGTGGAGGACAAGCAATATATATGAAACCCTGTTCAATCAGTGCGCGCTGATATCTATAGAAGAAAGTTAACAACAGTGTGCGAATATGCGCGCCATCTACGTCCGCGTCAGTCATAATCACGATGCGGTGATAGCGTAGTTGGGTGGAGTCGAATTCGTCTCCTTTCACGCCTAAACCAAGGGCTGTAATTAAAGATTGGACTTCGTTATTTTTGTAGATTTTAGCGTCGTCTGTTTTCTCGATGTTGAGAATTTTACCACGCAGGGGGAGAATAGCTTGAGTGCGGCGATCGCGTCCTTGTTTCGCACTTCCACCCGCAGAGTCACCTTCCACAATAAAGATTTCTGACTCGCTAGGATCACGAGAACTGCAATCTGCTAACTTACCGGGTAATGGTGAAGATTCTAGTACAGATTTGCGTCGGACTAACTCCCGCGCATGACGAGCTGCTTCTGCGGCTTTAAACGCTTGAATAGCTTTATCTAAAATCGAGTCGGCGATACCCGGATGAAATTCTAAATACTCACTAAGAACTTCTCCCACTAAGGAATCAACAATACCGCGAACTTCAGTATTACCGAGTTTGGTTTTGGTTTGTCCTTCAAATTCAGGATCTGGGACTTTAACGGAAATTACTGCTGTTAAACCTTCCCGGACGTGTTCGCCACTGAGGTTAGATTCATTCTCTTTAATTTTATTGCGTTTGCGAGCGATCGCATTTAAAGTCCGAGTCAGAACCGCCTTCAAACCTTCGAGGTGAGTACCACCATCAATGGTGCGAATATTATTAGCAAAACCCAGCACGTTGTCTGTGTAAGCGTCAGTACACCATTGTAAAGAAACTTCCACTTGTACATTATTGCGTTCCCCATGCACATAAATAATTTCTTCGTGCAGTGGTTGCTTATCGCGGTTCATGTAAGCGATATATTCTTTAATCCCACCCTTATATTCGTAGGTTTCTATCCTGGGGGTATCGCTTTTCAGCAGTTCTAAACGGTGGTCGCCAAAGATAATTTTGACACCTGCATTCAGATAAGCCAACTCCCGCAGACGACCCGCGATAGTGATGTAATCAAACTCAACGCTATTGATAAAAATTTGGCTATCTGGCTTGAAATTGATAGAAGTTCCCGTTTTGCCCTCTTTATCAGGCTTGGCTTGCAGTTCAGTAACTGGTACACCGCGTTCATAGCGCTGGACATGAACCTTATTATCTCGCCAAACGGTTACTTCCAGCACATCTGAGAGGGCGTTAACCACGGAAAGACCGACCCCGTGTAATCCTCCTGAAACCTTATAGCCACCACCGCCAAACTTACCACCGGCGTGTAGTACGGTTAACACGGTTTCTAAAGCCGATTTCCCGGTGCGTGAGTGAGTATCGGTAGGAATACCCCGACCGTCATCTGTGACAGTCACCGAACCATCAGCATTGATATCCACTTCTATGTGGGTACAGTGACCCGCCAAAGCTTCATCAATAGAGTTATCTACCACCTCATAGACTAAATGGTGGAGTCCTCGCGGCCCGGTAGTACCGATGTACATCCCTGGCCGTTTGCGGACGGCTTCCAGACCTTCCAGAACTTGAATCTGATCGGCACTGTAACTGCTCGTCATGAAAATTCTCCTGATGCGTGGGTTTAAAGTCGCCCAAAAACAAAAAAGTCAAAACACACCAAAATTGTAACACAAAAGGGTTACTGGCGACTGTAGAGCAATTTTATGAGAAGTTTATATAGGGGATGTAACCCTATAAGTTTTTTGAATTTATTGCCTCAAAATTTATAATTACTGAGATGACTGCTGAAAGATAACCAAAGTGAAGTTAAAATCAAATGCTTGTCATAAAAATTAACTTAATGCCTGGGCTAAAACTGCACAGCAGCAAAAATTAGATAAAAGCTTTAAGATTCTATCACAATGGGAAGTGTTGACAAATGACTAATGACAAATGACAAATGACTAATGACAAATGACAAATGACTAATGACAAATGACTAATGACTAATGACTAATGACAAATGACTAATGACAAATGACCAATGACCAATGACAAATGACTAATGACTAATGACTAAATTGATTGTAATTTGTGGGGCGACGGCGACTGGTAAATCAGGCTTGGCTTTGAATTTGGCTATGCGGTTAAATTCTGTGATTCTTAGTGCTGATTCTCGTCAAGTGTATCGGGAATTTGATATTGGTACGGCTAAACCAACATTAGCAGAGCGAAAATTAGTCCCACATTATTTAATAGATATCTGCAATCCCACAGACATCATGACGGTAGCAGATTATCAGGAACAAGCACAAAGGCTAATTACGGAGCTTCCTGGTGCGCCATTGTTGTTGGTCGGTGGTACAGGTTTATACATACGCTCGATTGTGCAAGGGATGAAAATTCCTAGGGTTGCACCAGATCAGGAATTGCGATCGCAACTGCAATCTTTAGGACAAACGACGCTATATGGGATATTGCAGCAAGTAGATGCGATCGCCGCCCAGAAAATTCATCCTCATGATAATGTGCGGACATTACGAGCATTAGAAGTATTTTACATTACAGGTCGCCCAATTTCCCAGCAGCAAGGAGAAAACCCCCCAGATTATCCCATTTTGCAAATAGGTTTAGATTGCGAAGTCGAAAAAATCAGGCTACGTATTCACAACCGCACAGAACAAATGCTCGCCGATGGTTTAGTAGCTGAAGTAGAATATCTTTGTCAAAAATACGGTGCTGATTTACCTTTATTAAATACTTTAGGATATCAAGAAATCAGGCAATATTTAGCAGGTGAAATTTCTTTAGATTCAGCAAAAGAATTAACTGTTTTACATACGCGCCAATTTGCCAAACGCCAACGTACTTGGTTTAAATCATCTCCCCAAATTGAGTGGTTTGATGCAGATGATCCGGATTTATTAGATAACGTTTGGCGACGAGTACAAGAGTTTATCAACAATGTGTAGAGACATTTTATCAAACATCTCTACAAAGCCTCTAAAGACTATCAGGATCTATACCCATAGCCCTGAGTCTTTCTGCTAGTAATTGGGCGCGTTGTTCGGCTTGTTCAGCCCTTTGCTTTTCTTGTTCAGCCCGTTCATCTCCAGTAGGTAAAATAGTTCCATCTTGGTAGCACCAGCGTAACCAATTATCTTGTCTCCCTTCAAATGCGCCTGACCACAAAGTTAAACCTAAACCTACTTGTTCTAACCAAGTTTCTGAAGTATCAAAATAACGCCTTCCTCTGAGTTCATAAACCCGGATTACTTGTTCTCCTAATTGCTGATTTGGGTCATAGACAATATAGTAACTTGCCCGCATTTGCTCATAAATTTCTAACTTTTTGCCTAATTCATCACCCTCTTTATTAGAAACAATTTCCATCACCACTTCTGGAGGTTTTCCAAAACGCCAAACCATATAACAACGATTGTTTTTTTCCCACCACTTTTCGGGAACTTGGGCATCTAAGCTCAGAAAAATATCGGGTACAATGGGGGGCTGAAGGTCTGTGTAGTAAACACCCACATTAGCAGCTGCTAAAAAAGTCTGGTTTTGTAAAGAACTGTAAAGAGAGCCAACCAAAAGGCGTTGTTGTTTTTCAGATGCGAAATTATCCACAGGTGTATCATCTTCGGTAACTAGCTGGTTGGCATCTGGCACATAAAAATCATCTGTATTAATCAGAATTTGCTCAACCATAATTTTATCCACTATTTGAGAGCGTTATTTCTAGGTTAATTGATTTGTGATGCTGCTGCGGTAAGCGTAGCCATGCCTTCCCCAAAAGCGCAATTCTTGTCACAATGGTGATATATCTACCTCTAACTATAAAAAACTATGCTTATCCAAGAGAAAAAGCAATACAACTGGAAACCTATTATTAAAGCATTTGAGGCTGTAGTTGGTAAAAATGGTGTAGTGCAACGGCGAGAAGAACTCATTACCTATGAGTGCGATGGCTTAACCAGTTATCGTCAACGCCCTGCTGTGGTCGTTTTACCCAGAACTACAGAACAAATTGCCGAACTGGTGAAGATATGCAATAAATACTCTGTCACCTTTATCGCCCGTGGTTCTGGGACTGGTTTATCTGGTGGTGCTTTACCTTCAGAAGATTCGGTTTTGATTGTCACTTCCTTAATGCGGCAAATTCTCAATGTTGATTTAGATAATCAGCGTATTGTGGTACAGCCAGGAGTCATTAATAGCTGGGTAACGCAAACCGTTAGCGGTGCGGGATTTTATTATGCACCAGACCCTTCTAGCCAAATTATTTGCTCAATTGGGGGTAATGTTGCCGAAAACTCTGGGGGGGTGCATTGCTTAAAATACGGTGTGACTACTAACCACGTTTTAGGGTTAAAAATTGTCACACCTAGCGGGGAAATTTTAGATTTAGGCGGACAAGTACCGGAAATGCCTGGTTATGATTTAACAGGTGTATTTGTGGGTTCTGAAGGTACTTTAGGTATCGCTACAGAAATTACTCTGCGAATCCTTAAAAGTGCAGAATCAATTTGTGTTTTATTAGCAGATTTTACCAGTGTGGAAGCGGCTGCGGCAACTGTTTCTGATATTATCAGCGCCGGAATTATTCCCGGTGGTATGGAAATGATGGACAACATTAGCATCAATGCTGTTGAGGATGTTGTGGCGACAAATTGTTATCCTCGTGATGCTACGGCAATTTTATTAGTAGAAATCGATGGTTTGGATGTGGAAGTTGAAGTAAATAAACAACGTGTTGCGGAAATTTGCAAAAAAAATGGCGCGCGGAATGTAACTTCTGCAAGTGACTTAGAAACTCGGTTAAAACTTTGGAAAGGTCGTAAGGCGGCTTTCGCTGCGGCTGGACATTTAAGCCCGGATTATTATGTTCAGGATGGTGTAATTCCTCGCACTCAATTAACTTATGTTTTACAGGAAATTGAGGCGTTAAGTCAAAAGTTTGGTTATAAAATTGCCAATGTGTTTCACGCTGGTGATGGTAATCTTCACCCGTTAATTCTATTTGATAATGCTGTACCGGGCGCGTTAGAAAAAGTTGAGGAAGTTGGCGGGGAAATTCTCAAGCTTTGTGTTAAAGTAGGTGGTAGTATTTCTGGTGAACATGGCATTGGTGCTGATAAAAAATGCTATATGCCTGATATGTTTAGTCCTGCTGATTTGGAAAGTATGCAATGGATACGCCAAGTTTTTAATCCCCAGGGTTTAGCAAATCCTGATAAGATTTTCCCCACTCCTCGTACTTGTGGTGAAGCTGCAAATGCTGTGAGTATGAAGCAGTTTGCAGGGGTGGAACAATTTTAACAAAAAGTAGCTTGGGTTGAAGCTTTGCCAAACCCAACATCCCCGACAGCTTTCGGTTATACCTCCGGGACGCTACGCGTAAAGCCGAACTTTCGCTTTATACGCGCTGCTCAACCCAATCCAATACTTTTCGGTTAAGGAATGTAGAGACGTTCCATGGAACGTCTCTACAAAGGTTTTCGGCTCACGAATTTGCTTAACCGAGTAGTATTGCAACCCAATCTACAAAAATAAGTTTTATTATAAGTATTCATGCGAGGTTCAAATCACGGAATAATCGACCACAGATGAACACAGATGAACACAGACAAATACAGATAAATCTGTAGCTCATCTACATCAAATTTTCTGTATTTTATGGGGTACAATTGCACAACTTTTCTAACCCGATTTCTTGAATATATTGGGTTTTTAATTCATATATGATGATATCTCTATACATTCCGGAGGAATGCTCGTTTATTTTGTAGGGACAAGTATTGCTCTGAAAGAAAGTTAAGCCCATAAATGAATTTGTTGCCTAAACGTGGTTTTATTTACTTGCTGTGCTTGGGTTTAATGTTATACTTAATAATAGTTTCTTTTCCTTCGCGTCCAGCTTTTCAACAGCAAAAAAACTTACCTACTACAACAGAAATTAGGGGCGTTTGGTTGACTAATGTTGCTAGTGGTGTCTTATTTTTACCTTGGGGAATTAATCGCGCTGTTAACCAGTTATCTGCACTTAACTTTAATACGATTTATCCTGTGGTTTGGAATCGAGGCAATACTTTTTATAAGAGTAGTATAGCTAAAATTGTCACGGGTTCAGATGCTGACCCTATAGTTAATTTAATGCACGGTGGACAGGATGTTTTAAAAAAGATCATACAACTTGCTAAACCTCAAGGTTTAAGTGTCATTCCCTGGTTTGAATACGGTTTTATGACACCCCCTAATTCGCAATTAGCCCAACGTTATCCAGGTTGGCTCACAATGGGACAAGAAGGGATAAAATCTAGCACTGAAGTTCCTTTGGAAGAAGTTAATGATAACTCAGCGCATCAGCAAGCTTGGCTAAATCCTCTACATCCGGGGGTTCGGGAGTTTATCTTGGCGCTAATTGTGGAAGTTGTGAGTTATTATGATGTGGATGGTATTCAGTTGGATGACCACTTTGGAATGCCTGTAAAATTTGGTTATGATGCTTTCACTGTTGATCTTTATCGCCAAGAACATCAAGGTCAAAGTCCTCCCAGTGATCCTTTTAATCCTAGCTGGATGCGTTGGCGCGCTAACAAGATCACTGATTTTATGGCAGAAATCTATCAAAGTGTGAAAGCTATTAAACCTGATGCTATAATATCTCTGTCGCCAAATTCACAAAGTTTTTCCTATAAATACTATTTGCAAGACTGGGAAACTTGGGTGAGAAAAGGTTTGGTTGATGAGTTGATATTGCAAGTATATCGCAATAATCAAAGTAGTTTTATGACGGAGTTAGAACAACCATCTGTGAGGTTTGCTCGGTCTCGCATTCCTGTAGGTATTGGAATATTGACGGGAACTTCTAAGACTCCTGTGAGTATTACTCAAATTAAACAACAGGTTCAAACTGTTCGCGATCGCTCTTTTCCCGGTGTTTCGTTTTTTTATTGGGAAAGTTTATGGGGTTCTATTACTCCAGAATCACCGCAGCTACGGCGAAATGTGTTTCAGAATCTGTTTGCTGGTAGGGCGATGAGACCATAGGGTTTTTTAACGCAGAGGGACGCGGAGTTTTGTTTGACAAAAAACTGCGATTGTGTTGTATACTATCGCTAGCGGATTGTATGTGAATTTAACATGGTGCGGTTTTTGGTAACGTTGATTTTACTGGTGTTTCTGACGGGGTGTGGAAGTATTGGACTACTACCAACGACTCAGTTAGTCCAAAAGGCGATCGCACTCCAGGTACAGCAAACTCAGCAGCAACTTCACCAAAAACTAAATCTGGATTTTCAAGGTTTTGACATCAAAGGCTTAAAAATTCTCCAGGAACAACCCCTGACTATTGAAAGTTTACCAGCATTTCGGGTGCGGGGAACCTACGATTTAATTTTAAATCTCCCCAAAAGACAGTTGAAACAACTGCAACAACCTTTTCAAGTTTATCTGCAAATTCAGCAAGAAGGTAAAAGTTGGCGCTTGCTAGTTCCGGCACAGGATAGCAAAGATACTCCAAAAACTTGGCGTAGCTATTTAATCCTTTAAGGTGTTGTGCAACTCCAAAAACTATCATAAGCTTTACCGTAGAAACTCATAGGCATAGTCATGATCGAGGTAATCGTTTTACCGGAGATTCAGCAAAATGAATTTCAGTTTTTTTATCAATTCTATCGTACTAATTGTACTGGCTGTACTTCTGGGTTTTGGCGGGTTGCAATGGTTCCAAATCTCTGCGGGTAGCTTCCTTGACTGGGTAATTGCTGGGGCTAGTTTTTGGTGGTTATTAGTGATTGTGACTGTACCTTGGAATGTACATTTTCAAGCTAAGGAAGTTTTAGCCGAAGCCGCACAATCTAGGGAAAAACAAATTCCTGTAGATGATAAACAAGTTAATTATGTCAGAGTTTTAGCCAAGCGATCGCTCTGGGTAGCCATTGCTTTACACTTATTTTCAGCCGTGGGGCTTTATACTCTCGCCGCTACTGGTATCAGCGCTGTGGGATATATCAGTTCTGGTGCGGCTTTATTATTAACCATCCTGCGTCCAGCTATCCGCGCCTACGAATATTTATATGCACGTCTGAGGATGATTCGCCAAGAATTCCAATATCCCCGTGAGGATGTGATGGAACTCCGCAATCGTTTTTATGCCCTAGAGGACACAGTTAAACGTTTAGAAGAACAACTCAATCCCCAACTCGATTATTCATTACCCGCAACTCAACAGCGCTTTACTGAACAAACGCGCACAGATTTAGCCAGCTTAAATGCTAGTTTAGCAGAATTACGCGCCACAAATCAAGTCGAACATGAACGTTTAGCTAGAGAAGCCAGAAGTGCGATCGCCGGAGGCGGGGCTTTGCCCATCGCTCAACTTTCCACCGATGGACAATTTCTCGATCATGTCCGTGAAATTATCCGTTTTTTCAAAACAGCCTAACGCCGCAAGGCGGAAGTCAAAAGTCAAAAGTCAAAAGTCAAAAATTTGATTCTATAGCGAATCTCTGGGAAAATTTTAGCTCTCGCTAGGTTCTCCCAAGTGTTCGGGATTTTCTACACCCCGCAAACGATTCCACAGCTGATAGCCTAATTCTTTATCCTCATGCCAATCATGGACTAGACGAGGTAGCTGATGAAGTTTACCACGTAGTCCGAGATTGGACTGTTCAACATTTAATTAGCTCATGACAAATTACAAAAGTTTTGCTGACTCATACAATCGTTTCATCAGTGCTAAGATTTTTGTACCATAGTCTAAATCAACAGACCAGCGCCCCGCAAGTTGATAAATTGATGGTGCAATTCCACGGGTGACAAACCGAAATCGTGGGTCTACAACTTCGTTTACTAAAGGTTCTAAACTAGCGTAAGCTTTTAAATGTTGAATATGCGCTCTCACACCAATTCTTGCACTAGAAAAAGATGCAGGTTCAGCACCACCACCAATAGAACCTAAACCAGCGAGGTTATTTTGCTCAGGTCTGACATCCCCACCAAAGCGTAAAAATCCAGTTTCTAAACACATTTGGCAAAAAGCAATATCATAGTTAACACCTTCGGCGTTACCTTCTTCTCGATACAATTTAGGTATATCAGAGAAATTGAGCAAAGCATTTTCATTGTTGTTTCTCAGAAATAATTGTAACTCTACTTCAGATGTATTTCCCCGTGACATAATCCGATCAAGTTGATCCACACAAACTAATAAATTTGAGCGTAAATTAACTGTCCGAGTTGCGCCATCCCAACCGATAGAAACATTAAAACTTCTCAAATCCACAGCTTTCATATAAACTATTTTTCGATAACTAATCCGGTTGATATTCGGTAATTGTGATACATCAATCCGTAGCTGATCTACTAAATCAATAGGAATGTAAGAATTACCATTAACTAATATGCCTTGCTCACCATATTTCTGCCCATTAATGTTAATATTAATAGCTGGATAAGTTGGTTCAACAGGAGTTACAGAAGTGGGGTCAATTACCCGACTCCAAGATGCGAGACCATCGGCAATTCCCACAGCAAAATCACGGCGACGATTTTGCAGCAAAAAGCGATCTTCTGGACTACTCAGAAAGCCTACCTGCATTAATAAAGAAGGAATGGTGATTTGGCGACAAAATGCCAAACTTCCCAACCCGCTATCTGTATCTGGCTTAACTCCCCGATTTGGTAACTGAGTTACACGGCGCAAAAGCCCCATTAAGAGCAATTCGGCATTAGTTTTACGCTCCTGGTTGTTGGCGATGTAGTAGACACCCGCACCGCGCACAGTAGGACTGCTAGCCGTATCAGCATGAATTTCTAGGGAGACATCCACCCGCAACCCACGGGAATTAATCCAAGTAATAGTTTCGGCGGCGCTGAGGTCATCGGGAACTGCTAAAACATCAAAACTGCGCGCCCGTAATTCTGTTACAATCAAATCCCGCAGCAAAATCATTTCTCTGGCTTCACTGGTACCACCTGCGATGGAGCCTGGATCAATCCCTCCGGCTTCTCTACCCCCGTGAGCTGCTGAAATAAAAATACGTCCCATCTTCAGTATTTCCTCTAAAAATTAAGTTGAAGCAATTTTATACATGATTGTTGACTTGGCAACAAGAATATAATACCTATCAGTGGGTAGTCTCATAGCAGTTATGACGAGAATGCAAATTCCCCGCTTGCACCCAGACACAATTGAGGAAATTAAACAACGTGCTGATATTGTTGATGTTGTTTCAGACCACGTAGTTTTACGCAAGCGTGGTAAAGATTTTGTGGGTTTGTGTCCCTTCCATGATGAGAAAACTCCCAGTTTCACAGTCAGTCAAACCAAGCAAATGTACTATTGTTTCGGTTGTCAAGCTGGGGGAAATGCCATTAAATTTTTAATGGACTTGGGAAAACACTCTTTTGCAGAGGTGGTGTTAGATTTAGCCCGACGTTATCAAGTCCCTGTACAAACTCTCGCACCAGAACAACGCCAAGAATTACAGCGTCAAATTTCTTTACGTGAACAGTTATATGAGGTTCTGGCTTCTACCGGACAGTTTTATCAACACGCCCTTAGACAAAGCCAAGGACAAAAAGCGTATCAGTATTTGCAATCTGAGCGCCAACTGAAGGAGGAAACTATTCAGCAGTTTGGTTTAGGTTATGCACCCGCAGGTTGGGAAACTCTACATCGCTATCTGGTGGAGGATAAACGTTACCCAGTGCAGTTGGTGGAAAAAGCCGGGTTAATTAAGCCCAGGAAGGAGGGAGGCGGTTATTATGATGTGTTTCGCGATCGCCTGATGATTCCCATCCGCGATATCCAAGGACGGGTAATTGCTTTTGGTGGAAGAACTCTATCTGAGGAGCAACCAAAGTATTTAAATTCACCAGAAACCGAACTTTTTAGTAAGGGGAAAACTCTATTCGCCCTGGATATAGCCAAAGACGGAATTTCTCAACTGGATCAAGCCGTAGTGGTAGAAGGCTATTTTGATGCGATCGCCCTTCATGCTGCGGGTATTAATAACGCTGTGGCTTCTCTAGGTACAGCTTTAAGCATTGAACAAGTCAGATTAATCTTACGCTACACCGAATCGAAACAATTAGTCCTCAACTTTGATGCTGACAAAGCAGGTAATATCGCCGCAGAAAGAGCCATTGGAGAAATTGCCACACTAGCATATAAAGGCGAAGTCCAACTCAAAATTCTCAATATCCCTGATGGTAAAGATGCTGATGAATATTTGTACACTCATACACCATTCGACTATGAACAACTGCTAGCAAACGCCCCACTGTGGCTGAATTGGCAAATTGAGCAAATTATTCAAAATCGCGATTTAAAACAAGCTACAGACTTTCAGCAAGTTAGTCAGCAGGTTGTAAAATTACTGAAAAATATAGATAACAGCGACACCCGAAATTATTACGTTTCTTACTGTGCCGAAATCCTCAGCTTAGGTGATGCGAGACTCATACCCCTGCGAGTAGAAAATCTATTAACTCAAATTGCACCAACTACCGCCACAAGAAATAAACCTTTATCCAGTAAAAAGAAATTCACCCAATCCCCAATCCCAGGGGATAAAAGTCTTTTAGAATTAGCAGAAGCCTTACTATTACGAATTTATTTGCACTGTCCCGAACAGCGTCAAATTATTTTTAACACCTTAGAAGAACGAAATTTAGAATTTAGCCTTTCCCACCATCGATTATTGTGGCAGAAGATTTTAGGGTCAACGGGGGAAGAAGTAGACTTTGTATCAAGTTTGCAAGATAGATATTTAGAATTATCAGAAGAAATAGCATCAATTTCCCACTTATTTCATCTGAACGAGAAAAGCCAAAAAGAAATACTACGGACACCCCAAGCCGTTCAAGCTGCTGTTGCTTGTATGGAGAGAGTATTAATAGAAAAGCGCTATCGTTACTTTTTAGAACTGTGGGAAAAAACCGATTCCCAAGCCGAACCAGAAAAATGGCAATCTTATTATCAATCTTTCTACCATGAAAAAATGCGCCTGCAAGAACTAGATCGTCAACGCCAATTTTCCATTACAGACTTACTTTAATTTAATTAATTAATATTAATCCATTGCCAATATATTAAGATAAAAATAACCCTGTATGCCTTAGCTGTTATGAGCCTAACTAATGCTAAACGCTTCACCATAGATGAATATCACCGGATGGCAGAACTCGGCTTCTTTGCGGAGGATGACCGAGTTGAACTAATTGATGGAGAAATAGTCCAGATGGTTGCTAAAGGTACACCGCACTCTGTTTGTGAAACACTTTTATTTAGGGAGTTAATCAAGCTTGTAGCAGACAGTGCTTTAGTACGAGGTCAACAACCAATTATCATCTCCGAACACAGTGAACCTGAACCAGATTTAGCCATTGTGCGTAATGTTGATGATAATTATCTTTCTGCTCATCCTCAGCCATCTGATGTATTGCTGGTAATTGAGGTTGCTGATTCCTCTTTAAAATATGACCAAGAGATAAAATTACCGCTTTATGCAAAAGCAGGTATTAATAATTATTGGATATTTAATTTAGTAGATAATTATCTAGAGTGTTATAGTGAACCTTATCAAGGTTTACAAGAAAAATTTGGTTATCGCCGCAAGTTAATTTTCTTGCCTAACGAAACAGTTAATTTACCCGTTTTTCCTGATTTAGTTTTGGATTTATCCCAGGTATTTCCCAGAAGATAGATCAGGAATTAAGAGGAGAACTGCAAGTACAGTTGTCTCCAAGATAAGGGTTTTTTCAACCACTTACCACGACCTCTTGTGCAAGGCTCTAACATCTCATAGTTAAACGTCTGTTCGTTGTCAGATAATGTATTTACTACTGTTGCTTTATCTGTTGAAGCATGGTTGCTGCTCGTTAAATCTTCAACTTCAGGGAGTAAATGTGACACTCCAAATAGTTGTCCTAAAGGAGATGTTTTCATAAAAGCTTGCCTTTCGGCGTGAGTCATAACAACTTTTGAACCTGCTTTGATTTCACTGCTAGTCAAATAGTTGTGGTACTCCCCATTCGCGTTCTTGTCGCTGACAGAAGACTGCTGCTGCTTTTCGTGAGAATCTGAAACCATATAAATCTTCTCCAGGAGCGCTCGGTGCAACCCCAACATATTCCATCTCAACCTTATCTCTGTAGTATGCCACAGCTTTTTCTACGGCTGACAGGATTACTAGCGGATCGTCTGGTTCTGTTTGACAAGATTTCAATCCAACTTTTATTGCATACCAGATTAACCATTTACCGATTGGTTCTATAAACCTTTCAGCGACCTCACCTCGACTTGTCGGATGGGCTTCTATATGTTCAATTTCTAGGTACTTGGGAAATCCAGGGTAAGGATAAAGACCATATCGCACTAATCCCCATACTTCACCTTCATAAACCAGTTTGATGATATTTTGACACTCAAAACTAGTATTTTGCCATAGGCTTAACCAATCAAAATCCCAATCAGTGGGCATATCTTCTATTGTAGCGAAGGAAAGAAAAGCTGTTTCCTCAACCGTCGATTCAATTTGAACTTTTACCTGATAAGAACCAATAGTAGTCAATTAAATTCCATAACCTTTAAGAAGCAAGGCTTAAACTACACAGATTATAAGTGACTACTTAGTAAAATCACAATTTACGGATAAATTTACTCATTAATTTAAAATGGGGAATCCCTGTAAACAACAAAAAAACACCGATAAAAAATTCCAAATTCCAAATTAAATTATCGGTGTTAATCGGTGTAGCCTACGGCAAGCCACTATGTGTCTATATCTGTGGTTCAACTTAGCAAAAGTATTAAGCCAATCCCACCAACTTAGCGCTTAACTCCCACATCCGTTCAGCCTTATCATCATCACTGGCTTCATTAGAAACCTCTTGTAGAAACGACTTACCATTTTTCTTTTGTCGATTTCCCCAACTCCAATAAGCACCAGATTGATTATATTGAGGATCGCTGACAACTTCCGCCACGCGATCGCCTGATTCTTCCTCAGTCACAAAACCCCCAGTAATATACCTTTGGAAAAGAGGGAAAATCTTCTGAAACAAAGGATAATGATTTCTAAACAAAGCCGTTGTTGCCACACAACCAGGATAAAGAGAGCTAAAAGTGATACCGTGTGACTCATGATAGCGCCGATGTAGCTCCCTCATAGTCAACACATTACACACCTTACTATCCTTATAAGCCTTCACAGGTTCAAACTTCTTACCATCTATCATAGCGATCGGTTCTTTAAAACCTGCCGCAAAACCCTGCAAATCGCCCAAATCTGGACGTGGTGGAATCTTCCCGCCCAACTCCTTGGGATTGTGCGTCACAGTTCCCAAAATCACCAACCTCGGCTCAGAAGAAGGTGAATTTTTCAAATCTTCCAAAAGCAGGTTACACAGCAGGAAATGACCAAGGTGATTTGTCGCCACACTCAACTCATATCCTTCAGGGCTTCGCAATGGTTCCTTGATTAAAGGCATATAAATAGCCGCATTGCACACCAAAGCATCCAAGGACTTACCACTGGCTCTAAAATCCTTCACAAATTGCCGCACACTCTCCAAAGAGCCTAAGTCAATATGCATGACTGTGTAGCTATCCGGCTCCATCCCCAGAGATTTAGCAGCATTTTCCGCCTTCGATAAATTCCGACAGGCCATCACAACATACCACCCCTTTTGGGAAAGCGCTCTCGCGGCTTGCAAACCCACCCCAGAGGAAGCGCCCGTGATTACGACTGTTGACTTCTGATCTTGTGCCATTTTCTTAAAATTGCATGAATCGTCTTGTGACATATTTGATGCTCTAATGATCTCATATCACAGAGCCATCAAGTTTTAACTTTTGAAAATCCCATGATCAGCATAGAGAGAATCTTTCCCTAGGGACAAAATAACGTATCCCTGGTATTTCGCCCAGTCGGTGTAGGGTGGGTTAGGCGCACGAGATCATAGATGAAGATGTCCAATTTTGCGCCGTAACCCACCATCTAAACTACGGACAAAATAACGTATCCCTGGTATTTCGCCCAGTCACAGGATTAGTACCCTTAGCCAGTTGACACAATTTTTTTTCCTCATCCTGACGCAGCAGAATATCAGTAAAATCGGCTCCATCAATAATTGCACCATCAAACCGAGCGTTAGAAGCAAACGCACCTTCTAAAATCGCGTTTGTCAAATTAGCTTTAATCAGTCGCGCTGAATCTAAAGTAGCGAAAGACAAATCAGCACTTTCTAAATTTGCCGATTCTAAATTTGCGGCAAAAAAGCTGACACCGCGCAAATTAGCATGGTTAAAGTCACTTTGGCGGAGATTAGCTTTAGTAAAACTAGAGTCTGTTAAATCACGTCCAGAAAAATCAGCCTCTACCAAAATCTCCTTATTATATTCCAGGGCTAAAGCTGTGGGCGTATAGCCGACAATTGTTGTGATGCCAACTACTACCCAAAGCAATACACTGAGTATACTGGCTCCAATTCGATTATTTAATCTAGTATTCATCATATTTTTAACCAATGGCGAACCCTCCTCCCTCTCATTATCCCGATATTGGTGAATTAGGAGAAGACCTCGTAGCACAATGGTTACATTCTACAGGCTGGGAGATTTTGCATCGTCGCTTTTTCAGTCGTTGGGGAGAAATCGACATTATCGCCCAGCTTCGGGAAAAAAATCTCTGTGTTCACCAATTACCCCAAGTAGCATTTGTGGAAGTGAAAACCCGTAGTCAAAGAAATTGGGATCTAGGGGGTAAATGTGCCATCACACGACAAAAGCAAGCAAAAATTGAGCGGACGGCGACAATATTTTTAGCTGAATATCCTGAAAAAGCTGATTACCCATGTCGCTTTGATGTTGCTATTGTCTACTGTCAGCGAATATCAAAACAGCGTCCTGGGCTGACATTGACTCCAGAACCTTTAGCTAGCTTATCAGCAGATGGATACCAATTTTATCTGCAAGAATATCTACCAGCAGCTTTTGACTCTGTTGATGGCTGATCATGTCAGAGATTACGCCAGTGTTTCTGGACAGTAACCCAGTCCTCGCACGAATTGTTGGCGGAATGCTTCAATTTCTTCTCTCTCTGGATTACCATGAGAAACGATCGCAACTTGGTAGCGACGCATTACGTCTACAGGGCTTTGTCCTGCTTCCAAACTCCAAAGAGCCATTTGCACCCGCATCGGTGGCGCATAACTAATTCCTAATTCATTCAGAAAAGCCCGAAAGTCCCCATCCTCTTGGGGCGAAAGTTGTTCTGTGAATTTTATCCTCACAACCCAGCCATCAATTTGATGAATCACGGTGACGAAAGAAACGGGCATCTGAGGTCTGGCGTGCAGATGTTGTACAATTCTCAGAGTTAAACTGGCATTTGCCAGGTAATACAAATATTCCATAGTTGCTGCTTGGGATTAAAGCCCATCCTACATTTCTATTTTCCTAAATAGATCGCTGTTCCCGGTAGGGTAAAAGCCCCCGTTTTTATATGGGGAGATTTACCCAATTTTCATAATGATTAATGCTTCTCTGTTATGCAAATTTACATTTAAGTTGCGTATACACGATACATGACAGTAAGAAAAAACACACCTTTACCAGGATGAATTACAGAAATCATAGAGTATTCAGAGCAAAGGCTCAAATACACCCAGCCAGAATCCCGGTATTTTCAACCGAGATGCTCATTTCTCGCCCATAATTTCAGAATGTTATAGTAATCCGCTTTGATTTTTGATAGCTTGCGTGGCGTAGCCATACTTACTTGCGTAGGTGGTCCGTGGTCCGTGGGAAACAGCTTTTTGAGTTGTAAGCGCAAAGCGCAGGCTACGCCAACAGAAATCAAATAGGAGTCCTATATAATACTTTAACTATAAAGTCACTAGCACAGAACAAATGTAACCAATCTATCTTTTACTTTAAAGTGATAAATTATTCCTAAGATGAAATTCCTAAAAATTAATATTTTTTCATATCTAGAGACGCAAAATTTCGCGTCTCTATGCTTAATATTCCTTAAAGGAAATTTTTGAGATGTTGCACCAATTGTTCTGCTTGCATAACTCCCTCAATTTTCTCTACTGGCTGACCCTGTTTAAATAGTACCAATGTCGGTAAAGCATTAATTTGGTACTGACTTGCTAGGGCGGAATACTTTTCTGTGTCAATTTTGACAATCCGCACACTATTTTGTAATTGGGCGTTAACTTGCTCTAAAATTGGCACTATCATCTGACAAGGACCACACCAATCAGCATAAAAATCTACCAACACAGGGACATCAGAACCTGATAACATCTCTTCAAAACTGTTGAATTGTTTTTTTGTAGCCATGTGACACACACCAAATTTTTATTGATTGCTTTCAATGGTAATGCGTAGCTCAGAGAATCGCTGTAACATCATTTTGTTTTTATTGTTGCTCAATTTCCGACTCTTCCCCAAGGTAGATGTCTAAAATCGTGAGATTATAGGCACAAATCACCATAAGATAATTAGCGCGGTTATTTAAAAAGCAACAGGATTAATTTATGAAACTTTTACAGGGGCAAGTTGCAATTATTACAGGTGCTTCACGGGGAATTGGCCGGGCGATCGCTCTTGAATTAGCAACCCAAGGAGCGACTATAATAGTTAATTATGCTAATTATAGCGGTGCTGCTGAGAGTGTAGTTGCAGACATTATTGCAGATGGAGGACAGGCGATCGCATTACAAGCAGACGTATCCCAAGCCCAGCAAGTAGATACACTAATTAGCACCGTCATGGAAAAATTCAAGCGCATTGATATCTTAGTCAATAACGCCGGAATTACCCGCGACACCCTCCTATTACGCATGAAACCAGAAGATTGGCAAGCCGTAATAGACCTTAATTTAACAGGTGTATTCTTATGTACAAGAGCAGTCAGTAAAATCATGCTCAAACAACGTTCAGGAAGAATTATAAATATTGCCTCCGTCGCCGGACAAATGGGAAATCCAGGTCAAGCCAACTACAGCGCCGCCAAAGCCGGAGTCATCGGCTTTACAAAAACCGTCGCCAAAGAACTAGCCTCGCGTGGAATCACAGTCAACGCCGTCGCCCCTGGTTTCATCGCTACAGACATGACCAGCAGTCTCAGCAACACCGAAGATATATTAAAATATATCCCCCTCGGTCGCTACGGTCAACCAGAAGAAATAGCCGGCATGGTGCGCTTCCTAGCCGCCGATCCTGCTGCTGCTTATATCACCGGACAAGTCTTTAACGTTGATGGTGGCATGGTCATGGCATAATCAGTTAACAGTTATCAAAATTTTGCTGTGACATTTAAGAATTTAGCCCACGCAGGTGGGCTGTGTTTGTGTAGCCGCGTTCGTCCTTGGCGTTGCGGTAGCAATATTCCATTCGCCGGGGCTTGATATCTAACTCTTGATCTCCCCTCTCCTTCACAAGGCTACGGTGTACACACAAGTGATCTGATCCCCCTAAATCCCCCTTAAAAAGGGGGACTTTGATTCTAGTTCCCCCCTTATAAAGGGGGGTTAGGGGGGATCGAAACGCTGTTAGGCAACTTGATAAGACTTGTGTGTACACGATAGCCTTCACAAGGAGAGGGGGTGGGGGTGAGGTTTCCATATTTGATTCCTCTCCTTCACAAGGAGAGGGGGTGGGGGTGAGGTTTCCATATTTGATTTGCTGTCAAAATACGCAAAATATTTAAAGTATTCAGTTATGCTGTCTCGAAAAAGGAGAAGATATCAATATTAGGACTTACGCACAAGCAACGGAGAAAGGAACCACGTTGGCGCTAGCCTCTCCCTTTGGGAGAAGGAACGAAGGACACGAAGGGAAGAGGATTTCAGAGAGTTTTTGCGTAAGTCCTAAATATTAAGTTTCATGATTTAAAAGCAGGAATACCAGATAATCCCATTATGGATGCTTCCATAAATTTATATGAAGAAGATGTCAGGTTAGATTTGGAATCAGAAACTATGTCATAGTTTTTATACAGTTAATTGTGATATTTGCAAAACACGGTCATTCCAATTACCAAGTTCTTGATTTACCTGATTTATAGCTTCTTTGTCGTTCCAGATTTGCTCCCATTTAAACAACCAACAGGTCAAAAACCGTCCTAAATTGTCCAGAATATTCCTATGTCGCGCTGAACGCGATCGCCTCCATTCCCAAACGCTTCAATACCTGTAATACACTATAAAGCTCATTATCAGGATTTACCAAAGAAAACAGCCGCGAATTAGCATATTCATGTTTCAATACCTTTAAAAATAAAAACTCATTACCATTGGTAATCATACCAAAGGTTGGTAGCACAGTTTCCTCATTACCCAACATATAAGCCAAAGCTTGAGGAATTGCGCGTGTCACCGCAAAATCACTCCGTTTTGATTCAATTACCAACAACCAAAGCCGATTTTTTAACACCAAAACATCAATCCGCCCCCGAATAATCGTTCCTTCATCCTCCATTTCTAAAGCCAAACTCGTTTCTGTTTCAATCCTAAATGGCTTATGATAAAAACCAGCTAAATCTAACAAGGGCGCAAGTACCACCATCTTCACCGTATTTTCTAGCATTGGGGGATCATCCATCAATTCTAAAAAATTAGCCTTCACCCGATCTAATAAATGTTGCTCTTCTTTGTTCAAAGCCTCAAGCCCATCCAACCACTCAGGAAAAAAAGTAGCATCTTGAACGATTTGAATGCCAAAATTTTGCTTTAATTCCCCTAGCGTCACATCCTTGGCCGCAATAGACCGAACCATTTTGATATTTCTCCTGACGAAATTTTAGGCTCAACTGTACAGAAAAAGCTATTAAGCCTGAAACCTTTGCTCCCGTATTTCTCACGAATAATGTAATCGCAATTTGTATAACCCGGATAGAGAATCGGTTTCAGGCATTTTTTACGGGGTTGACTTTTGATGTAGTGTGAAACTCCATAATCCAGATTTTATAAGGGTTTGAGAATGTTGGTGAGAAATCAGGGTGATCTAACTAAATTTTAGTTTAAAGTTCAATTCTTGTTTGAGCTTGGCAATTGCTTGAAAAATACCTGGTGGTTCAGGGTCTAGACGAAGATGGACATCAACTGTGGAGTTGCGCCATCCAATTAGTAGGGCGCTAGCTCCACCTGTAAAGTAGATGCAGCCTGAACCCTGGGCTTCTCTACCTAAGACTTGCATTACATTAACATTATGGTCGCGGATATTTACTAATAAAACTGAAGAAAATCCTTGGACACCAACTTGTTTAGTTGTGTCTCATCGTCCTTCTGTGTTGCGTCGCGCTGACCAAATTATTCTGATGAAAGCAGGTCGAGTGGAAGCGTAAGGAAAGGTGGCTTATAGCAGCTTCGCTACTTTCGCCTCAATATCCTTGGATAGATTTTGTCTAAAAAATTCTGAATATCATAAATGGAAGGGATGAAACCCTAATTATACAAAAAATCTTTTTTATTACATTGCATCTTCTATGAATAAATATTGTTGTGAGCAAGCTAGAGATGAACTTTGGTTAATGATGGGAGCAGGAGCAACAGCAGGACTCACTGGAGGAATTTCTCCTCTTGGTGCGATCGCCTTTCAAACCAGTTTAGCTAGTGTACAGGGTGTTGTAGTCACTCGCATTGCTCAAATTTATGATGTGAATTTGATACCTGCTAGTGGTGCTGGAGCAATGGCCGCAGCAATTATAGGCGTAGGTGGTGGACAATTTCTGTTTAATATGGGCAGTATTATAGCAGGGTTGATTCCTGGTATTGGCTCAGTGGTTCAACCAGCAATGGGAGCGGCCGCAGTTAAAGCATTGGGTGAAGTTGCTATTACCTATTTTGAAAATAAGTATCCTCACAAAATCTACAACCCAAAAACAAAAACATTGTAGTTTGTCTCACCCTAAACTTTCACCCATTTCAAAACATTGGGGTCTTTATTATAGCTGTAGGTAGAACCATCTTGAGTTGTAACAGTTTGACCTTTACTAGCTTTAGTTCTCACAGTCCCCAGTGAATAATCTGTTAATTTCTGCATTTGTTGATGAGAAAGTCCGGTAATAAAACTTACTTGGTTTGCTAGGTTGGCTATTTCTTGTATTGCTGTTTCTGGTGAATTAGGAGATTGATTATTGGCAAAATTATCTATTGTAATTTCAGCTTTCTCAGCCACACTGATGACAGATGATTTTAATTTCTGACGTTGATAATCCTGCACAGTCAAAAGTTGCCAACTAGAATCTTGAGAAAGTTCTAAAACCCATTGATGATAATCAAATAAGCTTTCTCGATGTCCGACACTGATAAATGTTGTTTTTGCTTCTCGTAATTGTTGATATAAATTACCTTCATTCTTTAAATCTAAAGCACTGGTAGCTTCATCTAAAATCGTGAAACCAGGTTGAGTAACTAACAATCTGGCAAATGCTAGACGTTGTTGTTCTCCTAAAGATAATATATTTTCCCAGGGAACTTCAGTATCAAAACCATTTACTCGACTCAATAAACTATCCAGATTAACTTGTTTTAAAACTTCTGTGAGTGCGCGATCGCTAACTATTCGTTCTGTATGTGGATAAAGCAACTGTTCCCGCAAAGTTCCTAAAATAATGTAAGGACGTTGAGGTAAAAATAACACTTCTTCTAAAGGAGGCCGGACTAAACGACCTGTTCCTGCATTCCACAAACCAGCGATCGCCCTCAATAAAGAACTTTTACCTCTACCACTCGGACCAACAATTAATAAACCTTCTCCTGGTTTTACAGAAAGTGATAAATCTTCAACAATTACCCTTTCATAATTGGGAGTTTGTAAAGTTACATTCTCAAAGCTGATATGATTATCTTCTACTGTTGTGATGGTATTAACATTTTCTGATTGTTTAGCTACTGCTTCTACCGCAGAGGAAAACTCAGCCAGCCTTTCAATATAACTAGAAAACTGTCCCGAAATGCCAAATTCATTGATTAATTCTGATAGAGAAAGAGAAAACAGATAAGCTGTTAAAGAAGCTTGGCTAATTTCTCCAAATCCCAAGTCACCCCTCATATATAAAGGACCAAGGATTAAAAAGGGAAAAATTTCGATTACGCCCTGGTATCCTCGATTAAAAATATCTATATTTCTTTCCCACTTAATCTTCCGTTGATAAATTTGGATGAAATGATTAAATCTTTTCCCAATAATATTTGATTCTTGTTTCTCTCCTCTAAAAAAAGCTATTGATTCAGAATGATTACGAACATGAGTTAGAGCATAACTATAATCACCCTTGGATTGTATTTCTTCCTGATTAATTTTATTTAACTCTCCTGTCAAGTAAGTGCTGATTACATTCCCGACAATTGTGTAAACAAACAAAATAATCGCCACTTTCTGAGAGATAGTCCACAGGATGATTAAAAATGCTATAAGCTCCAGTATTTTTTCCAGAAAAGTAGCGGAAAAAGTTAAAGCATTTCTCGTAATCGGTTCAATTTCTTGAGCTATACGTTGGTCTGGATTATCAATATCAGCTTGAAAATTGATTTTATAATATGCTTGATTGCCTAAATATTTTGATAATGTGTGATTATTTAGCCATTGATACCAATCAAGGGCAATTTGTTTTCTGAGTAATTTAGAAACACCTACCAAAAGTGTTACGAATACAAGAGCTACACTATAAACCAATATAGCTTTAAAAAAATTACTAACATTCTGTTCGACAATGATAACATCTACTAAATAGCGATTGAGGAAATTAGTAAATACATTGAGACTTACCAGCGCAATTATTAATAATAATAAGAGAATGAGCATTCCCCAGGAACGCATCACATCTGAAAATGCTCTTCCCCCTGACTTACTTGGATACCAGTAAGGTTCAGTGATCGCTTTGACATTTTCCCAAAATTGAGTCAAAGCTGAAAAAGGATTTGTCGAGGGTTGAGATTGAATAACTTCGGTTTGCATATTGGAGCAATAAATTAAGTTTCTGAGAATTGAATTTAATACTTATCAAAATAACCACTGAGCATAACTAAGTAGGTTAACTCATATTAAGTAGGTTGGCGTTAAAAATTGTCGTTATGACAAGGGAACAGGGAACAGGAAGAGAGTTTTGGGCGATTTTACTTTTCTTCACAGACCTTTAAATTTTTCTGTTCACCTACTTACTTAATTGTTGAGTCCGGCTTAAAGCAGTCAGCACCGCATTAGAAACAACAGTTCGTAAACCCCCTTTCTCTAACTCGTAAAGGCCAGCAGATGTTACGCCTCCAGGACTTGTAACCTTGTTGCGTAATACTGCTGGATGTTCATGGGTTTGCAACATCAGTTCGACACTGCCAGCAATTGTATACAATACCAGTTCTTGGGCTTGTGTGCGAGTTAAACCTATTTGAACACCAGCATCAATCATTGCTTCGATGTACAGAAACACAAATCCAGTGCCGGCGCTACTTAACGCCGTTGCCATATCCAGGTAATGTTCACTTTGAGTAACAAATTCCTTACCTAGTGGCTGTAGAACAACTTGAGTAAGCGATCGCTGTTTTTCTGTTACATTCTCTGATGCGCTCCATACGGTAGTTCCATGACCAACTTCTACTGGAAGATTAGGCATTGTACGAACAATAGCAGCATGATTTAACCCTTGGCACAAAGATGGAATACTTGCTCCAGCGACAATACTGATTACTAAAGCCTCTGGTGAAATTTTATCTTTAAGTGTAGTCATCACAGAAGCTAAAACTTGAGGCTTCACCGCTAATATGACAATGGCTGCGCCTTGTACCGCTTCTAAATTGGAGCTTGTAGTACGTACTCCATATTTCTTGTTTAAATCAAGACATCGTGCAGCAACTGGTTCACCAACTATAATTAGCTCTGAGTTGTCAACGGTTTTTGTTGCTAATAATCTACTAATGATAATTTCGCCCATCGTGCCACCACCGATAAAGGCAATTTGTAAATCTGTGAGCATATATTTTCTTTATTATCTAAATTATTTATCTGCCGTTATCCGCGTTTATTTGCGTGTATCCGCGTTCAATTATTATCTTCATCTTATTCTATGTAGCTTCATATTAATTTGGTATAACCCCATCAAGAATTAGGCTGAATCACAGCTTTCAGTACATAACCATGCTCTACATCTGCCAGTGCTTGATTAATTTCTTTTAGTGTGTAGGCACGACTAATCAGATTTTCCCAAGCAATATTTTTTCTAGAATCACTATGTCTTTTTAGTAATTCAATCATGCGATAAAAATGGCTAAAATCAATTCCCCAAGTCCCGCGAATATCAATATGTTTTAAATTAATTTCTAGGTGTGGATTGATGAGAATTTCACCTGTATTAGTGTAATGTCCAACAATCACATAACGGCCTCCATTTCTTGTCATCGCCAAACCCTCTTTAACAGCAATCGGTACACCTGTCGCTTCAATGGTCACATCAGCACCATGTCCATTGGTTAATTCCAAAACCCGCTCAATATGTTGTCGAGGATTATCAGTTTCAATTATTAGGGTTTCATCTACTCCAAAGGATTGTGCAACTTTTAAGCGACTCTCAAATTTATCAATAACAATCACTTTACCAGCGCCTGATAGTAAAGCGAGAATTGCCGCACTCAACCCCACAGGACCAGAACCTTGAACTACGACATTATCACCAATTTGAATTTGCGCTCTGTCTATAGCGTGTATTGCAGTGGGTAAAGCACAACCTCCAGCAATGAATTGTTTTGGTGAAACTTCTGCGGGTAAAGTGATTACCTTAACTCCTGGTTTCAGGTAAATCAATTGTGACCAACCACCTAGTAAACCGTCTTTGGCTGAGTAGGTGACACCATAAACCTTACGTTGTGGACAGCGCGTAGATGATTTAGCTACTAAACAATACCAGCAGTTGTAACAGGTTTCATGGACATCGAGAAAAGTAGCGATCGCTCCAGGGCGAATTAATTTACCATTAACATCACGAACCTGTCCTCCTGTTTCCACCACACGACCTACAGAAAAGTGTCCAGGGATAATGGGATAAGGTACTCCTTCTAACCGCCCATGCAGTAAATGTACATCAGTACCACAGACTTCAGAATATAGGGTTTCAATTACGATTCCACCCGTTTCCAAAATCGGTTCTGGTAGTTGTTGCACCTCTACTGGTTGGTTAGGTGCGCTCATCACAGCTGCTAAAGGCATCAATTATTTCCTCACTGTAAGTAGTCGTGCAAAATAAATTTTATAGTTAAGAAAGGGAACAGGGAATAAATCAAGTCAAAAGTCAAAATTAAAGAACTTCTACCTTTTGCCTCCTGCCTCCTGCCTCCTATCAAGACCACAAAATAATTTCACCGTTGGGAAGTAAACCAATTGCAGAGGTGAAAGTTATACGCTGTCCATCCATTGGCTCAACAGTGTGAAAATTGCGTGTATTGAAAATGAACACATCCCCCACATAAGGCTGGAAAGTAATCATATCTGCATCTGCAATGACTGTATCACTATAGCCGTAGGAATCAAGTTTATATTCGTCATTGCCTGGTTGCCATTGGCGATCGTAAATACGGGTTTTACCGTGATTATTGGGGGAAAATCTCAAGTATAAATTCCAAGAAAGTTGATAAATTACTGTACCAACTTCCCATTCAGATTGTTCTGAGGGAGCATAATCAATATGCAGTTGAGTACCCTGCTCTATTTTTCTAATCAATCCCGCATAATAACTACCATATAATGGTTCTGAAGCAATCCGCACATTAGCACCTGTACAATCACGGATTTTCTCCATTAACCGTTCTAAGGGATTAAAAGAGGCTGCCATGATGGAGTCTCTTAATTTTATTGTGCGTTCTACTGCTTGAAAATAAGCTGCCTTACTAATGCGGTTATATTCAAATACGGTGATGCCAATTCGCTCAATTTTGGGATACACATTTTGATAAGAATCAAAATTAAACAATTGAGCCTGAGCCACTAAACTATCACACTCTTGCTCTGTAGCAAAATCTTTGATGCGAATTAAAGGAATGCGGTTTTCCCATAGCATCTTTAATGATTCTTTCGTTAGGGAATATTCTTGTTTACTTTCCCAAACTTTGCTTTTAATCTGGTTGTCAGTAATCATGGCTTAGTTCCTAATGTTTCAAAAAATGTGATTTTTATTGCAAATTAGTGATGTTGAGATAGTTAGTTAGTCCTATTACCAAATACCATTGGCTCTGTTACCAACTGGTCATCAATAAAACCGCTACTAATGAAGTAGGAAATATAAGTTTCTAGCAATTTTTGGTCTAGCGCGGGATACATAAAATCAGTATTTACTAGCCCATTGATAGTGTTTTGATAGTCAATCTGTGGTTCGTCGTTGTTTTCTACCTCAGTTTTGGGAATAATATGAGACAAAAATCTTAAATTATCTGTATCAGACATTTGACTATAAAGTGAAATCTCTGAATGCCATTTCTCTACAGGAATCATCTGTACAGGGTATCCTAAAGAGCGAATCAAGTTAAACAAATCCTTAATTTTAGTAGATTCAGGATTGACTAGATGAAATGCTTTTCCTAAAGATTCCTTTTGTCCTGATAGATGAACAATCATCTTGCTCACATAGTCTACAGGAGTCAAATTATCTTCCATATTTATATCAGGAACTCTTCTCATTTCTAAACAACCTTTGACTAACCTGCAAAATAAATCATCTGTATTACTAATCCCTGTTTGGGTGTTTCCTGTAATTCTTGATGCGCGATAAATAGCCACAGGAAGTCCCAAATCACGAGCTTGCATCACTAATTTTTCTGCTACCCACTTACTTTGGATATAGCCATTATCAAGAGTTTGATATTGCTCAAGGGGATCGGATTCTAAAATCAATCCAGCCTCATTAGGAGAAGATGCTGATAAAACAGATGTGGTGGAAATGAAGTGCAAAGGTTTAACTTTGATTTCACTAGCTAAACGAATGATTTCTTGAGTTCCCAAAACATTAGCAGGTTTTAAAACAGAGTAGGGATAAATAACATTAATCCATGCACCACAATGATAGATAACATCTATCTGACTTGCTAACTGTTGAAATTCTGATGTGGAAAGACCTAAATGGTTTTTCCCTAAATCTCCAACTACAGGAATAATGCGTTTTCTGTAAATTACTGACCAGAGTTGATAAAATTCAAGCTGACTTTGTAGCTTTTGTTGTGCCTGTTCAATATCAGTAGCACGAATCAAACAATAAATATCAGCTTGGGTGTTTTGCAGGAGTTCATAAAGTAAATGACTACCCAGAAAACCAGTCACTCCTGTTAAAAAGATTCGTTGAGGTTTGTTGTTGTACTCTGTAGAGACGTTATATATAACGTCTTTACAAATTTGAATGCTGGCATCTAAAACCGCTTCTGCTTTTAAATCAAAGCTAGAGGTAGTAATGGTATCCTTCTGACTTGTTAGTAAACTATCAAACCCGGCCGCGAGTTCTGCTACTGTGGGGTTTTCAAACAAATAACGTAGGGGTAAATCTATTTGCAAGGTTTCTGTTAATAAAGACATCACTTGCATAGCGCGTAAAGAATTGCCCCCCATGTCAAAAAAGTTGTTGTGAATGCCTAACTGTGTTGTTCCTAAAACACTGCTCCAAATATCTGCTATTAGTTTTTGTGTGGGTGTATGGGGTAAAACAAAGTTAGTCAAATCAATGTCTTGACTGGGTGCGGGTAAAGCGCGACGGTCTACTTTACCATTAGTAGTAATTGGTAAAGCTTCCAACATCACAAAAGCTGTGGGAATCATGTAATTTGGCAGCTTTTGTTTCAAGAAGCTTTGTAATTCATTTTGGGTTAAGGATGGATTATCAGAAACAACATAAGCAACTAATTGTTTATGGACTGCTTGATCTTCTCTGAGCATCACAACCTGAGCAATTACATCAGGATGTTGAACTAAGAGACTTTCAATTTCTCCCAGTGCAACGCGGAAACCTCGGATTTTCACTACATCATCAATGCGTCCGATAAATTCGATATTACCATCGGGTAAATAACGTGCTAAATCTCCTGTTTTATAGAGGTAATGGGATGGTTGGTGAGCGAAGTCGAACCATTTACCATCTTTAAACGGGTTGAGAATAAATTTCTCTTGTGTCAATTCTGGGCGGTTGAGATAACCCCGCGCTAAACGCTCACCACCAATGTACAATTCACCTTTAACTCCTATGGGAACTGGTTGCAAATTAGAGTCAAGGATGTAAATTTCTGTATTAGCAACAGGACGACCTATGAGAACTGAATTGGTTTTTTCTGGTTGGTAATTCTGCACATCATAGACTATTGCTGTAACTGAGGCTTCCGTGGGACCGTAAGCATTTAAACAAGTGATTCTATCCCCTACGAATTGCTGCCACATTGCCACTGTTTCCGGTAAAACTGTATCTCCACCCACTGTCAATAAACGTAAACTTTGGGGTACGGTGGAGTATGATTGAGATACTGCTACCATCCATTCATGCCAATAAGCGGAAGTCAGGGTTAAAACAGTTATTTGTTGTTGTTCTATAAACTGGGCAAAATTGGCAAAGGAAGAAAACATTTGCACTGGTCTTAATACTACTGTTCCGCCTTTAAACCAAGTGGGGAAAATTTCTTCTAATGCTACATCAAAGCCGAAAGCTGCAAATTGTAAAACGCGTTGCCTTTGCCCGCCGTAGGCATCGCTACTCGTCAAACCAAATGCTTCACTAATGGCACTGCTATGATTTACCAAAGCTCCATGAGTTAACATCACGCCTTTGGGTTTGCCGGTAGAACCAGAAGTATACAATACACAAGCTAAGTTTTCCGGTATAACTTCACTCACCGGATTTTCTGGACTTTGAGAATAGAATACTTCACATTCTTGATCTAAGACAATTACTTTCACGCCTTCAACTGGCAAGAAGTTGAGTAATTTCTCTTGTGTGATCAATACAGAAATTTGTGAATCTTGGGATATGTAAGTTAATCGTTGTTGGGGATAATCAACATCTAGGGGGACATAACCGCCTCCAGCTTTGAGGACTGCTAACAGTGCTACAGTCATGGAGATCGATCGCTCTAAATAAATTCCCACCAAAACCTCTGGACCCACACCCAGAGATTGTAAATAATGGGCTAATTGATTAGCTTGGGTGTTTAACTGTTGATAAGTCAATTGTTGATCATCAAACACCACCGCTACAGCATCCGGTGTTAGTTCTACCTGCTGTGCAAATAATTGATGGAGACATTTACCTACAGGATAATCAGCTTGAGTATCATTCCACTCAACCAGTAACTTTTGCCGTTCAACTGCTGTTAATATGGGCAATTGGTCAATGCGTTCTTGGGGATTACTAACCACTGCTTCCAGCAAAGTCACAAAATGACCAATCATGCGCTCGATGGTGCTATGGTCAAACAGATCAGTGTTGTATTCCCACACTCCTACCAGTCCGTTAGCGGTGTTCTGCATGAATAAAGTCATATCAAATGCAGCTGTAACACCTTTAAATGGGACTGAACTAACGGTTAACCCATTTAACTCCAACTCAGACACAGGAGCATTTTGCAGGTTAAACATGACTTGGAATAGAGGTGTATGGGATAAATCCCGTTCTGGTTGCAATGCTTCCACCAGCATTTCAAAAGGCAAATGTTGATGAGCATAAGCACCCAAAGCCATTTCTCTCACACGAGTCAGCAATTCACTAAAACGGGGATTACCTGCCAAATTACTACGCATCACCAAAGTATTGACAAAAAAGCCAATTAACCCTTCTATTTCCGAGCGATCGCGGTTAGCAATGGGTGAACCTACCAAAATATCTGACTGTCCGGTGTAGCGATAAAGCAAGGTGTCATAAGCAGCCAACAGCGTCATAAACAGGGTATAACCTTGATTTTGACTCAGTTTGATCAATTTATCAGTTAACTCAACTGACAGGGCAAATTCATGAGTTGCACCAACTAAAGTTTGTACAGCAGGTCTGGGTCTGTCTGTCGGTAATGATAATACAGCTGGTGCGTCTTTAAGTTGCTGTTCCCAGTAAGAAAGTTGACTTTGCAGTACATCCCCTTGTAACCATTGTCTTTGCCAAATCGCAAAATCTGCGTACTGAATTGACAGAGGTGTTAAAGGTGACGGTTGACCTTGAGAATAAGCATTATATAGTTGTGTAAGTTCTTGAACAAAAACACCCATTGACCAACCATCAGAAACAATGTGGTGCATACACACTAACAATACTTGCTCTGTCTCGTTCAACAAGACTAACTGCACTCTCATTAACGCTTCTGTTCTTAAATCAAATGGTTTAATCATTTGTTGTTGCGTTAATTGTTCTACAGCTATTTCCTGTTCTGTTGTGGGTAAGTGCTGTAAATCAACAATTGATACTATTCCCTGTTCCTTGTTCCCTGCTTTCTGTTCCCTAATAACTTGAGTTGGTTGTCCATTAACAGCAATGAAATTAGTACGTAAAGCTTCGTGACGATGAATAATTGTTTGCAAACTTTGCTCTAAGGCTGCAATTTGCAGATTTCCCAGCAAGCGTAAAGCAGTGGGTATGTTGTATAAAACACTCTTTTGATCAAATTGCTCTAAGAACCACAAACGCTGTTGAGCAAAAGACATTGGTAAGTCAGAATTTTTTTCTCTTGGTAAAAGCGGTGGTGCTGAAATTTCTAAATTTTCTTGCTGTAACTGCCCAATAATATGCGCTAATTCGCCCACTGTAGGGGCAGTAAATAACTCATACAAAGGTAGTTCTACTTGGAAAATGTTGCGGATGCGTGAAACTAATTGTGTTGCTAGTAGGGAGTGTCCCCCCAGTTCAAAGAAGTTATCATCAATACCCACTGGCTCAACTTTCAGCACTTGCGACCAAATTTGGGTTAACAGTTCTTCAATGGGAGTACGCGGAGCAACATATTTTTCTAGCAGTGTGCTTTCTAAGTCTGGTGCGGGTAATGCACGTCTGTCTACCTTACCACTGGGAGTTAATGGGAAGGATTGCAAGATTACAAAAGCACTGGGTATCATGTAATCTGGCAATTTTGCTTTCATGAATTGCCGCAATTCGCTAACTGTGGGTGTGCTTTCTGGATGTGCTACCACATAAGCAACTAAACGTTTATTACCAGGGGTATCTTCACGGGCAATTACACAACATCCTTCCACATCCCCATATTGACTTAGTGCTGCTTCCACCTCACCCAACTCAATACGGAAACCACGTATTTTTACTTGAGTGTCAATGCGTCCCAAGTATTCAATATTGCCATCTTCTAGATAACGTGCCAAATCCCCAGTTTTATATAGGGTTAGGGACTGGGTAGGATGATTTTTTTCTTCCTGCCCAATGTTCAATTTAATAAATCTTTCTGCTGTTAAATCTGGACGGTTGAGGTAGCCTCTAGCCAAACTCACACCACCAATATACAACTCTCCTGGAATACCAATAGGTACAGGCTGTAAATTTTGATCTAAAAGATAAATCTCTGTATTGGCGATCGCCTTGCCAATGGGAGGCAATAGTGGCCAAGTTTCTACTGGAGGAGAAAGTGTAAAGGCTGTAACTGCATGACTTTCCGATGGTCCATAATGATTGTGCAGAGTACAATTACCCAGCTTACTGAACCATTGAGAAATTGCCGGAGTAATCTGCAATTGTTCACCAGCAGTAATAATTTCTTTCAGATCAGTTGCAAATAATTCACTATCAACTGCTACTTCCGCGAGTTGTTGTAAAGCGACAAAGGGAACAAACAATCTAGCAACAGCTTTTTCTTCCAGAAAACCCAATAAAGCCAAGGCATCCCGGCGTAATTCCTCTGTAATTAACACTAATGTACCGCCAGAACACCAAGTAGAGAAGATTTCTTGGAAGGAAACATCAAAGCTAATAGGAGCAAATTGCAGGGTTTTTGCGTCCTGAGCAACTGTGGTATTTTCCAATTGCCAGAGAATCAAATTACACAATGGTAAATGATTCATGGCTACACCCTTGGGTTTACCTGTAGAACCGGATGTGTAAATTACATAAGCTAAGTTATGGGTTTGTACAGCAGAGATGGGATTTTCTTGATTTAATTGGGAAATTACTTGAGTGTCAGTATCTAAACAGACAATTTTTGGCTGAGAAGAAGCAGGGGAACTCAAAACCTCATCTTCCCCTGCTCCCTGCCCCCCTGCTTTTTCCCGCTGGGGTAGTCGGTTGAGAAGTGACTGCTGAGTTAACAACACTGAAACTTGGGCATCTTCTAACATGAAAGCCAAACGTTCAGTAGGATATTCTGGGTCAAGTGGCACATAAGCACCACCGGCTTTGAGAATACCCAATATTCCTACAACCATTTCTAAAGAACGCTCAACACAAATACCTACCAAAACATTAGGTTTCACACCCAAATATTGGAGGTAATGCGCTAACTGGTTAGCACGGCTATTTAATTCATTGTAGGTCAGTTGTTGATTACCACACTCCACAGCTACAGCATTTGGTGTAAGCTCTGCTTGTTCCTCAAATAACTGATGGATACACTTATCAAGGGGATATTCAGTTTGAGTATGATTCCATTGTTTTAATAGCTGCTGTTTTTCAACTTCTGTAAGTAATGGTAATTGGGAAATTTGCGCTTTGGGGTTAACAGCAATTCCAGATAGTAATGTTTGGAAATGTCCTAACAAACGAGCGATTGCAAAATCATCAAATCGGCTAATATCATAGCTAATTCTTACCAATAATTCCTGACCAGGAATCACCATCACTGTTAAAGGATAATTGGTTTGCTCGATAGCCTGAAAGTTATCTATTGAGAAACCATAATTATTTTGTTGCGCTGCTTCATCAATTGGATAATTATCAAAAACAACAAGACTCTCAAATAAAGACGTTCCTCTGGGAACATCACTCAATCCTTGAATATCTACCAATGAGCTATAGGAATATTGCTCAGACTCAACTTGCTGTGTTTGTAAATCTTTCAACAAAGACAAAACTTCAGTTTCAGGCCAAGTTTGAACTCTTACTGGTAAGGTGTTGATAAAGAGTCCTACCATTGACTCTACACCCATCAAAGATGGTGGACGACCGGATACAGTAGCACCAAAAACTATATCTGGTTCTTGACTGTAGCGAGATAGCAGTAAAGCCCAAGTTCCTTGCACCAAATTATTCATCGTCAGTTGATGCTGTCGGGCAAAAGTTTGTAAAGCCTCTGTTTGTTGCGCTGTCAGTTGGATTTTTTCTTCTCTGTAACTAGAATCTAAATGTTTGCGGCTTGAGGATAATTTATCAACTGTTAAAGGAGTAGGTGCAGTAAAACCTTGAAGTTTTTGTCTCCAAAATTCTGGAGATTGGGTAAAGTCTTGTTGTTGTAACCAACCAATATAGTTGCGGTAGCCTATAGCTGGTGGTAGTGTCTTAATTTCACCCTGAGAAATTGCGTGATAAAAATACAAGAAGTTTTGGAAAAGTAAAGGTACTGACCAGCCATCAAGCAATAAATGATGAAAATTCCAAACAAATTGATATCTATCTGCATTTAATTGAATGAGACTCAAGTTCATCAATGGTGCAACAGAAAGTTGGAAACCCTGTTGTCGGTGTGACTGTAATAAAGATTCTAGTTTTTGTTGTTGCTGTTGTGGAGATAGCAAACGCCAATCATCACTGTGTACTTTAACATCCACTTGCCGATATACTACTTGCAGTGGTTGATCTAATTGTTCCCATACAAAAGCAGTCCGCAAAACGGAATATCTGGCTACTACTTGCTGCCAAGCTTGCTCAAAAGCTTGTATGTTGACATTACCACTCAAACTGTAAATTAACTGCTCAAAATATGCCTGAGAATCAGGAGCATACAAACTTTCAAACAGTATCCCTTCTTGCATAGGGGAGAGTGGATAAATATCTTGAATATTGCGCGAATTATTTTTGCCTAAACTTGCTAATAGTTGGTCTATTTCTAACTGGTTGAGCTTCAATAACGGGAAATCTGAAGGTGTGTTACCTACACTTTCAGGTAATGCACAATGGGCAATAAGTTCTTGTAAAGTCTTGACAAATTCCTGTGCTAGATTTTCGATTGTGGCACGTTGATGGAGATTTGTACTGTAAGTCCACTCTATTCGCAGCTTTTCTTCGGCAATAATGCTGTCAATTTCTAACACATAAGGGCGGTTGTTTTGTAAACCGTGCATTTTTCCCGCAGACTCACTAGCTACCTGCATCCAAGAAGTTGTATTGATCTGTTGATCAAATTGACCCAAATAATTAAAACTGATTTCGGCTTGGGGTAATGTTTTTAGTTGAGTAGCAATTTCTGGATCTTGACTTAGATAGCACAATAGTCCATAGCCAATGCCTTTATTGGGAATAGCCCGCAGTTGTTCTTTAACAGATTTTAAAGCATCCGCTAGATTGTCTGTAGCTGGGAGTTCTACCACTACAGGGAAGATGGTTGTAAACCAACCAATGGTACGTGATAAATCTACACCATCAACTATATCTTCTCGTCCATGACCTTCTAAATTGAACAGCACATTCTTAGAGTTAGTCCATTTGCTCAAAACTAAGGCCAAGGCTGTCAGTAGGACATCGTTAATTTGAGTGTTGTAAGCTTTTGGTACATCGTGCAGTAAGGCTTGAGTTTCTGCCTCACTTAAAGACAATAATACTGTGTTAGCTGCGGCAACAGTATTTTCCCCTTTTGTATAGTCCACGGGGATAGAAGGAACTGCGGCGCGAGTTTCATTCAACCAATAAGCTGCTTCAGACTTGAGAGCTTGTGATTGTGCATAAGCTGTTAATTTCTCAGACCAATCTTTAAAAGCAGTGGTTTTGGCAGGAAGTTGAATGGCTTTACTTTGATCAAGTTGCTGGTAAGCTGTCTGTAAATCGTCTAATAAAATCCGCCAAGAAACACCATCAATGGCTAAGTGATGGATAGCTATGAGTAATTGCGCTCTTTTTTGATTACCCAGATTAAAAAAGGCGACTTGCACTAGATTGTCTGACAGATTTAAACTCGCCTGAAACAAAGCTACTTTAGCTTCAATAGCTGCTTGTTGTTCACTCTCTGGCAATACAGATATGTCTATTTCAGAGAAAGCAATATTATCATTGGGCGCAGAGTACATCTGTTGCCAATTAGACTCAGACTGTGTAAACCGTAAGCGCAAAGCATCATGATGTACTAGCAATTGCTGGAATACTTGTTTTAATAGCTCTGGTTTGAGGTCAGAGGGAAATGAGAGCAAAAAAGCTTGATTAAAATGGTGAGCTTCAGGGAGATTTTGCTCAAAAAACCAGTGTTGAATGGGTGTTAGAGGTAATGCACCTGTGACTACTTCTTGTTTGACTTCTATAGTCTTGACTGTACCTGCTACTGCTGCTAACTGGGCGATCGCTTGATGGGCAAAAAGTTGTTTCAGTGTCAGTTGCAGTCCTGCTTGCTTGGCTTTGGCAAGAATTTGGATACTGAGAATAGAATCTCCACCGAGTTCAAAGAAGTTATCGTAAATACCTACTTGCTTTACTCTCAGCACTTCTGCCCAAATCTGCGCTAGTATTTTTTCGGTTTGATTACGCGGAGCCACAAAACTTACTTCTAGTCCATCACGAGAGTCTGGTGCTGGTAAGGCTCGCCGATCTATCTTACCGTTGGGAGTTACAGGTAAAGACTCTAGTATCACAAAAGCATGAGGCACCATATACTCTGGAAGTTTTTCTTTGAGATATTGGCGCAGTTCACCTATGGTTACTGTACAGTGCTGATCTGGCACTACGTAGGCGACTAGTTGCTTCTGTCCAGGGATATCTTCACGAGCAATAACACAGGATGTCCGTATGTCAGGATTGCGGTTGAGTGCGGTTTCGACTTCTCCCAACTCAATGCGAAAACCACGAATTTTTACTTGATTATCAATCCGTCCCAAGTATTCGATATTGCCATCAGCACCCCATCTTGCTAAGTCGCCAGTTTTGTAAATTCGCTCAACTTGACCGAAGATATCAATTGTAATAAATTTTTCAGCAGTAGTTTCGGGACGATTTAAATACCCTCTAGCTAAACCAACCCCAGCAATACACAATTCCCCTGGTATTCCTGGCGGTAATGGTTGATGATGTGCATCTAAGATATAGATGCGGAGATTAGATAATGGTTTACCTATGGGTGGTTTCTTACCATTAGGTTGACAAAGAAATATAGTAGCCGTCACCGTGGATTCTGTTGGCCCGTAGCAATTGTAGAAACGTCTCTTTGTTCCCCACTGATTAACTAATTCAGTAGTACAAGCCTCCCCACCAACTGTTAGACATTGTAAATCAGGTAAACTCGCCTTCGGTAAGACAGATAAAGCCGAAGGCGATAAAAAGCTATGGGTAATTTTGTTTGCAGTTAAAAAGTCAACTAAGCTTTGACTTGGTAATAAAGTTTCCTTATTTGCCAAATACAAACAAGCACCCGTGACGAAAGCCGTGGTAATTTCAGCCACAGATAAATCAAAACTAAAAGAACCAAATTGTAGCAAACGGCTGTGGTTTTGAACTTGGAAAGTCTTAGCCCAAGTTAAACTTAAATTGACAATGGCGCTATGCTCAATCATTACCCCCTTGGGTCTTCCTGTAGAGCCAGAGGTATAAATTACGTAGGCTAAATGATCAGGCTGACTTTGGAGACTGGGATTTTCAGTTAACGCTAAATTAAAAGTTTCTTGGTCTAAACAAATGATCTGACAAGGGTTTGCTTGGTTATCTAAAGGTAATTGATTTAATAGTGACTTTTGAGACAGCAACAAAGACACTTGAGCATCTTCGAGCATAAAACTCACACGCTCAGGAGGATATTCTGGGTCAATTGGCAAATAAGCCCCCCCAGCTTTAAG
The DNA here is from genome assembly GCF_000340565.2 of Nodularia spumigena CCY9414. NCBI lineage: Bacteria > Bacillati > Cyanobacteriota > Cyanophyceae > Nostocales > Nodulariaceae > Nodularia > Nodularia spumigena. Next base: position 4,969,876 of record NZ_CP007203.1, read on the forward strand.
TATACCCAAAACTCCGATCGCCATTTCTAGCGATCGCTCAACACAAAGCCCCACCAGTGTATCTGGTTTTACACCCAAAGATTGTAAGTAATGTGCTAACTGATTAGCCCGACTATTCAATTGTTGATAGGTCAATTGTTGATTTTCAAACACCACAGCCACAGCATCCGGTGTTTTTTCCACCTGCTCCTCAAATAACTGATGCAGACATTTATCTTGGGGATAATCTGTGTGAGTATTATTCCACTCCACTAACAATTGATGCCGTTCTGACTCAGTGAGCAAAGGCAAATCCCGCACTTTCTCCTGGGGATCTTTGACTATTGCTGCTAACAAAGTTTGAAAATGACCGATCATCCTCCTAATTGTATCCGATGCGAACAGGTCACTGTTATATTCCCAAAATCCCTTTAATCCCTTTTTGGTCTGCCAAGCTGAGACACTCAAGTCGAACTTGGATGTACCTCGGTCTATAATTTCTGGAGTCAGACTAATATCAGGTAACTCTAAAGTATCCAGGGAGAAATTTTCTAGAACAAATAACGCCTGAAACAAGGGGTTATAACCCAAAGAACGTTCCGGTTTTAATGCCTCTACCACTTGTTCAAATGGTATATCCTGGTGTGCGTGGGCATCCCAAACCACAGAACGGACTTTTTCTAGTAACTGGGAGAAACTAGGATTCCCTGACCACTGGGTACGCAACACCAAAGTATTGACAAAAAAGCCAATTAATGTATCAATCTCTCGACGATTGCGGTTAGCAAAAGGTGAACCAATACAAATATCATCCTGACCACTGTAACGATGCAGTACCACAGCAAAAGCTGTTAACAGGGTCATAAACAAAGTTACACCTGACTTTTGACTGAGGGTGACAAGTTGAGATGTTAAATCTGCATCAATATGAAATTCTACACTAGCACCGGCGAAAGTTTGCTCTGGTGGACGTGGATAATCTGTTGGCAACTCCAACAAAGGAGGTGCGCCGGCTAACTGTTGTTTCCAGTATTCCAGTTGTTTATCTTGAACTTCTTTAGTTAACCATTCCCGTTGCCAAAGAGCAAAATCAGCGTATTGTATTGTTAACTCTTGTAAGGGGCTTGGTTTTCCCTGAATAAACGCTGGATAAAGTGCTTCTAATTCTTTGAAAAATACCCCCATTGACCAACCATCTATAATGATGTGGTGCATGGTGATCAGCAATAAATGGGATTCTGGATCTTGCTGTAGTAAAGTAGCTCTTATTAAAGGTTCTGTACCTAAATCAAAAGACTTGTTAACCTCTTGAGTGATGATCTTTTGTACAGTAGTTTCTGTAAAGTTCTGCACATCTATCACAGGAATGCTGAGATTTAAATTAGGTCTAATTACCTGGAAAGGGACCCCCTCTACCGTAGGAAAGTTAGTTCTTAAAACTTCATGACGGCGGATAATTTCGTTGATGCTTTTTTCTAAGGCAGTTACAGATAGTTTACCAACAATTCTGAGTTGGAAACTTTCATTATAAGATGTGCTTTCTCCATCCAATTGAGACAGAAACCACATTCTTTGTTGGGCAAAAGATAAAGGTAAATCTTTATCTCTGGCAACGGGAACTAAAGACAAAGAAGTAATTTGTGTAGCTGTTTGTGCTTCTTGTAAAAAAGCAATAATTTCTGTTTTACGTTCTTTAATTTGCTGTTTTATTTCTGCTGTCATTGCTCCTTTAGGAGCGCGAAAACGTAACTGACCGTCCTCAAGCCAAATTTTGATATCTAAATTATTCAGTACGGATAAAAATTCAAATATAGCCATTTTATAAATAATCCTCTTCGTATTCTTGTGATGATGTTTCAGTAAAAGTATTTTGACTTTTAGTTACTGCTTGAATTGCTTCAATAGTCTGAGCTAAACCCACAATAGTAGGTGCTTGCAATAAACGCTGGAGAGACAATTCTAGAGAGAAATCTTCCCGTAACTGAGCAATTACTTGACCAGCTAGTAAGGAATTTCCCCCCAATTCAAAAAAGTTGTCATGAATGCCTAAAAGTGGCAATTTTAAAACTTGTTGCCAACATTGAGCAATTTTTAATTCTATCTCGTTACGTGGTTCAATCTGCTCCCTATTTTCCTGATTGTTAATTTTTTTAATGAGTCTAGGTCGATCAATTTCACCGTTTTCTAAACAAGGCATTTCTGGCAGTTGTACAGAGTCATAAATACAAACATTGCCAAAATTATCTTGCACTTTTAAGCTTGGTAATTTAACAACCTCCCCAGTATTGGTTGTGAAATAGGCAGTTAATTTCTGTAAATTAAAAGTTGATGATTGCCAACGTTGAATATTTTGATTACTGCCCTCTAAACCTATCAATAAATTATGTTGTTGATGGTGTAAGCTGGCCAGCATAGAAGATATTGCTTGGGAGCAAGACATGATATATGAACCTTTAGCACGGATCAGATTTTTCATCTGATATCCTTGACTCATTCCTGTATCATCCCACATACTCCAACTAAAACAATAGCTGGTTAATTTATTGGTTAATTGATTTTGGGAATTTTGGTAATGAGTAAAACTATCGAGAAAACTATTAGCAGCAGCATAACCACCCACAGCAGTGCTGCCAAAAAAAACCGTGTGCTGAAGAAAAGTTAATAAAAATACTTGCCTGATTTTCTTTTGCTAATTGATGTAATACCCAAGCACCCAACAATTTAGGACGTAGAGTTGCGGCTAGGTTTTCCTGAGTTTCTTCTAGTACCTGTTGTTCGTGAAAAGTTCCAGCTAAATGCAATATACCATCAAGATTTGCACCCCATTTAAATTGAGCTTTTTCCACTATGATTTGCAACTGTTTTAAGTCACAAATATCAACGGCTTCATAAATTACCTCTCCCCCAAGCTGTGCTAATTCTTGATAGAGTTTGATGTGTTTTTCTGAATTTAAACGAGTTCTACCAACTAATAATAATTTAGCTTGGTAATGTTTTAACAAATACTGTGAAATTTCAATACCTATACCACCAAGTCCCCCGGTAATTAAATATGTTCCTCCTTGTTTGAAGGTAATTGATGATTGAGGTTTGCTGGTAAAATCAACTGGTTCTAAGCGAGAAATTAAACGTTGTCCATTTCTGTATGCTATCTCTCGTTCTTTTGAGGAAATTTGCATTTCTTGGAGAATTAAAACCCCATTTTCCTGAACTTCAGCAAAAGGTAAATCAATATGGCGACAGTTCAGTTTAGGTAGTTCTTGAGGAATAGTTTTTAACAGTCCTAATACTGTTGATTTCTCATAAGCTATAGGATCATCTGAGGCAATAGACTGAATATGAGAAGAAATAAATAGTAATTGAATAGAATTATCAGTACCTTGAACTTTGGCTAAAGCTTGAACCAGGAATAATAAACTATATATTCCCTGTGCTTGTGCTTTTTCTAAGATATCAATATTGTTAATTTCCTGATATTTATCGTAAGTCCAAAGATGAATAATCCGCCCAATAATAATCTTATCTGCTGCTAGGGATGCGATTAAAAGTTGATAGTCTTTGGCTGTTTCGGGATTAACTACATAATGAGAACTATTGATTTTTTGAAATTCTTTTCCAGGGTAAACGGTAATATAGGTTAGTTTATTTTCTGATAATTTTTGACATAAATAGTCACCCAAACCGTAAGCATCTATAAATACTAGCGTGGTATTAGTAATAGTTAAAGAAGAGTTAATAGTAATGGGTGATTTCGGTTTCCATACTTGACGGTAAAACCAATTGGGAATGGTATTACTATTACCCAGTAATATGTCAATGTGTTTAATAATTGATTGAAATTCACCTGTTTGGAAACGTTGGCTGAGTTGAGAACGTTGAATTTTTCCAATAGCGGTTTTAGGAATAATTTCTTTATTTACGGTAATTAAATAATCAGTATTTATTCTCACCTTATTCACAACACAAGCGCGAATTTCTTTGAGCAGAGTTAATAAATTTTTATCATCATTAAAAGAAGTATGGAAAAATATAGCTAATTTATCAGTATTGCTTCCTGGTTGTCTGACTGCACAGGCCGCTGTATAAGAAACTTCTACTCCTGTAATTTCTTCAACAGCAGCTTCGATTTCATGACAATAGTAATTTAATCCATTGATAATAATTACATCTTTGATTCTGCCAGTAATGGTTAAACGTCCTTGATCTAGAAATCCTAAATCTCCTGTATTAAACCAACCATCAGATGTAAAAACTTCTTCGTTTGCTTGAGGATTTTGATAGTAACCAGCAGTAACAGATGCACCTTTAACCTGTAAACGCCCAATGGTATTTTCTGTTACTATCTGTTCATTGTCATCAACAATTCGTAATGCAGCACCAGCAATTGGTAATCCTAACTCTACAAATGAAGTTTCATCTGATGAAGATTCTAGAGAAAAGTTGTCAGAGTAGGTAATACCAGAAGAGGTTTCACACATTCCAAAAGCTGGATGAATAGCATTTGTTGGCAAACCATGACGACTGAGAAGTTTTAAGAAATTTCTCGCTGTTTTTGTAACAATTGGTTCTCCAGCATTGATGATAAACTTCATGGAAGATAAATCCCATTGCTGACGATTGATTTCTACAGAGCGATCGCAAATCAGGGAAAATGCAAAGTTAGGCGACCAGCTAATGGTAGCTTGATGTTTATCAATCAAATCTAGCCACTGAAGCGGTTTCTGTACAATTAAGTCAGTAGGTACATGAATTTGCTGGCATCCTAAACTTACAGCCATGATACTCAGAGAAACTAACGCACCAACATGATCTAAAGGCATCCAGTTTAAAACACTTTCCTGGCTTGAGAAATGACCCATTAAAATTAAGCCAGTTGTCATACTCAAGATATTGCGATGATTTAACATCACACACTTGGGCATTCCCGTACTACCAGAAGTTAAAAATAAAATTGCTAAATCTTCTGGTTGACTAAGATGCAATTCTAAATCTGGTTCACATTGAAGCAACTGATCAACAGTGGCAATTTTAAAGTTTTCTAAGTTTAAAACTCTGGCAAAACCATCAATATCAGGAGCTAAAGAAGCACTTGTTAGTACCAAGGGTTTTTTCAATATTTGCCAAGTGTTTTGTAATTTACTGGCTGTATTATTAGCTGGTTCATAAATAGGCGCAATGGATACTGGAACTGGAACAAAACCACCCAAAACACAACCCCAAAAAGCACAAATAAAATCTTGATTATCTGCTAATTGAAAAATTACTTTATCCTGTGGTTTAAGTCCTAAGTTTCTTAGTCCTGCTAAAATTCTTTGGGCATCTTGCCATAATTCTCTATAAAATTGAATTGTCTCACTACCATCAGATTTAATGTAGATAATACCTTCGTTTGAATTTTTAGCGGCTCGTTGTAATACTTCTACTAAATTTTTAGGAGCGTCTGGAGAGTATGGCAGTGGTTTACCGTGACTAATGGCTAACTTTTTTGATGAGGATAGGTTTTTGTGTTCTATTTTCTGACTATGTGTAGTTGCTTGTATTTCTTGTTGGTTATTTTCATAGAGGTTTGCTGGAGTCTCCCCTAACAACTCTTCCAAATGCAAAGGAGGAATACTTTTAACTACAGGTTCAACAACCACCGCAACCCGATCAATTTCTGACAATGACTCTAATTGCTTTTCTAAATCTCGTATTAAGTCTGATTCAATTACTTCTAAACTAGCTAACGCAATTTCATCTATCTGCCCTGTCTCTGTGAGGGGTATAGTAGATATGGGTACAAATGCAGTGGGTATCAACTCGCTGGGGAGAATTGTTTGCAGGTGAGATAAAATTTGTTCTGGTGCAAACAAACCCGATGGAACTATATAAGCTATTAATTCCTGTTTTCCCTTTTCTGTTTGTCTCTTGATAACTACACAATCATCTACAGTCAAACTCAACCGAATAGCAACTTCTATTTTTTTGTATGTAAAATTTTCGTTAGTTGAAGTCGCTAAAACTTGACTATGGTTGTCTAACTGCATTATCTTTATATATCCTTATTAAGATTAAAGCGGCTGTTAATTATTTTTTAATTAATGCTGATTATAAGGTAAAACGTCCATTTATTTTAATTGATGTTTTTTTTAAGTTATGCTTATTTTAAAATAATGCTTATTAAGCAAACAAATAATCTCAGATTTAGCCATAAAATACAATAGCATTTTAAACATTTAAGACAACCGTTAAGACAGTTAAGACAGTTAAACTATATAATCAAAATGTAAATATAAATTTTTTTTAATAAATGGTAAAAAGTAATTAATAATATTAATTTATTGACATGAAGGAATTTACACCTACAATCCAATTTGTTTACACGCCAAGAACTAATGTTATACTATCAATCAGAATTGGAGTGATTGCAGGATTTTTATTTACACTGCTGTCTTCACAAATATTCACTCTTTCCCGTTTGTAAACTGAATAATTGGAGATAAAAATTCCGTGGTAAAAAAAGTAATTGAACAATCAGTTTTGACCTTTGATGGTCAACATGATTACATAGATTTTGGCAAAAATGATCCTGATCTGGTTTTGTCCCAGGGTACTTCAGGTTTTACAGTTTCAGGATGGGTTAATCCCCATCATCTCACTAGACAAGCTACTACCTATGGAACACGCAATGTCTTTTTTGCCCGTTCTTCAGACCGATACAGTGATAATTTTGAAGTTGGTGTTAGTCCTACAGGAAATTTAGATATTTACATTGATGAACAATTGAGCAAATTTATCAAAACCCTGGGTAATGGAGAATTAACCATTGGAGAATGGCACTTTTTTGCTATTGTTTTTAATCAAGGTGATCTTACCGTATATCTTGATCATAATCAATATATAGAATATTTTACAGGTTCTGCGTTAAATAAAGCCACAAGTCCGATCACTCTGGGGGGAACTTTACACAATAATATACATTTTTCAGGACAATTAGCTCATATTAGTGTCTGGAATTATCCATGTAATCAGGAACAAATTCAAGCTCATCGTTCTGGGTTAATAGTTGGGGATGAAGAAGGATTAGTTGCTTATTGGAAATTAGATGAAGGGGAAGGAACAATTGTCAATAATCAAACTGGGAACTTTTATCAAGGAAATTTGTATGGTAATCCTATTTGGAATTTAACACAAATTACATTTCTAGGAGAATCATCTGCGGAGGAAGAAACCAAAACCAAACAACCAGAAGCAATTTTTAATATCCAAGCATCACCTACATTATCTCAAGAGAAATTAGCAGAAGATATCAATCAAACAGAGCAACAAAAATATAAAATACTTGCCATTGATGGTGGTGGTATTCGTGGCATGATTCCTGCACTTTTGTTAGCAGAAATTGAAAAGCGCACACAAAAACCTATATTTAGTTTGTTTGATTTAATTGCTGGTACTTCCACTGGGGGAATTTTAGCACTGGGGCTAACTAAACCCCGATTAAATCAAGAAACATCTGATAAATTAGCAGAGGCTGAATACACTGCTGCGGATCTATCAGAACTATTTATTGAGTATGGAGTGGAAATATTTTATGAACCATTATTTGAAAAGTTACTTGGACCTTTAGAAGATATATTTTTACAGCCCAAATATGCTTCTACCAGCAGAGTAGAAATTCTCAAACAATATTTTGGTGATAGTCTGATAGAAAATAATCTCAAAGAAGTTTTTGTTACGAGTTATGATATCGAGCAGCGAATTCCGATATTTTTTAGCAACAAGTTGGAAAAACAACAAATAAAATCTAAAAAATTTCGCAATTTATGTGCAGGATTTTCGCTTTTAGATGCTGCATTAGCCACCAGTGCTACTCCCACTTATTTCCCTCCTCATCGCATTGTCACTTCTCATAATACTAACGGTTTTTATACTTTAGTAGATGGTGGAGTTTTTGCTAATAATCCATCCCAGTTAGCTATTTCCGAAGCAAAAAGTAGTAAACAAGAAGCAAATAGGATTCTGAATACGGAAGATATCTTAATAGTTTCTCTAGGTACAGGTTCGCTGACAAGTGTTTATCCTTATGATGAAGTCAAAAATTGGGGACTCTTACAATGGGGAAGACCACTTTTAAATATTATGTTTGATGGTAGTAGTGAAGTTGTTGCTGGAGAGTTAGAAAGGTTGTTTGCATTTAGTAATCGAGAAACTAAAAGTTCTTATTATCGGTTTCAAACATTTTTAGATGCAGAACTAGAAGAAATAGATAAGACAACTTTACGAAATACTCGCCAGCTACAAGCAGCAGCCAAGCAGATGATTGCTCAAAATAGCAAAAAAATAGATGAATTGTGTAGTCTTTTATTAGAGTAAACCAATTGCTTGTGGGATGTTAGTTAAACAATGGCAGATAATTGCTTGGCAAAATAAGTCCGATAGAGTTGGCAACTGGGTAATACGCGATCGCCATCAAAGGTAATTAATCCTAAACTTTCCAGTTTATAAGCATGGATAGGATCAATAACCAGACTTGCCTTAGTGGTAACAAGTTCAGTATATGTCCTGATTAAACCAGGATTGGCTAACAGTTTTACCCAATGTTGCTGCAAGTGATAGCGGTAAATACCACCATTAGCGATCGCCTCTTTGATCAAGTTTGGTAAAGTAATAGCCCCACAGTGAAGATAATACAACGCTAGTTGTGTCAATGCTGGATGACCGCCAATAAGAGATATCAATTGTGCCGACTCGTTGCCAGCAGTCCACCTTAACCCATATCGCCTAGCTAATTCTTCTACCTGTTCCTGAGTAAATTCTTGCAGACGGATAGGTAGCCCAATATTAAACGGAGAGTGATTGATATCTAAACAAAAATACTGTTCTGTTGAATAAGCAACTACTAACCTCAAATTTTTCCATAAATTATTTTGTCGTGATTCTTCGCACCAAGAACGCAACAAAGCAAAAAATTCCTGAGCAACTTGAGGATATTCAAAAAAGCGTTCTACTTCACTCAATACCAAAACCAGAGGGTTATTACTTTGCTTGAGAATATAATGCTGAAAGTAAAGGCTACAGGTTAACTTATAACCCACATCTTCATCCCAATGTTCATGAATATTAGGAGCCATACCTAGTTTTATGGCAATTTGGCTACAAAAAGAACGCAAAAACTTATTTAAGTGAGTTAAACAGTAAGCATCTATCTGGGAAAAACTTAAATTTACAGTGCGATATCCTTGTGCATCTGCAAAGGCTAAAAGACGTATTATCAAAGAAGTTTTACCCATCTGTCCAGGAGCGAGAATTCTAACTACACAACCTGGTTTAGTCACCTGTCGATAAATTAATTCCTCTATCCACTGACGCTCAATATATAAGGGAGAATCTAAAGATAGTGGTCCATCAGGATATGTGAATAAAGATGCATTTTCTGTTTTTACACATATACTATCTGATAATAAATCTGGTATTTTGGTTTCAAAATCCTCCTTTAGGAAGATGTAGTCTTCTTCATGGAGTTCTAAATTAAAGGTATTAAAACATAATTTTAAAGTTTTCTGGTCTACACCTTTATTTGCTGACCATAAGCGGCTGAGAGTTTTAGCAGAAACGTTTGTCTGGTACGATAACTGGTCCAGAGTCAATCGTTCTCCTTGGTTTTTTGTGATCTCCCAAGATGATATAGCTTCTTGTATCCGATGCATTCCTTGAGGAGATAGAAGCACACCTCGTCTTCTTTTTGATTGAATTTGTTTGACAGCCATAATCCAAAAAGTTGACTAAAATTGTTAGATATTGTAACTTTAACAAAATTAGCTACGTATAGCAGGAATAAGGAGAATTGAACCTCCCCACGTCTAAAGCCAGGGGATTCTTGCCCACCTGAAAAAGGCGACAACGGGACATTCAAGTATCCCTCTACTCACTCAAAGAGCTTTTGCTCTCATTCGCGCATACTTTCTGAGTCCTTCATATTTTAAAGATGAACGCTCCATATCCTGCCCTTATTTGCCCTTTAACTATTCCGAATCGAGTCGGATATGTCCGTTGCCGGGATTGCTCCGTACTAGGATATTTCAAGGCGCTGAAGGTTATTCCTACTTGTTTTCTCGCTAATCTATTTTAACACTGTGGCTAAAGCCACGCAATCGTTTGACGGAACTTAAAAGTTCTTACCGCCTTCTCCCCATGCCTAAAGTCAGGGGCTTGCGTCTCGTTTTTCGGTCAGTGCTGCCTTGTGGGTTTCCCCAAAGGTTGCAATTGTTTCTGTTCAGTATTCAGGAGTAAAATCCTTGTGTACAGATGTTGTATGCAACCTCTCTAGTTTCATAATCCTGACCACTGCTATAGCTCATAAGATCATAAATTTTCCATAGATAAATCAACCAAGATTCATATTAACACCCTATTAGATGCTAAGATCCCTACTGGAGTTTTAAGAAAATACAAAATTTTGTCTAAGTAAAATAGGTGACTCCGTAATTCACCAGCCTGTCTTTTGATACTAGCATTGAGTATCGTAGGCTATGTAGCTGGATATGTTGTTATTTCCAGCGCACTGCTGGTCTTTTTCTTGGTCTCAAACTCAGGTTAAGTTACTTATGTCTAACAGCATTGATTTAGCAGCGATCACCTTACCTGAAGCTATCAAATTAAAACTGAAAGCTTTAGATGATGTCAATTTAATTCCATCAAATTCTGAAACTTACTTAGATTTTGATGAAGATGTACATCTAGATTTAGACAAAATTTTTAATATTCATAGTAAAGTCGAATACATAAATGTGATATTCGATAGAATCATTACTGAAGTATTCGGCGACCATGAAATTATCATAGTTAAACCAAAATGTAAAATATATAAAATTGGTCAAGAAATAAAAATTCACTTGCAGGGATTACTAAATAACCAAAATATTGAATTAGTTTTGAGTAAGAACTCCACTTTAAAATATGAATTAAATCATAAATTAAGTTTCAGTAACCTCACAAATGCAGTCCCTATCATCAATAATTTTACCTTAGATAAACCAGAGATAATTATAGCTAATAATACCCATCCTTGTGTTCATACAAAAATAGGTAACATTAATTTAAATAGAGGATTTAATTTTCTTGGATATATTGATTTAAAAACCCTTCCTAAAAATCTCAATCAATTTATTCATAAACATTTAGGAATTAGTCATTTAGGAGGATTAGTCAGCATAAATTCAACAGGAGAAGTGAGTTTAACAGGAAATATTAAAGGCAAGAGAAACCTATTTTCTCAGCCACCATTACAGGCTGATTTTAATAATTTACTAATCGAATTAAATATTGATGCTAACTTACAGGCAAAATTTGGATTAACGGGAAATTTAATTATTCAAGGTTACGATCCCAGCCAAGAACATGAACCTAAGCTATTTCTTGCAGGAAATCTCTCACTCGAACCTGAATCTTTAACAGCATATTTCAGTCAGAAAGGTGAAAAAACCTGGCATAATCCCTATGGATTGATAGGAACTGAACTGCGTAATCTCAGATTTCAAGGAGGTGGAACATATTTACCTCCTTACTTTGATAATATCGGATTCATTGGTGATTTGAGATGGGAAGAAATAGACATTGAAGTAGCATTCCTTATAGATACTAATGATCCTCAGAGATTAGCATTAGTTTTAACTGTTAATCAACCCGTTAGTTTAATAGACTTATGGCAAGGTCCAGTCACTGCTTTTATTGAAAAACAATCAGGTTTCTCAACAGATTTAGTTAACAAAGCATTGTCCTTATTAGAAACATTGGATAATTTGCAGATTGAATCAGTGGATGCAGATGCAGATGGAAAACGCAACCCCTTGATTAAATATGTTCCCTTTTGCACAACAATTGCAGGACAACCGATATCAGAAGGATTAGAAATTAATGGTAAAATTCATGCTTGGGGTAATGAAGCGATTTTACTCCTGCAAGCTAACACAAGTTTAAATAATATTAGTGGTTCATTAAAAGTTTTTGAAATAGATTTAGGATTTGCCAAAATTACAGGAGCAGATGATGATAGTTTAGATTTAGCCTTAAAAGTAACACCTACCGAGCAGTATCTTCAGGGAGATGGCTATGTAGAGTTACTGGGTAACGAAATTGCAAATGTGGAATTTAAAATTACTGACACCAATGCGATATTTAAAAACTTTGATTTGAATTTAGCCAATCTGCTAAGTATTGATGTTGATGACTTAATTATAGATATCAAAACTGGTTGCGGTAGTGGTTTCGGAAAACTTTCCGTTTTAGGTAATAGTCTAGCAGGTATTACATTTGATATTAATCACAATAGTATTAATCTGAAAAATCTTGAAATCAATTTAGTCGGTTTCTTAACTCTCAATATTCCCCTGCTAACAGTTAATTTAAACAATCAAATTGCTACAGGTGAAGCAGATATAACTGCATTTAATCAAGATTTAGGTAAGGGTAAATTATTATTTAATGTTCAAGATGTTTTCATCAAAGACGTATTTCTGAATTTAGTTAATATTCTCAAATTAAATGTTCCAAAATTGAAAGTTGATTTAACAAAGAAAAAAGTTTCAGGTTTAGGTAATATAACTATTTTAGGTAAAAAATTCACTGCATTAGGTATTATCCTCAATGAAAGAGGATTGAAGGCAAAAAGTGATTTCAATTTTGGCATTTTAGCTTTTAATGGTGCTACAGTCACTCTCGGTAAAGACAACAATGGAAATATCAATAATTCAGCTAATCTTGTAGGGAATCTCAAGTTTTTGGGTTATACCTTTGCCAATATTAACGCTAAAGTGAATAGTGATAAATTAACTGCATCGGGTAGCTTCAATTTTGCTGATATTCTCATTCTTAAAGGAGTTAGTAATCAGAAAAAAGCCACAATCATCCTGAAAAAATCCAAGAAAGGTGTTTATAATTCAGTTAGTTTGATGGGCAGATTTTATTTATTAAACCAAGAACTAACATCAGTGAAAATCAGTCAGAACAATGGCATTATCAAGATTTTAGGAATGTCTGTTAATGTCAAAAATTAATTATAGTGTTCCGACTTGATTTATAAATTTTCCGTGGAGGCTGAGAATAGGGAATAGGGTTTTAGATCATTTGGGTGTACGGAGTTTTGTATAGCTTACGCCAAGCTATGCTATCAATAATCAAATAGGAGTCCTACCTATATAAAATTAATTTATAAAAATCACAATCAAATTTTTAATTTTTTTATAAAAAATCTTAACTGTCTTAAATGTCCTTGCATTCTGATTGAAAATCTGGGAAAAGAAGGAAAAGCGTGTTATACATTCAATACCTTAGCTAAATTACGAGGGTGAGATGATAATGCTTCAACCATGAACTCCCGTTTCTTGCTAGGCTTGGCAAAAACAATCAGTCCTAAAAATTCCTTGAAGGTTTCCCACAAGGGTTTTTTAATGTATTGACGGTAGGATAAGGGTTTTAGATTCTAAACAACCTTTTTCTCGAAACGCTTATGTATGCTTGTTTTTGCCGTTTTTGCCAAAAATTATCAAGGCTCTTATTTTGGCTACAGTATTGACACATTACACACTAATTTTATAAAGTATGATATTTCCAGCGTTGTTACTGAGGGGGAGTTCAGGTTTGACAATTTCAGGCTCGATGAATCCTCATCAATTAAAAAATACGGAACAATGAGGTCTTCAAGTAATCAGTCTTATCGCATTGTTGCTATTCCAGGTGAAGGAATTGGACCAGAAGTTGTGGCAGCTTCTCTACAACTTTTGCAACAAGTAGCGAAACTGGAAGGATTTACCTTGCAGGTAGATTATGGTTGGCTGGGTACAACCGCCTTAGAAAAATTTGGTACTTACTTTCCTCAAGCCACAGCCGAGCTATGTAATGGATCTGATGGAATTGTCTTTGGAGCAGTTACCCAAGGAGGACTGCTAGAACTGCGAAAACATTACGACTTTTTTTGCAATCTGCGTCCTATTCGGATTGTTGATAGTTTAGTAAATAAATCTAGCTTACGCCCAGAAAAAATCAAAGGACTGGATATACTCGTCATTCGAGAATTAGTCAGTGGTATTTATTTTGGATCTGCTGGACGTGCTTCAGATGAAAAAGGAGCTTATGGCTACCACACCATGCTCTATTACGATCATGAAATACGTCGCCTTGCTCGCCAAGCCTTGCAAAAAGCCCAACAACGTCGAGGAAAACTAACAGTAGCCCATAAAGAAAATGCCTTACCTAATTTGCCTTGGACTCGTTTAGTGCAAGAAGAAGCAGCCCAGTTTCCTGATGTTATTGTAGAACCAATGTTAGTGGATAATTTAGCCATGCAAATGGTTATGAATCCCCAGAGATTTGATGTAATTTTGGCCAGCAATTTGTTTGGAGATATTCTCAGCGATATTGGTGGAGCTTTAGTTGGTTCTTTAGGTTTATTAGGATCAGCCAGTCTTAATGCAGATGGATTTGGACTATACGAAGCAATTCACGGTACTGCGCCAGATATTGCTGGTAAAGGAATTGCTAATCCTTTGGGAACTATTGGAGCTTGTGTTTTAATGCTAGAGCAGTGGGGGGAAAAAAGAGCCGCCCAAATAATTATGGTAGCACAAGATCGAGTTTTAGAGCAAGGATATCGGACTGCGGATTTATCTCCCCAAGGCTCCGAAATATTAGTTAATACCGAACAATTAATACAGCTTTTACTAACAGAGATTTATAATTTACAAAATACAGAAATTGGGGTGCTGCATGAGTTCTATAAATAAAGAAGTAACTAAAAAAGTTTTATATTTAGGGGATGATATTAATACTGATGATATTATTCCTGCGAATCGAGCGACAACTTATGATCCTGATATTTTAAAACAATATGCTTTAGAACATTTGATTGGAGTAGGAGAGTTATTAAAATATAATGTAATTGTCGCCGGTGAAAATTTTGGTTGTGGTTCTAGTAGAGAAATTGCGCCTGTAGCCTTGAAAGCTGCGGGAATTGAAAAGATTCAGGCGCGATCATTTGCAGAAATTTTTTATCGCAATAGTATCAATATTGGATTAAATCTAGAAATTTTAGAGGAAAAACAAGAGAATCCTGTAGTTGAGGCGATCGCCCAAGCAGGTGGACTCATACCTTTTAATCAAATGCGTCGTCAGGGAAAAATTACCACTCCTAAAAGTGTAACTCCCCAACGACCCATGACTTTAGTAGAAAAACTGATCGCTAAAGCTTCTGGTAATACTTATGTCCGTCCTGGAGAAGTAGTTTTTGCCCAAGTTGACTTAGCTTTATCCCATGATGCGGTAGCAGGACCTGTAGCCACAACATTTTATAAACACTACGGCAAAGAAGCAAAACTGTGGGATGCTCAACGGGTAGTTTTAGTAGCAGATCACTTTATCCAAGTGAATGACATCCGCAATGATCAAAAAGCCAATGTCATGTATCAAGAAATGATTGACTTTGCCAAAAAACAAGGATGTCATTTATTTGATATAGTTTCTCCCGGTGAAGCTGCTGGTATTTGTCACGTTTTACTACCAGAAAAAGGATTTGTACGCCCAGGAATGATTATTGCTGGTACAGATTCCCATACCTGTACCTACGGGGCATTAGGAGCTTTTTCCGCCGGTGTGGGAACTACAGACATGGCCAATATCTATGCTATGGGGGATATGTGGATTCGTGTTCCCTCAACACTGGTATTCGAGTTATCTGGAACTCTACCCCCCCACATCAGTGCTAAGGATATTATTTTGTTTATCCTGGGACAAATTGGTTGCGCTGGTGCTACAAGCAAAGTAATGGAATTTAGAGGGTCAATACTCGAACAAATGCCTTTTGATGAAAGATTGACTCTTGCTAATATGGCCATTGAGTGTGGTGCAATCTGTGGTTTAATCGTTCCTGATGAAACAACCCGCAATTATGTCAGAAGTCGATCTGATCAAGAATTTGAGGAACTTATAGCCGATCCTGATGCTGAATATGAAAAAGTGTATAAATTTGACATCAGTAATCTAGAACCGCAAATTGCCCGTCCTCCCAAACCGGATCAAGTAGTACCTATTAGTCAGATAGAAGAAACCCCCATTACTAAAGCTTTTATTGGTTCTTGTACAGGAGGTAAATTATACGATTTGGCTCAGGCCGCCGAAGTTTTACAGGATCGCCAAGTGGCAGATGGTGTCAACTTGTTTATTGTTCCTGCTTCCGTAGAAATTCGGGAAAAAGCAGAAGCATTGGGATATATGGACATTTTTGCTCAAGCAGGTGCAAAAATTCTTAAATCAGGTTGTGGTGCTTGTATCAATTCGGGAATTGGGGTTTTAAACAAAGAAGAAACAGGAGTTTATGCAACTAATCGCAATTTTAAAGGACGCAGTGGCGATCCTACAGGTAAAAACTATTTAGCTTCTCCTAGAACTGTAGCTATCTCAGCCGTAAAAGGCAAAATCAGCCACATTCTTGATTAAAAAAATATTGATTAAAAATCAAGTTGCTAAATTCAGGTTGAATAGATTAGAGGGGGTGAATTTTATCTAACTGAGTGTAAATTCTGAGATCTATTTCTTTATCTACAATCACTCCAATTTCATACAAATAAGAAAATTGAAAACAACAATATCAAAATGTTAGGTGATTAAAGTGGATGAAATTGTGAAACAACTTGCAGGTCTAGGTCTTCCGGGAAGTATTCTCTTGATTTTAGCATTCGCATCATCAGGTAGTAATGCGGCTATCGTTGCCGTGCTGACAGCAGCAGGAGGACCATTTGGTATCCTTGGAGGTATAGGTTTACTGGGTCTGACAAAAGTTGTAGGTGATCTCATTGCCAATTATGGCATTGAAGCTATTTTCAAAGCCGTCTATTCAGAACGTGGCAAAACCGAAACTTTGCGATCGCTGTTCTACGAAATTCAAGATTTACCAATTTGCCAAGAACTAAAACTAAAATTGCAAAATCATCTAAAATCAGAAAGTAAAAAATATTTACCATCTTTAAGAACTGTAAATATATCATGCGTAAAAATAGAAAACAGCCATGCTTTAAATTAAAATAAAGTGTTATGTTATTACATATAAAAATCATATTTTAGCTTTCAATTCATCAGCGAATTGTTGGCTATAATACAAATTCTCTTTTTTAGTGTTTCCTGATCAATTATTGAATTGACGAGTTGTATATATTGAGGTTGAATAGGAAAGAGAATGTTAAAAAACTAGTTGAGTTTGCTCTCCAGAGAAATTTATCTTCTCTTAGTCTAGATACTGCAATATCTTCTTGAACTATAGAGACTTCAATCTCATACCACCAAGCAGGTTTTCACTAACAATTAACCAACAATATTAAGGATATTAGGTTATGAACATGGACGAAATCGCAAAAAAACTAGCTGGTCTAGGTCTTCCTGGCATAATTCTTGTAGTTTTAGCAGTTGCATCATCAGGTAGTAATGCTGCTATTGTGGCTGCCCTCACAGCAGCAGGAGGACCATTTGGTATCCTTGGAGGTATAGGTTTACTCGGTCTAGTAGGAGTTGTAGGAGATACAGTAGGTGCTTATGGAATTGAAGCTATTCTCAAAGCAGTTTACTCAGAACGGACTAAAAATGAATCCGTGAGATCACTTGTTAAAGAAATCAATGATTTACCCATTTCCGACGAACTAAAAGCCAAATTAACCACTCACGTAGAATCAGAAACTCATACAGCGACAGAAGCAGAAGTTGCGGGAGAACCAAGGACAGTGGAAATTGTAGATGAAGATGAAGAAGTAGCAGTAGAAGCATAATTTCATGCTTAAATTTGGTGACATTCTCAAACAAATGCCACTAAATTAAGGTCTTTTTAAAATTTCTCCAAATTTCTACTTTTTTCAACTCCAGAACTACCAGGTACACATAATCTCACCAAAATCAGATAGAGATGAGATAAAAAATGGCCTTTGAGTCTGATTACACTAGATGAATCTCTCACAGGCCATTTCTATAACACCATAAAAGTTTGTCATGATTTATTCTAGAAGACCTTACCTAACAATAGATAAATTTTCCTGGAATACAACCTGAAATACAAAAATCAAGCTTAATAAGCTTAACTTAAAAAAAAAGTAAGTATTAATTATTGACCACTTTAGTAAAATTATCAATTTACATACAAAAATCATGGAAGAAATGGTGATTAACTCAAATAATTCTCTGGAGAATTTGCCCGTTTTAACCGAACAGGAAAAACATCAAATATTAGTGGAATGGAATAATACCACAGTAGATTATCCTCAACATTTGTGCATACATGAATTATTTGCAGCACAAGTGGAAAAAACTCCAGATAATATTGCCGTTGTTTTTGATGGGCAGAAACTGACTTATCAAGAGTTAAATCATCAAGCCAATAAAGTAGCTCATTATTTACAATCTTTAGGTGTAGGAACAGAAGTTTTAGTAGGAATTTGTATTGAACGTTCCCTAGAAATTATCGTTGGGTTATTAGGTATTCTTAAAGCAGGTGCAGCTTACCTACCACTAGATCCCACCTATCCCAAAGAGCGGATATCCTTCATGCTGGCAGATTCCCAAGTACAAGTGTTGTTAACCCAGCAGAAGTTTCTAGAAAGCTTTACTGAAAGTGGAGTAAAAACAGTTTGTTTGGATCAAGATTGGGAATTAATCACTCAGCAAAATCCAGAAAATCCTACCAGCAACGTCACAGCAGAAAATCTAGCCTATGTGATTTATACATCCGGTTCTACCGGCACACCCAAGGGAGTCCCTGTACCCCATCGGGCTGTAAATCGCTTAGTATGTAATACCAATTATGTACAGTTTACAACCACTGACCGTACAGCCCAAGCTTCCAATACTTCATTTGATGCAGCCACCTTTGAAATTTGGGGTTCTTTATTACATGGAGCTACCTTAGTCGGTGTTCCTCAAAATGTCCTGCTTTCACCCGTGGATTTTGCAGCATACATCCAAGAACAAAAAATTAACATCTTATTTTTAACCACTGCCTTATTTAATCAACTAGCTAACATTGTTCCCCAGGCATTTAAAGACCTGCGATACTTATTATTTGGCGGTGAAGCTGTAGATCCGAAAACAGTCAGAGCAGTGCTGACACATGGCGCACCACAACAATTGTTGCACGTTTACGGACCAACAGAAAGTACAACATACTCCTGTTTTTATCCAGTAGAAAATGTACCAGAAGGAGCAACAACATTACCCATTGGTCGCCCCATATCTAATACACAAATATATATACTAAACGAGCAACTACAACCTGTTCCCGTAGGTACTCCTGGGGAAATCTATATTGGTGGTGATGGTTTAGCACGAGGCTACCTCAACCGTCCAGAATTAACAGCAGAAAGATTTATTTCTCATCCTTTTCATAATCCAAAATCTAAAATCCAAAATCCAAAATTGTATAAAACGGGGGATTTGGCGCGTTATTTACCAGACGGTAATATTGAGTTTGTGGGGCGAGTTGATAACCAAGTCAAAATTCGCGGTTTCCGTATTGAACTAGGAGAAGTTGAGGCGGCTTTAAGTCAACACCCGGATATACAACAAGCAGTAGTAATTGTTCGTGAAGATATCCCTGGTGATAAACGGTTGGTTGCTTATGTTGTACCTGATCAAAAAGCAGTAACCGCCACAACCTTCAAAAGCTTTCTAGAAGACAAGCTACCTGCTTACATGGTGCCAACAGCTTGGATGCTGCTGGACTTCTTACCCTTGACCCCCAATGGTAAAGTTGATCGTCGTAGTCTGCCCGCCCCCGCTCGGACACGCCCCGATTTAGAAGAAGCTTTTGTTGCACCCCGTAACTCCATTGAAGAACAGTTAGCGACTCTCTGGACTGAGTTATTAGGACTGGATGTAGTGGGAGTCAATGATAACTTTTTTTGTTTGGGTGGTCACTCCCTGATTGTGACGCAAATGATTTCTCGCGCGCGGGAAATGTTCGGGGTAAATATATCTTTTGCTCAAGTATTTGCTAACCCCACCATAGCTGCTGTAGCTGAACTCATTGCCCAAGGTGGTGAAGAAACCCAATGGGAACGCCCCACCATTCAACACATTGCCCATGAAGGACTTGTACCAGTTTCCTTTTCCCAAGAGCGGATTTACTTTGTCCATAAATTAGCACCAGAAAATAGCGCCTACCAATTCCAGGCCACAATGGACATTAGAGGCAAACTGGATTTTGAAGCTCTACAAGGTTCTCTAGATGAGATTGTCAGGCGGCATGAAATCTTCCGTACAACTTATCAAGAGGTGAATGGTAGGCTGTATCAAGTAATTCACCCACATCCAGGAGCCGCTTTGAGAGTCGTTGACCTGCGGGACATTCCTGAACCGGAGCGACAAATAGAGGCACAAAAGTTAGTAGAGGCAGAACTTCTCACACACCTAGACCTAACCCAACTACCCATAGTGCAATGGGCGGTATTTCAGTTGAGCGACCAGGATTATATATTGACCCATGTTGAGCATCACATGGCGCATGATGGCTGGTCATTTAACGTCTTTTTAAGTGAGTTTGTAGCACTGTATGAAGCTTTCTGGGCGGGTAAACCTTCCCCATTATCGGAATTAAGTTACCAGTTTGCTGACTTTGCTACTTGGCAGCGTGAATGGGCGAAAACTCCAGAAGCTCAAGCGCAGTTAGTTTATTGGCAGCAAAAGTTAGCCGGGATTCCGCCGTTGTTGGAATTACCTTACGATCGCCCACGTCCCAAAGAGCAAACCTATAATGGCGAACACGCGCGCAGAGAATTGCCCGTTGATTTGTGCGAATCCCTGAGAGCTTTTAGTCATCAGCAAGGTGCAACCTTATTTATGACGATGTTGGAAGCTTTCATCATCCAGTTGCACCGTTACATTGGCCAAGATGATATTTTTATCGGTTCTGCGGTTGCCAATCGTCGGATGCACCAGATCGAAAAGATTATGGGTATGGTTGTTAACAACTTGGTTTTACGTACCGACGTTTCAGGAAATCCCACAGTGCGGGAATTACTCGACCGGGTGCGCCAAATGACAATGGAAGCTTACGCTAACGAAGATGTACCCTTTGATAAAGTGGTAGAAGCGGTGAAACCGGTTCGCAACCTGAGTCATAATCCGCTATTTCAGGTGATGTTTAGTTTCCATAACTCTGCCAAGCCTTATTTAAAATTCCCTGGCTTTGACTTCATCCTGCATGAACCAGCTAATAACAAATCTGCCAAGTTTGATCTTGATTTCTTAGTTATCCCCCGGTTTGAACAAAGCGTCCAGTACGGTGCGAAAACGGGAGCAAAAGGGATTACCCTGGATTTGGAATATAACAGTGACTTGTTTGATGCTGAAAGCATGGCAGCGATGCTAGAGCAGTATGAACAGGTGTTAATTGAGATGGTAGCGAACCCAGAGCAAAGAATTGGCCAAATACCTCTAATTACCGCATCACAACAAAAACTATTAGGGGAATGGAATCAAACAGACAGGGAAACTACACAGAGCCAGTGTATCCATAAGTTATTTGAACTGCAAGTAGAATTAACACCGGATGCCGTAGCTGTAGAACAGGATGGTAAAAAATTAACTTACCGAGAATTGAGCGATCGCGCTAACAAAATCGCCCACTACCTACAAAGTTTTGGGCAAAGTTTAGGAGTCAAACCCGAAACCTTGGTGGGGATATGTGTTGACCGTTCCCTAGAAATGATTGCTGGTTTATTGGGTATTCTCAAAGCCGGTGGTGCTTACGTTCCCATTGATCCTGCTTATCCCCAAGAACGCATAGCGGAGATGATCGCAGATACCCAACTCGGTATTTTACTCACACAAAATAGATTCCAAGAAAAACTGGTAGGTTATAGCGGACAAACCATTTGTTTAGATACAGATTGGGCAAAAATCGCTACCCAAAGTCCAGCCAACCCGGTTAGTGACGTTCAGCTAAATCACCTGGCATACATTATCTATACCTCCGGTTCTACGGGTAAACCCAAAGGAGTAATGATAGAACATCGCTCATTGTTGAACTTTGTCACCACTGCCATTGATGAGTATGGTATCAATGCTCAAGATCAGGTTCTGCAATTTGCCTCTGTTTGCTTCGATACATCCATAGAAGAAATCTTCCCCTGTCTTGCTGTTGGTGCAACCTTAGTATTACGCACCGAAGAAATGCTCAACTCCAGTGATGATTTTTGGCGGTGTTGTCAAAAATGGCAGTTAACGGTTTTGGACTTACCCACAGCATACTGGCATCAGTTAGTAACAGAACTGCAACCCCAAAACTCTCCTATTCCAGCTAGTTTGAGAACTGTGATTATTGGTGGTGAAGAAGTACAACTAGAAAAAGTGCAACATTGGCATAATTGCACGGCGCATCTTTCCCCAGCACCCCAATTATTTAACACTTACGGACCCACAGAAGCCACGGTAGTCACAACCTTAGAACGCCTCACCCCGGAAAATACTTCTGTGAGCATTGGTAAACCCATTAGTAATGCTCAGGTTTACATTTTAGATCAATATCAGCAAACCGTACCTATAGGAGTTCCCGGAGAACTACACATTGGGGGAGCAGGACTAGCAAGAGGATATTGGCAACGTCCAGAACTCACAGCAGAGAAATTTATTGAGAACACAGAAGGGAATAGATTATACAAAACTGGGGATTTGGTCAAATTCCGCAGAGATGGCAATTTAGAATACCTGGGACGGGTTGATAATCAGGTAAAAATTCGTGGTTTCCGCATTGAGTTGGGAGAAATTGAGACAGTATTAAGACAACATCCCCAAGTATCCCAAGCGGTTGTGATCGCCCATCAAGAAATTACTGGACAAAAGCGACTTGTAGCTTATTTCTTACCCCAAGGACCACAACCAACAATTGACGAGCTGCGACAGTTTCTCAAACAGAAACTACCAAATTACATGATTCCTGCGGCGTTCATGGTGTTAGATAGCATACCCATGACACCAAATCAAAAGGTAGATTATCGGGCTTTACCAACACCTGATTTTTCTCGCAGTGATGAAGATAAATTTGCAGCACCACGCACACTAATAGAAGAAAAATTAGTGGCCATTTGGTCAGAAGTTCTGAGAATAGAAAACGTTGGCATTCACGATAACTATTTTGAATTAGGTGGAGATTCAATTCTCAGTATTCAGCTAGTTTCTAAAGCTAATCAGGCAGGTATCCAAATTGCGGCTAAACAGTTATTTAGGTATCAAACCATTGCTGAGTTAGCGACAGTAGCGGGTATGACTCGCCAAATCAACGCCGAACAAGGTTT
Source organism: Nodularia spumigena CCY9414 (assembly GCF_000340565.2). Taxonomy (NCBI): domain Bacteria; kingdom Bacillati; phylum Cyanobacteriota; class Cyanophyceae; order Nostocales; family Nodulariaceae; genus Nodularia; species Nodularia spumigena. The sequence goes on from NZ_CP007203.1 coordinate 4,993,152, forward strand.
AGTAACTGGTAAAGTGGGTTTAACACCGATTCAAAAATGGTTTTTTGAGCAGAAATTACCAGAAATCAATTACTTTAACCAATCAGCATTGTTAGAAATTCCTGCCGATTTGCAACCTGAATTATTGCAAGAAGTGGTACAAAAACTTTTGGTACACCATGATGCTTTGCGAACTGCTTGCAGCATCGCTTCGCTATCGCAATTTGTCCAGGAAGGAGAAAACTGGCAACAAATCCACACCGATGTACAAAAAACTGTACCATTAAGCATCTTTGATTTATCGCACCTGTCAGCAGCAGAACAGGAAACAGCGATAAAAACTAAAGATACAGAATTACAAGCTAGTTTGGATTTAGCAACAGGAAAAATTGCCAAATTTGCATTATTTCAATTAGGCAAAAATCAACCCAGTTGTTTACTCGTCGTCATTCATCACTTAGCAGTTGATGGAGTTTCTTGGCGGATTTTATTGGAAGATTTAGCAACAGCTTACCAACAAATAAGCCGGGGTCAGGCGATAAAATTACCAGAGAAAACAACATCTTGGAAATATTGGAGCGATCGCTTAACAGAATACGCTCAAACCCAAGCTGTGAAAGAGTTAGATTACTGGGTAAATCAATCTAATATTGCCACAAAAACATTACCAGTAGACTATCCTGGGGTTGCAGAAAATAACACCCTAGCCTCAACTGCATCTGTGTCATTGGCGTTAAATGAAGAACAAACCCGCGCCCTATTACAAGATGTACCTGCTGCCTACAATACCCGGATTAATGATGTACTATTGACAGCCTTAGTCCAGAGTTTTGCCCAGTGGACAGGAGAAAATTCCTTACTAATAGATTTAGAAGGACATGGACGGGAAGACTTATTTGAAGATGTAGATTTATCCCGCACTGTAGGTTGGTTTACAACATTATTTCCTGTGGGTTTAGAACTCAAAGAAAACCAACTAGGGGAGGCTTTAAAATCAGTCAAAGAACAACTGAGAAGCATTCCCAACCGGGGAATAGGTTATGGTGTATTGCGATATTTAAATGCAGACACTAGCATCCGCGAAAAATTAGCTTCCTTCCCATCAGCGCAAATTAGTTTTAACTACCTGGGACAATTTGATCAAGTGCTGAAAGCATCATCAGTTTTAGGTGAAGCTAAAGAATTTAAATCAGAACAAAGTTCATTAAATCGTCGTAGTCACCTATTAGGAATTAGCGGTTTTATTCGGGCTGGAAAACTAGAAATGACTTGGGCGTATAGTGATAAAATTCACAAGCGGGACACTATAGAAAGGTTAGCTTCAGGATTTATGGAAGCATTAACCAACCTCATAAATCACTGTCAATCAAAAGACGATCAAAGCTATACCCCGTCTGATTTTTCTGCTGCTAAACTCAATCAAAAACAGCTAGATAAATTCCTAGCCAAAATGAACAAGAAGAAATAAACAGGTAATTGGTAATTGCTTAATTCTTCCCCAGTTACCAGTCACCAGTCCCCAATCACTAACTCAGAGGTAATTTCATGCAAAGTATCGAAGACCTTTATGAACTTTCACCCATGCAACAAGGGATGTTGTTTCATACCCTTTATGCACCAGAATCAGAAGTTTATTTTGAACAGTTACTTTGCATTCTTTCTGGAGAATTGAATTTTCCCGCTTTCCAAAAAGCTTGGGAACAAGTTGTAGCTAGACATTCAATATTACGCAGTTCTTTCTTTTGGGAAGAAATAGAAAAACCCTTGCAAATGGTAAGTAAGCAAGTGGATCTTCCCTGGGAAAAAATGGATTGGCGACATTTAACAAGTGATGAACAACAAAAGAATTTAGATAATTTTTTGGTGAGCGATCGCTACAAGGGATTTGAACTCAATCAAGTTCCTTTAATGCGTTTTACTATCATTCAATTAACTGAGAACACCTACCAATTTATTTGGAGTCACCATCATCTTCTTTTTGATGGTTGGTCAATGCAAATCATTCTCAAAGAAGTTTTCGCTTTGTATGAAGCAAATCAACGAGGTGAACATTTAAGATTGTCACCAGTTCGACCTTATAAAGAATATATTGAATGGTTACAACAACAGGATATTGAAAAAGCTAAACAATTTTGGCAACAAACATTAAAAGGTTTTGAAACACCTACCTTAATAGGTAACAGGGAACAGAGAACAGGTAACAGCAGCAAAGGAATATATCAAGAAAAACGTTTTCAATTATCTCAAACGATAACTGAAAAATTGCAAGCTGCGGCACGACAACATCATTTAACATTAAATAATTTAGTCCAGGGAGCATGGGGTTTATTAATTTCCCGCTACAGTGGCGAAAAGGATGTAGTTTTTGGTGCAACTGTATCCGGTCGTCAACCTGTAATAGAAAACATAGAATCAATGGTGGGATTATTAATTAACACCATTCCCACCCTTGTAAAAATTGATAATCAAAAAGAAATATTATCTTGGCTGCAAGAATTACAAACTCAAGCCGTAGAACAAGAACAATATAGTTATTTTCCCCTGGCAGAAATTCAACAATTCAGTGATATTCTTCCAGGAATGCCATTATTTGAAAGTCTGTTAGTCTTTGAAAATTATCCTGTAGATTCCAGTAAACAAGATACACAAAAAACCTTAGAAATTAGTCATCTGAGTTGTTTTGAAAGAACAAACTATCCATTAACCATAGTGATTAATCCTGGTTCACAATTAGGAGGTAGATTTGTTTATGATACTAGCTGCTTTGATGAACCAAGAATTAGCCGCATAATTGGACATTTCCAAACATTGCTCACAAGTTTTTCTGAAAACTTACAACAAAATATTTCACAAATATCTTTACTTAGTGCAGAAGAAGAACAAGAATTAATACTTTTAGAGAATCATCAAAATCAAGACAATATTAATTATCAATGTGTTCATATTTTATTTGAAAAACAAGTACAGAAAACACCTGATAAGATTGCAGTTGTTTACAAACAAGAACATTTAACTTATCGGCAATTAAATAACCGTGCTAATCAATTAGCAAATTATTTAAAATCATTAGGAGTTAAACCAGAAACGACGGTAGGAATTTGTGTTGAGCGTTCCTTAGAAATGGTAGTCGGAATACTCGCTATTCTTAAAGCTGGAGGAGCTTATGTATCATTAGATCCAGCTTATCCTAGAGAAAGATTAGCTTTCATGCTGGAAGACGTACAAACACCTATTGTCCTAACACAAACTCATTTACAAAATATACTCCCACTCAATCATCAAACTGTGGTAAATCTTGATATAGATAGGGAAATTATCGCCCAATATCCACAAGACAATTTACCTAATGAAGTTAATGCAGAAAATTTAGCTTTTATAATTTACACTTCTGGCACAACGGGAACACCAAAGGGAACGGAAATTCTGCATCGTAGCATTATTGGTTTGATGTTGGGGGTTGATTACATTCACTTTGATGCGGAACAAATTTTTCTCCAACATTCATCAAATTCCTGGGATATGTTAGCCTGGGAACTTTGGACACCCTTAATTTATGGTGGACGTTGTGTACTTTATCCAGAAAAAATTCCCACACCAGAAGGCTTAAGCCAGATTATTAAAGAACAAGGAGTTAACATCCTATTTCTGACTACAGCATTATTCAATCTCATGATTGATACAATGGCTGAAGGGTTGTTAGAAATTAAACAACTGATGTTTGGGGGAGAGTCCGTTTCTGTACCTCATGTTCGTCGTGCTTTAGAACTATTGCCGGGAACAAAAATACTTCATGGCTATGGACCATGTGAATGTACAGTCATTACCTCTTGTTACACAGTTCCTCAACAACTACCTGAAAATATTAATTCTATTCCCATTGGGAAACCCATTGGAGACAGAACAGTTTATATATTAGATAATAATTTACAGAGAGTTCCTATTGGTGTGATAGGTGAATTATATGTAGGTGGCGCGAGTGTTGCTAGAGGTTACTCAAATCAGCCAAAACTAACCAGAGAAAAATTTATTCCTAATCCTTTCATTGAGGGAGATATACTTTACAAAACTGGTGATTTAGTTCGTCGTTTACCTGATGGGAATTTAGAATTTATCGGACGAATTGACAACCAAGTTAAAATTCGCGGGTTTAGAATTGAATTAGCAGAAATTGAAGCCGTTTTAATTCAATATCCTGATATTAAACAAGCAGTAGTAATGGCGCGGGAAGATGAACCAGGTCAGAAATTATTAGTAGCTTATTTAGTAGCACAGAATAATGTACTAACTCCCAGCAGTTTGAGAAACTTCCTCAAATCAAAACTGCCAGATTACATGATTCCTGCTGCTTTTGTATTTTTAGAAAATTTACCCCTAACTCCTAACGGTAAAATCAATCGCCGTGCTTTGCCAATTCCCGATCATACACAAAGAAATTTAGAAATTGATTTTGTTCCACCTAGCACCGATACAGAAAAAGAATTAGCAGATATTTGGACAGAAGTTCTGAAATTAAAACAAGTGGGAATTAACGATAACTTTTTTGAACTAGGAGGACATTCCTTACTTGCTACTCAAGCTATTTCTCGTTTAAGAGAAGTTTTTTCTCTAGATTTTCCTCTGCGTTATTTATTTGAAAATCCAACTATTGCTGAACTTGCCCAGAAAGTTATTGAACAACAAATTGAGCAAGCTGAAAATGATGAACTAGCCAGGATTTTAGCAGAAGTAGATCAATTATCAGAAGAGGAGGTAACACAACAATTACTTTTATAAAAATTTTTCAAACGTATTTTGATAGAGAAATCACTATAAATTAATGAAAGATTACCTCTCTTAATCTCTGTGTTCTCTGTGTCTCTGTGGTTAGATAAAAAATAAATTTCACAAAAATATTATGAGCGATTTACTAAAACGTCTTGAAAACCTATCACCAGAAAAACGAGAATTAGTTTTACAAAAACTAAAAAAGCAACAACAAACCCCACTCCTCAAACCAGTATCACGGGAAAACCCCCTTCCCCTATCCTTTGCACAACAAAGATTGTGGTTTCTTGACCAACTAGAAGGCGAAAATTGTGTTTATAATGTCTCGTTTTTCTGGCAAATTAACGGATTTCTGAATATCAGTGCTTTAGAAAAAGCGATCGCAGAAATTGTCCAACGTCATGAGGTCATACGTACTAGCTTCAGTGTTGTTGATGAGTCGCCGATACAGGTAATTAATGCTCATCCGCAACTGAAGATGCAAGTATTAGATTGGCGACAATTGACAGCAGAAGACCAATTAAGCAAGACGCAGCATTTAGCGAAAGAAGAATTACAACAGCCATTTGATTTATCAAACCCTCCTTTATTGCGGGTAAAATTGTTACAACTGGCTGATAAATCCCATCTGCTGTTGCTGGTTATCCATCATATTGTTTGTGATGGCTGGTCAATGGACATTTTTCGTCGGGAATTGTTTACTCTTTATACCGCTTTCTGTGCTGAAGAAACATCTCCTTTACCGTCATTATCGCTACAATATGCCGATTTTGCCCATTGGCAAAGACAATGGTTACAGGGAGAGGTACTGCAAAATCAACTCAATTACTGGCAAAAACAATTAGCTGATGTTCCACCTTTATTAGAATTACCCACAGATCAACCACGTCCATCAGTGCAAAGCTTCAAGGGACGTAGTGAGTTTTTACAACTTGATCTGGATTTAATACAGAAATTAAAACGTTTAAGTCAGGAGTCAGGGACTACCCTGTTTATGACTTTACTGACAGCTTTCACACTGTTATTGTCGCGCTACAGTGGACAAGATGATATTGTTGTTGGTTCGGCGATCGCTAATCGCAACCGTCGTGAAACTGAATCACTAATTGGCTTTTTTGTTAATACTTTAGCTTTGCGTACCAACTTACAAGGAAATCCCACTTTCTTAGAATTACTGGAACGAGTGAAGCAAGTAACTCTGGATGCTTATGATCATCAAGATTTACCCTTTGAAAAACTGATTGATGAATTAGGCTTAGAGCGATCGCTTTCTCATCATCCCCTGTTTCAAGTTGCTTTTAGCTTGCAAAGTGGAAATCAAGAAAAATTAGAAATTCCTGGATTAACTTGGACTCGTTTTGAGTGGGAAAACACCACAACGCTGTTTGATTTGTCCCTAATTTTCCGTGAAACATCCCAAGGTTTAACAGGAGAATGGGAATATGCAACCGATTTATTTGAGGCTCAAACTATCCAACGAATGACAGGACATCTTCAAGTTCTGCTCAAGGGAATTGTTGATAATCCGAACCAACGAATCAATACTCTATCCTTGCTGACAGAGGATGAATTTCAGCAACTACAAATTTGGAATCAAACTCAAACAGAATATCTCCACAATCAAACTTTAGTTGACTTATTTGAAACACAAGTTGCTAAAAATCCTCATAATATCGCTGTAGTTTTTGAGTCTCAACAGCTAACTTATCAACAATTGAATCAAAAAGCCAATCAATTAGCTCATTATTTAATTGAAAATTTTCAAATTCAGCCAGACACCTTAATTGGTATCTCTGTTGAACGCTCTTTAGAAATGATTATTGGTGTCCTTGGGATTACTAAAGCCGGTGGTGCTTATGTACCGATTGACCCCAATTATCCCCCGGAACGGATTCGCTTCATGTTAGAAGATTCAGGGATATCGGTTTTATTAACCCAAAGTTTTCTCCAAGAAAAATTACCTATAAGTGAACTAAAACACCAAATCATTTGTTTAGATGAAGAAGCTTTTACTGAACAATTAATAGATAATCCCAATCCTAAAAGTACACCTGACAATTTAGCTTATGTCATTTATACTTCTGGTTCAACAGGACAACCTAAAGGGGTGATGATTGAACATAAAGCAATTGTCAATTTAGCTTTAGCCTGGACTGAAACTTTTCAAGTTCAACACCACAGCCGTTGGATTCAGTTTGGTTCTTTTAGTTTCGATTTGTCTATTGGTGAAATTGCCACTACTCTGTCTGCCGGTGCTTGTTTATATCTAGCCCAGAAAGAAACTCTGTTACCTAGTCAAGCCTTGGTGGACTTGTTAGCTGAACACAAAATTTCCCATTTTGCATTACCTCCTTCCGCCTTAGCTGTATTACCTCAAGCGACCTTACCTGATTTGCAAGCCTTAATCATTGGTGGTGAAGCTTGTGCAGCAGAATTGGTAGAACAGTGGGGAACAACAAGAAGTTTCTTCAACTGCTATGGTCCGACGGAATCAACGGTTATTGCCAGTATATTTCGTTGTGAACCGAATGGGAAAAAGCCCTCCATTGGTCAACCTATAGCTAACAACAGTATTTACATTTTAGATCCTCACAATCAACCATTACCTCCTGGCATTCCTGGGGAATTGTGTATTGCGGGAGTAGGTTTAGCACGGGGTTATCTCAACCGTCCTGAAACTACGTCCGAAAAATTTATGGAAATTGATTTATTCGGTAAAGTTGAGCGCATTTATAAAACTGGTGATTTAGCCAGATGGTGTGCTGACGGCAATTTAGAATACCTGGGGCGCATTGATGAGCAGGTTAAATTACGGGGCTTTAGAATTGAACTTGGTGAAATTGAATCGCTTTTATTACAACATTCATTAGTTAAAGAAGCTGTTGTAATTCTATATGAAACTGATAGTAATCCTCGGTTAGTAGCTTATGTCACGCAGGCAGAAAAATCAGTCACTTTAGGGATTGAAATTAAAGAGTATCTGAAAAATCGCTTACCCAATTATATGATTCCTAGCCAGATTATGGTTCTGGAACAATTACCTTTAACTGCTAACGGTAAACTAGATCGCCGAGGATTACCAGCACCAAATACAGCCGCTGCCAGTGATTTGGAAATACCAGTAACTCCCACAGAAGAAATACTGGCTAGTTTATGGCAAGGGTTATTAAAAATTCAGTCTGTTGGTCGCTCTGACAACTTCTTTGAACTGGGAGGACATTCCCTGTTAGCAACTCAATTAATTGCTCGAATTCGTGATAGTTTTGGGGTAGAATTGCCTGTCCGCAAAGTATTTGAGCAAAGCATTTTGTCTGAGTTGGCGCGGGAAATTAACAAAGCTTCTGCGAGTGTTGCCTTACCTCCTATCCTACCCCAGTCAGAAAATCAACCTAAAACTCTTTCCTTTGCCCAATCAAGACTTTGGTTTATCGCTCAACTGGAAGGAAAAGGAACTTCTGCTACTTATAATATGCCGGTCGCATTTCAATTGGACGGCAACCTCAATGTAGAGGCTCTGAGGCAGAGTTTAACTTATTTGCTAGAACGGCATACAAGTTTACGCACTTATTTCCCTGCCTTGGAGGGAGAACCACAAGTAGTAGTTAAAAATATAGAAGATATAGAAGTATTAGAAATTGCCAACTTACAGGGACTCAATCCCCAAACGCAAGCGGAAACTGTACAAAGGTTAGCCGATAACCATGCTCAAGAACCCTTTGACTTAAATACTGGTCCTCTGTTCACAGCTAAACTACTGCAACTGGGACAACATCAACATTTCCTGCTGATTAATATGCACCACATTATCAGCGATGGTTGGTCTATGGGTGTGTTTAAACGAGAATGGGAAAAGGCTTATACTGCTTATGCTGCGGATTCTGCTCCGAACTTGTCACTCATGCCGATTCAGTATAGTGATTATGCAGCTTGGCAACGTAGTTGGTTACAAGGGGAAATTTTAGCAAGCCAGGAAAATTATTGGAAACAACAACTAGGTGATGCGCCCCGTGTGCTGGAATTACCTACTGATCATCCCCGGCCAGCACAACAAAGTTATCAAGGTGAACACGAGGAATATTGTTTAAGCAAGGAACTGACACAAAAACTCAAAATCGTGAGTCAACAAAACGGGGTGAGTTTGTTTATGACCCTGTTGACAGCTTTGAGTATCTTACTATCTCGTTACAGCCGCCAAGAAGACTTATGTATCGGGAGTGCGATCGCTAATCGCACCCATAGCTACACAGAAGGGTTAATCGGCTTTTTTGTCAATACCTTAGTATTGCGGAGCAAAATCAAGCCAGAGCAAAGCTTTAGTGAGTTACTGCAACAAACTCGTCAAACTTGCTTAGATGCTTATGCTCATCAAGACATTCCCTTTGAGTATCTGGTAGAAAAACTACAACCAGAGCGCAGCCTCAGCCGTAATCCCCTCTGTCAAGTGATGATAGCCTTGCAAAACACCGAAGGCGCAGGGACGAATGTTAGTTTACCAGGGCTTGATATTCAATCCTTCGAGCAAAGTTTCCCATTTGCTAAGTTTGACCTGGGACTAGATATTCGGGAAAATAACAACCAATTAAACTGTGTGTGGGAATATGCCACCGACTTATTTGAAGCAGACACAATTAAGCGGATAGCGAGACACTTTGAAGTCTTGCTGACAGCAATTACCCAAAATCCCCAACAGCCTATCAGTACGCTGCCATTAATCACAACAGCAGAAATCCAACAATTGCAAGCTGGGAATCAAACTGACACCGATTACCCTCAAGACCAAACACTGGTGACTTTGTTTGAACAACAAGCAGCAAAAACCCCTGATAATATTGCATTAGTGTTTGCAGACCGCAGCCTGACTTATCAACAACTGAATCAAAAAGCTAATCAACTAGCTCATTATCTCATTCAAAATTTCCAAATTCAGCCAGACACATTAATTGGTATCTGTGTGGAACGGTCATTGGAAATGATTATTGGTCTACTCGGTATCCTCAAAGCCGGTGGAGCTTATGTACCGATTGATCCCAATTATCCCCAAGAACGGATTGGGTTCATGTTAGCAGATTGTGGGACATCGGTATTATTAACCCAAACTTCCCTCAAACACCAATTACCGACAACTCAACTAGAACATCCACCTCAAGTAATTTGTTTGGATGAGGAAACTTTCAGTTCGCAGTTAACCAATAATCCCAGTTCCCAAAGTACGCCTGATAATTTAGCTTATGTCATCTACACCTCTGGTTCGACAGGACAACCTAAAGGGGTAATGATTGAACATCGCGCCATTGTCAATTTAAGTTTGGTTTGGGCGCAGACTTTTCAAGTTAAAAACCACAGCCGTTTACTTCAGTTTGGTTCTTTTAGTTTTGATTTGTCCATTGGTGAAATTGCTACTAGTTTGATCACGGGCGCTTGCTTGTGTTTGGGCGATCAAGAAACTTTGTTACCTAGTCAAAGCCTAGTTGACTTTTTAACTGAACACAAAATTACTCACAGTTTTCTTTCTCCTTCAGCTTTATCTGTCTTACCAAAAGTGAGTTTACCGGATTTGCAATGCCTCAGCGTTGGTGGAGAGGCTTGTACTGCTGAATTAGTTAGCCAATGGGGAACAGAACAAAGCTTATATAATTGCTACGGTCCGACAGAAACCACCGTGACTGCGGCCTTAGCTCTTTGTCAACCCAATGGCAAAAAACCGCCTATCGGTAAACCATTATCTAATCTTCGCATCTATATTTTAGATACCGACTATCAACCATTACCCCCTGGTATTCCTGGTGAGTTGTGTATTGCTGGTGTTGGTTTAGCCAGAGGTTATCTCAACCGTCCTGAATTAACCGCCGAAAAGTTCATTGAAATTGAGTTATTCGGTAAAGTTGAGCGAATTTATAAAACAGGTGATTTAGCGCGTTGGCTACCTGACGGCAATTTAGAATACTTAGGTCGGATCGATCATCAGGTCAAACTGCGTGGTTTTCGGATTGAATTAAGTGAAATTGAAGCCTCATTACTCAAACATCCAAAAATTCAGGAAGCAGTTGTCATTGTTAGGGAAGAAACTGACCTTGATAAACGTCTGGTAGGTTATATTGTCCCAACAGCAACAGAAGATAGCACAAACCCAGATGAATTGGTGGAATTGTGGGAACACCTGTTTAATGATAACTACTCTGGGCAACAAACCCCAACCGATGACCCAACCCTGAATATAGTTGGTTGGAATGATAGCTACACAGCACAACCCATTCCCCCAGCAGCAATGCAAGAATGGCGAGATACAACCGTTGATAGAATTCTGGAACTTCGACCCGAAAGAGTTTGGGAAATCGGTTGCGGTTCAGGGATGTTATTATTTAAAGTCGCACCCCATTGTCAGCATTATTTCGGTACAGATTTTGCTCCAGAGGCTTTGCAGTACATAGCACAACATCTAGAACAGCAGTCTCTCCAGGAGAAAGTTACCTTAAAAACTAGTGCAGCCCACCAGTTTGATGGTATTGAAACCAATGCTTATGACTTGGTAATCATCAATTCTGTGATTCAGTATTTTCCTTCTTTGGATTACTTGTTGTCAGTCATCGAAGGGGCGATCAAAACTGTAAGTAATCAGGGAAAAATCTTCATGGGAGATGTGCGAAATCTCCATTTATTGGAGGCTTTCCATACCGCAGTTGAGTTTTATCGTGCTGCTGATGATTTATCAATTCAGGATTTACGCCAACAGATTCAAAAAAGCATTCGCACCGAAGAAGAATTACTGATTGACCCTGATTTCTTTATCGCCCTCAAACAAAGATTTCCTCGGATTAGTCATGTACAAATTCAATTGAAACGGGGCTACAGTCATACGGAAATGAGTCGTTTTCGTTATGACGTTGTTTTACATTTAGATCAGGTAGATACTCCCCTGACACAACCTGAATGGTTAGATTGGCAAGAGCATCAGTTGAATCGGGAAACAATCGAGAGAATTTTAATAACCGAGCAACCAGATTTACTAGGCATTAAAGATATTCCTAATGCGCGTCTAACCTCAGAAATGGCATTGTTAGAACAAATTCCTCAATTAGATGGTACTGTTACAGATTTAAAAGCGGCAATTGCCCAAGCCACATCAGGGATAGAACCCGAAGCATTCCGAACTTTAGCACCAGATTTGCCCTATACGGCTTTTATTCAATATAGCTCTACAGGATTTTCTGGTTACGATGTTGTTTTTCAACGGAATATCCCCGAAGAGGTGACAACACCACGATTTGCGACCAAAGGTAATTGGCGGTTGAAACCTTGGCAACATTACGCCAACCAACCTTTGCAATATCGTACCAATCAAGTTGATCCAGCTTTATTAGCAGAATGGCGGGATTTTCTGGGCAAAACTCTGCCTGATTATATGATTCCCAGCCATTTTGTTGTTTTGGAAAAACTACCACTGACACCAAATGGTAAAGTAGACCGCAAAGCTTTACCTGCAACCGATACAGCAGTTGCAGCCACAGACATTGAATTACCTGTAACAGGGACAGAAAAATTGCTGGCTCAACTATGGGCAAAGTTACTGAAATATGAAGCGATTTCCAGACAAGATAACTTCTTCAACTTAGGAGGACATTCTTTATTAGCTACCCAACTGTGCTACCGCATCCGCGACACTTTCAAAGTAGAGATTCCACTGCGTCAAGTATTTGAGTCTCCCACTCTCATTGACTTAGCAAATTATATAGATAGCTGCATTTGGGTTAATTCCACAACCACAGATATACAACCTTTAAACTCAGATGAAGAGGAAATTGAACTATGACTATAACACAAAATCAGCAAGTAGTTTCTTTAATGCTTCGTTTGCAGAACATGGGCTGCCGAATTTGGGCTGAAGATGATAAGTTACGGATTCGTACTAGCAAAAACGCCCTCACTGCCGAACTCAAGCAGGAAATTCAACATAACAAAGCAGATATTCTCGCTTTTTTGAAAGCTGCTAAGACACAAGCTGTTTCCGCAGAAGAAATTCCGGCTTTAAGTCCTGACTCTCCCAAGCTTCTTTCCTTTGCTCAACAACGCCTCTGGCTATTAGCACAACTGCAAGGGTCATCAGCCGCTTACAATATGCCGATTGCTTTACAACTGAACGGCAATCTGAATATTGATGCCCTGCACTCTAGTTTGGCTTATCTGCTCAATCGGCACGAGAGTCTCAGGATGTATTTTCCCACAGTGGCAGGAGAACCCCAAATTGCATTTCTTAATTTAGACGAAATCGAAGTTTTAACTGTACAAGACTGCCGGGAAGAAGCAGGGGAGAAATTTTTACAATGCCCAAATATCCAAGATTTAATTGATGCTCATGCACAAGAACACTTTGACTTAAATATTGGACTTTTGTTTAAAGCCAAACTGCTGCAATTACAGGATCAGAAATCTGTGTTGGTGATTAATATGCACCATATTATCAGTGATGGCTGGTCAATGGGGGTATTTGTGCGGGAGTTACGGCAAGCTTATACAGCTTATTCTCAAGGTCAGACCCCAAACCTTTCTCCCTTACATATTCAATACAGCGACTATGCAACTTGGCAACGCAACTGGTTACAAGGGGAGGTATTAGAAAACCAGATTAATTACTGGAAACATCAACTTAACGATGCTTCCCCATTACTGGAATTACCTACCGATTATCCCCGTCCAGCACAAAAAAGCTACCAAGGCGATCGCTATCTCTACTCTCTCTCTCCAGAATTAAGTGCCGCTGTTAATGCTTTTAGCCAACAACAAGGCGTAAGTCTATTTATGACTTTGTTGGCTACTTTAAGTATTTTGCTGTCTCGTTACAGTCGCCAAGAGGATCTCTGTATTGGTTCTCCCATAGCCAACCGCACCCATAGCCAAACTGAAGCATTGATTGGCTTTTTTGTCAATACATTGGTTATGCGTCAGCAAATTAAACCAGAGCAAAGTTTTATCGAGTTCCTGCAACAAACTCGCCAAACTTGTTTAGATGCTTACGCTCATCAAGATATCCCCTTTGAGGTTCTGGTAGAAAAGTTACAACCAGAACGCAGCATGAGTTATAACCCTTTATTCCAGGTAATGTTTGCGCTGGAGAATAATGAAAGTCCAGATTTGAGTTTACCAGGATTAGAGATTCAATGGCTGGGAGTCAAGGGTGCGATCGCTAAGTTTGACTTAACACTGCTGGTGATGGAATATGACAACCAGTTAAATTGCTCTTGGGAATACGCTACCGACTTATTTGAAAAGAGTAGTATCCAACGGATGGCGGAACAGTTTGAAGTTCTTCTGAAGGGAATTATTGACAATCCGAACCAAGCGATTAATACTCTTCCTTTGATGACAGCAGCCGAACTCCTACAACTCCAACGCTGGAATCAAAATCAAGCCGATTATCCTGAAGATCAAACTTTAGTTGACTTATTTGAACAACAAGTTGAAAAAAATCCTGATCATATCGCTTTAGTCTTTGAATCTCAACAGCTAACTTATCAACAACTAAATCAAAAAGCGAACCAACTAGCTCATTATTTAATTCAAAATTACCCGATTCAGCCAGACACTTTAGTGGGTATCTGTGTTGAACGGTCTTTAGAAATGATTATTGGTGTACTCGGTGTCCTTAAAGCTGGTGGTGCTTATGTACCGATTGACCCTAATTATCCCCAAGAACGAATTAAGTTCTTGTTAGAAGATTCTGGGGTATCAGTATTATTAACCCAAAGTTTTATATTAGAGCAATTGCCCATCACAGAACAGAAATACCAAGCCATTTGTTTAGATAAAGAAGCTTTTGCTGAAGAATTAACTGATAATCCCAGTCCCAAAATTACGCCTGAGAATTTAGCTTATGTGATCTATACTTCTGGTTCGACGGGACGACCTAAGGGGGTAATGATTGAACATGGAGGACTGGTCAATCTGACTTTGGCAGTTAATCAAGTTTTGCAAATTCAGCCCCAAAGCCGGTTGCTTCAGTTTGCTTCTTTCAGTTTTGATGTTTCAATTTGGGAATTTGCTCCTGTCCTTGCTGCGGGAGCTTGTTTGTATCTTGCTAAAAAAGAAACCTTATTACCCAATCAAGACTTAGTAAACTTTTTAACGAATCATAAAATTTCCCACGCAACCTTACCTCCTTCAGTCTTATCCCTACTACCCCAAGCACCCTTCCCGGATTGGCAAATCATCATTGCTACAGGTGAAGCTTGCCCAACAGAATTAGTGACCCGCTGGGCAAAGGGAAGGCAGTTTTTTAATGCCTACGGTCCCACAGAATCTACGATTTGTACAAGTATTGCTCTTTGTCAACCCAATGGCAAAAAACCGCCCATTGGTAAACCTTGGCCTAATATCCAAATCTATATTTTAGATGCTCATCATCAACCGTTACCCCCAGGAATACCAGGAGAATTGTGTATTGCCGGAGTTGGTTTAGCACGGGGTTATCTCAATCGTCCTGAATTAACCGCCGAAAAGTTTATTGAAGTGGAATTATTCGGTAAAGTTAAGCGAATTTACAAAACAGGTGATTTAGCAAGATGGGGTATTGATGGCAACCTGGAATACCTGGGGCGCATTGACGAGCAAGTTAAATTACGGGGATTTAGAATTGAACTCGGTGAAATTGAATCACAATTATTACAACATCCATCAGTTAAAGAAGCTGTTGTAATTTTATATAAAACTGAGAGCAACCAAAGTTTAATTGCTTATGTAACGGGAATTACCCATGATTTATGTCCTGAATTAAGAAATCATCTCAAATCCCGTTTACCCGATTACATGATTCCTGCTCAGATCATGGTATTGGATAAGTTGCCTTTAACTCCTAATGGCAAAATTAATCGTAAAGCTTTACCTGCTCCTAATGTTGGGGTTGAAGGCTTATATGTAGCCCCACGCAACGAAGTTGAACAACAACTAGAGCAATTATGGTCTGCTGTACTCGAACGTCAAAAGATTGGAATTCATGATAACTTTTTCGACTTAGGTGGCCATTCTTTATTGGCGATCAAATTGCTCAATAATATTCAACAGGAGTTCGGGCAACAACTTGCCTTAAGCAGTCTATTTCAGAATCCTACTATTGCTCAATTAGCAGAAGCACTCTGTAATACTGAGGTACAACAGTCCCATCCCGATTTGCTGTCACTCCAACCCCAAGGAGATGCAACTCCTCTATTTTGTCTACCTGGAGCAAACGGACACGGCTTCTATTTTCAAGATTTGGCTATCAATTTAGGACAGCATCCAGTTTATAGCTTGGAAACTCCAGGGAGAGACGGACTGAGCAAAGTTCCAGATTCAGTAGAGCGTCATGCAAATCAACTAATTGAGTTATTACATCAGCAGCCAGCCAAAAGTCCATACATACTTGCAGGATACTCATCAGGTTGTGCTGTTGCTTTTGAAATGGTTTCCCAACTGGAACAGCAAGGTGAAAAGGTAGGATTACTAGCTATCTTGGACGCTGGATTAGTTTCTCACCCTGAATATTTAACTGATAGAGCAGAGATTGATTGGATTTGGCAATTACTCCAACGGATTGAAGCTTTAAAAGGAGTTTCTTTAGGTTTAGAATACGCTGATTTAGCTGCTCAATGCGATGATCAAGCCCGTTGGGATTTGGCAGCAGAGTATTTATACAAATACAATGTCCTACCGGAACACTCAAGCCTTTCTTTACTCAAAACCAATATACAAGTGATGAAAGTGCTAACGCACAATTACGTAAATTATCAGCCTTCTCATCGAATTTCTGCACCGATTGTTTTATTCCGCGCTCAAGAAGTGCATGAAATTGTTTTGCAAGAACTCCGAGCTATTTCTGATTACGATTTACCGGATTGGGGATGGCAAGCATACACCCAAAATCCTGTCAAGGTGATATCTATATCTGGAAACCACGGTCGAATGTTTTATGAACCAAATGTAAAAATCTTAGCCTCGCAATTACGGATGATGATGACTTAACCTGTCGAGACGATTGCCCACAATCATTAACCTGATTTTCTTAATTCTAAATTGGTATAAAACAATGCAAACTCTTCCAATCAAAATTTCCGATGAAACCCTGCGCGATGGAGAACAACAAGTAGGTGTTTTTTTCTCTTTACCAACCAAACACAAACTTGCCCATCTGATTGCTCAAACAGGAGTTGATGAACTTTGCATCATGCCCAGTGTCTGTGAACAAGAAGCAGAACTAGTCAAAACATTAATATCAGAAGGATGGGATGATCTCATCACTGCTGATACGATGATGGGAAAAGACTACATAGATTATGCGAAGAACTGCGGAGTTAAGCGCATCATTCTCTTCCATGCTGTTTCTGATCGCTTGCTGTTTTTACGCAATCCCCATGTTCGTCTGATGAGCGAATTCCAAGACAAAACCATTGATGACGATATCCCATCTCACATCATCAATCAAATTCGTCAAGATGCTCTTGATGTGATTGTGGAAAATCTGCACTATGCCACAAAAGTCGCTGGTTTGAGAGTAGATTTTGCGGCTGAGGATGCTTCTAGAGCCGATTTTGACTTTTTAGTCCAATGTATTCGCTCATGCAGTCCTTATATTGAACACTTTCTACTGTGCGATACGGTGGGGGTTCTGAGTCCAGAAAAGAGCTATATCTGGATTAACGATTTGCTCCAATCCACTACAGGGGTAGCATTTGGGGTACACTACCACAATGATATGGGATTGGCTCTGGAGAATACTCTTCAATCTCTAATGGCCGGAGCAACTTTAGTATCTGGGACTTTTTGTGGTTTGGGGGAGCGAGCCGGAAATGTTGCCCTTGAGCAAGTATTAAATGGGTTGCGAGTCCGTTTTGGCATTGAAGTTGAGGGCATAAACTATGATGCTGTTGACGCAGTAACTAATTACATTGAGGAGATGGGGATTCGTCCTGCACCCCCCTATTCTCAAACTTCCCAACGTCATGAATCAGGTATCCACGTCAATTCTTTGTTTCGTGATCCTCAGAGCTATGCCATATTTCCTCACAATAAGATAGATGTTGTCTTTGGCAAATGGAGTGGAGTCAGTAATTTTCAATATCTATTTGAAAAGCAACTGCAAAATCCGCAAACCAGACAACAGTATGAGAAAATGCGTTCTGTAATCAAATCTTTGGCGACGGAACAAGAATGTTATTTTACCGCTAACGAAGTTTTAAAACTCTGGAAGGATGGTATCTTTGAATAGCCCGTTGTGATAATTTACAATTCAAAATTCCAAATCGTTATCAACTCAGGAGCATCTTGGCTGAATCCTGAATTACTTGTTAATTTATGGTGTGTCAATCCTGAATCTTAATTACAGGAATGCGGTTTGATTTTTGTGAGCGAAGCCTGGGCTTTCGTTGACAAATCACATATACATTAGCCTTGTTTTAGTTTTCTCTATTACTTACTTTAGAAGAATCAAAGAATTTTATCCAGATGCAAGCAACAACTTTTATTAATAAGTCCGCAAATAATAATTCTGCTCCAGGTACTAATCAATTTTGGAAAAATTTCCACCAGATTATCGGACCTTACTGGTATCCTACAGATGCTAATGGCAGAGCATTTTCAGATGTAATTCGCACATGGGGGATGCTGATTCTCCTCATATTGTTAATCATTTCACTTGTGGGGGTAACAGTTTTTAATAGCTTTGTTAGCCGCTTTTTACTTGATGTTATTACTGAAGAGAAAGATTTAAAGAAATTTACTGATATATTATTTCTTTACGGTTCTGCCCTGGTTCTAGTAACAATATTATTAGGCTTTTCTAGATTTGTGAGGAAAAAGCTTGCTCTTGATTGGTATGAATGGCTCAATAATCATATTTTATCAAAATATTTAAGCAATCGTGCATATTATAAATTAAATTTTAAATCTGATGTTAATAATCCCGATCAACAAATATCGCAAGAAATCGAACCTTTGACCAGAGATACTCTCAGCTTTTTAGCTACATTGCTAGAAAAAGTTATAGAAATGACGGCTTTTTTAATTATTCTCTGGATACTGTCTCCGTGGGTAGCAATTGCTTTGGTTTGTTATACTATAATCGGTAATTTAATTGGTCTTTATTTAGCTCAAGAATTAAATAAAATTAGACAAAAAGAACTCGAATGTACAGGAGACTATACATATAGTTTAACTCATGTTCGCAATCACGCTGAATCAATTGCTTTTTTCCAGGGAGAAGACCAAGAATTAAATATCATTCAGCGCAGATTTAATAAGATTATTCAAGGTGCTAAACAAAAGATTAATTGGGAGAGAAGTCAAGATATTTTTAATCGAGGATATCAGGCTGTCATTCAAATATTTCCATTTATAGTATTTGGTCCTTTACAGATTAAGGGAGAAATTGATTTTGGCGAAATTGCCCAAGCTAGTTTAGCTTGTAATCTGTTCTCTAATGCTATGGCAGAATTAATCAGAGAATTTGCGACTTCAGGGCGTTTTGCTAGTTATATTGAGCGTTTAGCTGAACTTTGGGAAGGGTTAACAGTTGTCACTCAACAACCGGAAAATGTGAGTACGATTAAGACACAAGAAGAAAAACGACTAGCTTTTGAGAATGTTACTTTACAAACTCCCAATTATGAACAGGTAATTGTTGAAGAATTATCGCTGACGGTTCAACCTGGTGAGGGTTTATTAATTGTTGGTCCGAGTGGTCGGGGTAAAAGTTCTCTGTTGAGAGCGATCGCTGGTTTGTGGAACGCAGGAACCGGTCGTGTGGTCAGACCACCCCTAGAAGATGTATTATTTTTACCTCAACGTCCTTACATCATTTTAGGAACTTTGCGAGAACAGTTACTCTATCCCCATACAACACGGGGAATGAGCGAACGCGAACTGGAAGCAGTTTTAAAACAAGTGAATCTGCAAAATTTATTGAGTCGAATAGATAATTTTGATACAGAACTTTCTTGGGAAAATATCCTTTCATTGGGAGAACAACAACGTTTAGCATTCGCACGCTTATTAGTTACTCGTCCTAGCTTTATTATTTTAGATGAAGCTACAAGTGCTTTAGATTTGAAGAATGAAGGTAATTTATATCACCAATTACAAGAAACAAACACAACATATATCAGTGTAGGGCATCGAGAAAGCCTATTTAATTATCATCAATGGGTTTTAGAACTATCACAAGATTCTAGTTGGCATCTGCTATCTGTTGAGGATTATAGACGGCAAAAAGCACAAGAAATTGCTACTGATAATTCTGAAAATTCTGGTATCACTATAGAAGTTGTATCCAATAATAAATCTGCTGATGAAACTGGAAATAAACCAGAAACATTAACCGCTTCTTCTGAAAATACAGAAATTATCATAGATTCTTTACCTGACGATGAAACTGGAAATAAACCAGAAACATTAACCGCTTCTTCTGAAAATACAGAAATTATCATAGATTCTTTACCTGACGATGAAACTGGAAATAAACCAGAAACATTAACAGCAGATACAGGTGAAATTGTAGGACTTTCTCATCGAAAAATGCAGGAATTAACTGACTATTCACTAGGTACTGTCAGAAGCAAGGCCAGCAAAGGTCAAACCATTGCTACAAAGGATGGTTCTACCTACCGCTATAATAAAGACTCAAAGGTTTTGAAATGGGTAAGAGTTGAACACCTTGAGAATTAAGTAACTCAAAAGTAAAAAAACGTAATATCAGTAAACCAAAAAGTTTTTCCCAATGTTAGCCTTTTTATCTCAAGTCCTACAAAGGAAATATCAAGTCATTGAAAGCATTTATCTTCCATCCGGTTAGCCTCAAGAAATTATTACCCAGCTAATCATAAGTAATTATTATCTATATGATATCTACTGGTTAGAACACTGAGAGGTGAAGAGCATCTGACGCTACAAAATACTTGGCATATAGCGCCAGTATTTTATAGGAATCGCTCTTTGGGAAAGACTTTTTGGTTTACTGAATATCCAGATCCCCTACTTCTTGAAGAAGCTGGCGATATACCCGATTTAGATTTTACATTTTATTTAATCATGAAACTCTTACTGCAAAAGGGTTTTACTCCTGACTCCTAACTCCTGCTATATCTTAAATATCTTAAATGTCCTTGCTTTAACACTCATTTACTGATATATATTTCATGGGTAACATAAAGTTCCTCTCAGGAAAACAGGAATATCTTATGACAACAGCAACATTAGCAAATATTGAAGCCGTGCCTTTCTTCGCTCGCTTTTTGGCAGCAGAAGAACCACCAGAAACACCAGCACCACAACCAGAAGAACAGCCATTACCTCCACCAATATTTACTTTAAAGTGGCCTTCTGATTGGGAAGATTGCTAAATAAAGTAAATTTGAAATTGCAAAAATAGCAGAATCAAGAAATTGAAACCTGCTGATTGTTTCTGAATAGATAGCATATTCAGATATCAATAATATTTAAGCGATCGCTGCTGGTTGAATATCCCCGAATTCTACTCGTTGGACAGCCACTATACAGGTGTCTACAAGAAATCGGGGATTTATAATTAAAAAGTAACTTTTTTAGGTAGTTACGAATATTTAGCTAATCAAATCCCAATTAAAAAAGTTTTTATGCACTTATCTGGTGACATTGTTTTATTAATTACTCACAGGGGTGATTTTTTCACAATAGATAGAGTGGCTGAAGCATTGTCAAAAAAAGGGGTGCAACCATTTCGCTTAGATACTGATAGGTTTCCCCTAGAAGTACAATTAACAGCACATTTTGATAACAACAAAACCTATCACACTATAGACTATGGCGGTTATTGTATCAGTACAGAACAGGTGCAAGCGGTGTGGCTGCGCCGAATATGGGAACCAAAACTAAGTGCAGACTTAGCACCCAAGTTTCGAGAAGCTTGCATAAGAGAATCACAAGCAACTTTAAATGGTTTCTGGGATAGTCTGCGGAAAGCTCATTGGGTAGATAAATTAGAATGTATAAATGCTGCCAGTGATAAGTTGCGCCAACTGCGGGTTGCTACTCAGGCAGGTTTTGTCATTCCTCAAACTCTTGTTACTAACAAAGCTGAAGCTGCAAGGAAGTTTTTTCAACAAGTTAACGGCAAGATGGTGAGTAAGTTATTAACTCCTCTATCCCGGACTATGGAATCTACTTCTTTTTTTCTTTATACCAGTGTTATTAAACAATCAGACTTAGAAAATGCTGAGTCCTTGCGTTATTGTCCGATGGTGTTTCAAGAGCAAATTCCTAAACAGTGGGAATTGCGGGTAGTGTACGTAAATGGTAAAGTATTTGTCGGTGCGTTAGATGCCAGCGTTTATGACACATCTAAAGTTGATTGGCGTAAACCTGGTGTTGATGTTGGTGTATGGCAAAACTATGAGCTTCCTGAACAAGTGCTGCGTCGTTTGCAAATCTTTATGGATAAATTGGGGCTATTGTTTGGAGCGTTAGATTTTATCGTCACACCATCAGAAGACTATGTATTTTTAGAAATTAACCCCATAGGTGAATGGGGAATGCTAGAAAAAGACTTGGATTTGCCTATTGCGAATGCGATCGCTGATACTCTACTTTTATAGTTACTAAGGACAGGTGACAGTGTTAGCAGTCTTCTATTGTCTAACTTTTAGTTTTGGTGAATGTCCTCACGCCTTGTCTACGGTTATAATTCCTAATTTAATTAAAAACATATATTTATGACAGTTTTGATAGTCACATATAGCAACGATAATGAAAGCATTCCCTTAGTCATCAAAGCAATTGAAGCACAAGGAGAAAAAGCATTTCGGTTTGACACTGACAGATATCCTACAGAAGTCCAATTAGATATTTACCAAGGTGATACAGAACAGGTAATTATCAGTGATGAGGATAAGCAACTTGATTTAAGTCAAGTTTCTGCGGTTTGGTATCGAAGAATGCGTTATGGGGCAAAAATCCCCAACACAATGGAAAAGCAATATAGAGAAGCATCAATTAACGAATCTCGCGCTACTATTCGGGGTATGATTGCCAGTCTTCCTGGTTTCCATTTTGATTTGATGTCCAATGTACAACGAACTCATCATAAACAATTACAGCTACAAATAGCACGAAAAATAGGATTGCTTATCCCACGCACTCTGACGACTAACAACCCAGAAGCAGTTAAGCAATTTGCTGCTGAATGTCATAAACAAGGTATAGTAACGAAAATGCTTTCTTCCTTTGCTATTTTTGGCGAACAGGGAGAGCAGTTTTTTGTGTTTACAAGTCCAGTTAAAGATCAGGATTTGGAGAATCTGGAAGGACTGCGTTTTTGTCCGATGACGTTTCAAGAAAACGTACCCAAGGCGCTAGAATTGCGGATAACTATTGTAGGACAGCGCGTATTTACAGCAGCAGTAAATTCCCAAAGTTGTCAAGGAGCTACTTATGATTGGCGTAAACAAGGGAGAGCATTAAAAGACGCTTGGCAATCTTATGATTTACCGCCAGATGTTGAGAAAAAACTATTGCAATTGATGGCTGAATTTGGTTTAAACTATGGAGCAATTGATATGATTGTCACACCTGATGGAGATTATGTTTTTCTGGAAATTAATCCAGTTGGGGAATTTTTCTGGTTAGAAATATTTGCACCACATTTCCCAATTTCTCAAGCGATCGCGGAAATTCTTCTAACTGGTAAAAATTAAAGTAATAAATATCGAATTATGCAAACTCGTAGTGTTACTGATCAAACACAATTTAATCCGTTTTCTACTGCTATACAACTTTGGCGGGATTTGAAATTAGTCGCTGGTCCCTATTGGTATCCAACAGAGGTAGGAACAAGAGCATTTTCCGAAGTGATTTATTCTTATGGAATGTTTATTCTGCTGCTCATATTAATCACTTGCATTGTGGGTATCAATAGTCTCAGTAGCTTCTGGAGTCGCTACGTTTTTGATATTGTCATTGAAGAGAAAAACCTAGAAAAGTATCTCAGTACATTATGGATATCTGTGATTTTTATTGTCGTCACTGTACTTTTAGTAGCCTTTTCTAAATATATTAGAAAGAAAATTGCTATGGATTGGTACAAGTGGCTAAATAATCATATTTTAAACAAATATTTGAGTAATCAAGCCTATTATAAAATCAATTTTAAGTCTAAAATTACTAATCCAGACCAACGCATAGCCCAAGAAATTGAACCTATTACCATCAATGCGTTAAGATTTTCCACTACTTTCATAGAGAAGTTCATGGATATGGTTGCTGCTGTAATCATTCTTTGGACTATTTCTTCACAAGTGGCAATTTATCTGATTATTTATACAATTATAGGTAATTTATTGGCAATCTTTCTAAGTCAAGAATTAGCGAAAATAAATCGAGAGGAGCTATCATTTAAAGCTGACTTTAATTATTGCCTAACTCATGTCAGAAATCATGCTGAATCAATTGCCTTTTTCCAAGGAGAAACCGAAGAAATAAATATTATTAACCGCAGATTTGATAATATACTGAAAAATGCGGAACGGAGGCTAAATTGGGAAAGGGGTCAAGATATTTTTAACAGTGCCTATCAGTCGGCAATCAGTTTATTTTCTATGTTTATTCTTACACCTTTATTTATTCAAGATCAGATAAACTATGGAGAAATTAGCCAAGCTACATTTTGTAGTTTTATGTTTTCTAATGCTTTAGGTGTATTAATAGCTGAATTCGGCAATTCAGGAAGATTTTCTAGTTACGTCCAGCGTTTAGCTGAATTTTCAGATGCGTTAGC
Source organism: Nodularia spumigena CCY9414 (assembly GCF_000340565.2). NCBI lineage: Bacteria > Bacillati > Cyanobacteriota > Cyanophyceae > Nostocales > Nodulariaceae > Nodularia > Nodularia spumigena. The sequence goes on from NZ_CP007203.1 coordinate 5,017,660, forward strand.
ATCGGTAAGCAAAAAACCTGAAAATATTAGTACTATCAAAGTCATAGAAGAACCGCGTTTAGGGTTTGAGGATGTCACCTTAAAAACACCCAATTATGAACAAGTGATAGTTAAAGACTTATCATTATCTGTTTCACCAGGAGAAGGATTATTGATAGTTGGTGCTAGTGGTAGGGGTAAAAGTTCTTTGTTAAGAGCGATCGCTGGTTTGTGGAATGCCGGAAGTGGTAGGTTAGTAAGACCTGCATTAAAGGAAATGTTGTTTCTTCCCCAACGTCCTTATATAATTTTAGGAACTCTGCGTCAACAACTACTTTATCCGCATCCAGACCTGAAAATGAGCGACCGCCAACTGGAAGAAATTCTCCATAAAGTGAATTTACAAAACCTGCTCACCCGCGTCAATAGCTTTGATACAGAAGTTGCTTGGGAAAATATTTTATCCTTGGGAGAACAGCAACGTTTAGCTTTTGCCAGATTATTAATTTCTCTGCCTAACTTTACTATTTTAGATGAAGCAACGAGTGCTTTAGATTTAAAAAACGAAGAAAATTTATATTCTCAATTACAAGCTACAAACACAACTTTTATTAGTGTGGGACATAGAGAAAGTTTGTTTAATTATCATCAATGGGTTTTAGAACTTACAGAGAATAATCATTGGGAACTTGTATCAGTCGCAGATTATCGTCGTAAAAAATCAATTTTTCTTGTTAAATCATAATCATAAATTTTAAAAATCATAATTATGCTTACCAAACAACAAAGACAATTCATTAATTATAAAAGCATCAAAATTTATCAACGAACCTACCAATTACCAGTTCTGAAAAATCATTGTGTAAAAACATTACAAAATAAAATTCGTGAACGTCAAAAATTAATTAAAGAAGGTGTTCGTTATCATCATATTGCTGGGATAATTAAACGAAAGAAAGCTATTACCCAAGGAGAGATTTTAGGAGAAATTAAATTATTTATCATAGACTATAATCATATTATTGATTTTCTCGAAAATTATCAGGAAAGTTATCAGGATTTTTTGTTAACCCTGATGGATAATTTAAAGAAATTATTTCAAAAAAAATATTTAGAAATCAAAAACCTAGAAGATGCCAGAAATAAATTAGAATTAAAAAACCAACAAAATCCGCGAATATTAAATGAACTCAGATGGGAAAATAAAGAAAATTTAAAAGCTGTTATTGTATTGAGCAATGCTTATTTATTAACTTTAGAAAAAATCAAATTAATTAGTGAAGGAATTAGCAAGCTGGCAGAAGATACTCAGAACCAAAGACAAATTGTGCAGCAAATAGTAAAAGATTTAGCGGTATATCAAGAAATTTACGAATATCAACAAAAAGCTTATAAAATTCGTCAGGAAATAGCGCAACTTGCCCATAATGCCATTAATTTTGAAGATTCTATCCAAGATTACTTTAGTCCCTTTCAATCTTTAATAGAAGAAGTAGTGAAAGTAGATGAATATTTTTATGCAACTGTTGGAGATATTAAAAGTCTAGGGGAAAATATTTTAAATTATCAGTCCAATTTATTGAAAGTCGAAGATAATGAAGCATTTTCTCAAACTTTCCTCGATTTTATGGTAAAAAGTTATGAGAAGAATTCTAGATTAAAAGATGCTTTAATTCAATCTCAATTATTAGAGTGGCAAAGCCCTAATTTTGATACCAATGTAAATGGTGAAAACGGTGTTTTTTTAGGTCACGGTATTGATTTAATCTCTAATTATATATCTCAACAAATAACTGATCAAATCCAAACTCTAGACAAAGCAGAAGTAAATTTTATCTCTACACCATCTCTAGCTACGACTAAAAAGACAGAATTAATGGAAGTAGCTAATGAGCATATTAGTTCCCAGCCAGAATTTTTGAGTGATCAAGATATTGACTATACAAGATTGCGGGATCTGCTGGCAGGAAATAAATGGAAAGAAGCTGATATTGAAACTGCTATATTAATGCTAAAAGTCATGAAAAAGAATTATTGGAATGACGTTTATCAAGAAGATATTGAAAACTTCCCTTGTCAAGACCTGGATATTATTGATCGACTTTGGGAACAATACAGTTATGGTTATTTTGGTTTTAGGATTCAACAAACTATCTGGAGTCAAATGGGTGGTCAAATAGATTATGAAACAGAAAAGAAACTAGGCGATCGCCTGGGGTGGCGAAAAGATGGAAAATGGTTAGACTATGAAGCACTAACTTTTCAATTGTCCCCCATAACACCGATGGGACACCTACCAGCCAAATGGTTACACTATGAACCACACAGCCTTGAATTATCTTCACCATCATCGACAGAACACCTTTCAATGGCAGCTTGGCGGGTAAAATCTTGGTTGATTTGGCAGATGCACTTATTCTTTTCTCGTGTAAAAAGCTGTCACTAAACTTCACTAGGGAGAAACGCAATACTGTTCGGTTAAGGGGAGATAGGGGGTAAAGTCAAAGATATTTTGTTCGCGTATAAATTACGAGAACAAGAAAAGCTAAAAAAGTTGCTTATACCGAACAAAAGGCATACTGAAAAACTTAATTGTCAATTGATGAGAATATCCTTATATTACGTTATTATTCTGAAATAATTCCCATATTTTCACCACAAAAAAATTGAGTAGGGGCGCAAAAAACTTTCCCCTACAATGGGTTTTATTTAAATAAAATTGCTACCATTGTCAGTGTTAAAACAGACATAAAATAGCTCAAGAGGGTTGAGTATCTTTTCGCCAGACAGTAAAGCCCAACAGAAAAATGATACTAATGGCGGTAGAAATTATCACCATAAAATTCACACCTTGTATTCTCATCGCCAGCAAGTTAAAAACGAGAGTGATTGACCAAAGAGTGAACGCCGCACGGGGCTGGGAAAATCCCAAAGCCAATAAACGGTGGTGTAGGTGGTCTTTACCTGGGGTACTGAGAGGATTTTTTCCTGCCAATAACCTGCGGACAAACACTTGTGTAGTATCCAGTACAGGCAACAGCAGAAATAACACAGTCGGTCCCAGGGCGAAAATAGTACTTTCTTGCAGATTACCTAAAATACTGGTTGCAGCCAGCACATAGCCAAAAAAGTATGCACCCGCATCACCCATGATAATCCGTGAGGGGTGGAAGTTATGACGCAAAAAGCCCAAGGCTCCACCCCCTAAAGCTGCTAGCACTAAAATAGCGGCGGCGCGATTGGGAAATTGGGCTGCAACTCCTAATAAACTCATAGCGGTGATAAAACTTACCCCTCCCGCTAATCCATCCATACCATCCATCAAGTTGATGGCGTTAGTGATCCCCACTACCCAAAGTACCGTCACCGACATGGAAAGCAGCGAGTCAATGGGTGTACTGAAACCAACCTCGATACTGATGCCATTTGCATACAGTAACAAAGCCGTGACAATCTGCGCCCACAAGCGCACAGAGGGCGGTAAACCGAACTGATCATCAATAAAACCAACCAGCACTAGGATTGAACCTCCTAGTAGAATAGTTAGCACCTGAGCTAATACGTTTTGCAGGGCAATCGGTCGTAAGAGGGTAGCTAGTACCATTGCGGCAATTACTCCCGCGTAAATAGCTAAACCCCCGGCATTGGGCAAGGGCTGCTGGTTGAGCCGTCGAGCGTTTGGTTGGTCAGCCCAACCTACCCGCAGGGCAAATTGGCGGACTGTGGGAATTAATCGCCACGTTACCAGCCAAGCCAAACAAAATGTAAATACTACTGCCAACCAGCCGGAGCCGCGAGGGTCGGCAATGCCGAGGGATTCAAGAAAGTTGTCTAGGTTCATCCCCCAATTCAAGCATTACTGCCAGTATCCTGTATGAGTATCAATAGTATATTAATCAATTTTTTTATTTCCATTTATAATCTGAGCTAATTGGGTAATTAGCACTCTGCTCTTGTGAGTGCTAAATTGTTTAATGGAACCGCTAGAGAAATTAAACATGGCAAAAATTATTTCCTTTGATGAAGATTCACGGCGGGCTTTAGAACGGGGAGTCAACGCCCTGGCTGATGCTGTGAAAATTACTTTGGGACCAAGAGGTCGCAACGTCCTTTTAGAAAAGAAATTTGGCGCACCTCAAATCGTTAACGATGGGATCACTGTCGCCCAAGAAGTGGAATTAGAAGATCCCTTAGAAAACACTGGTGCAAGACTAATCCAGGAAGTCGCATCCAGAACCAAGGACATTGCTGGTGATGGCACCACTACCGCTACAGTTTTAGCACAGGCGCTGATTAGAGAAGGTTTAAAGAACGTCGCAGCTGGTACTAACCCCATCAGCTTGAAGCGCGGAATCGACAAAACTATTGAAGCTCTGGTCAAAGAAATTGCCGAGATGGCCAAGCCTGTAGAAGGCAGTGCGATCGCTCAAGTTGCCACTGTTTCAGCTGGTAATGATGAACAAGTCGGCGCGATGATTGCCGAAGCAATGGAAAGAGTCACCAAAGACGGTGTAATCACTGTTGAAGAATCCAAATCTCTCACCACAGAACTGGAAGTAGTGGAAGGGATGCAGATTGACCGGGGTTATATTTCTCCCTACTTCATCACCAATAACGACCGCCAGATCGTCGAGTTTGAAAACGCTCGCATCCTGATTACTGACAAAAAAATCAGCAGCATTCAGGATTTAGTTCCCGTGTTGGAAAAAGTTGCCCGTGTTGGTCAACCCTTGCTGATTATTGCTGAAGATGTAGAAGGCGACGCTTTAGCAACTTTGGTAGTCAACAAGGCACGGGGTGTGCTGGCTGTGGCTGCGATTAAAGCACCAGGATTTGGCGATCGCCGCAAAGCTTTGTTACAAGACATTGCTATTCTCACCGATGGACAGATGATTTCTGAAGAAATCGGTTTAAGCCTAGACACCGCTACTTTGGAAATGCTGGGAACAGCCCGCAAAATCACCATTGACAAAGAAAGCACCACAATCGTAGCTGCTGGTGAAACCAAACCAGAAGTACAAACCCGAATTGCTCAAATTCGTCAGCAATTAGAAGAAACTGATTCTGACTACGATCAAGAAAAACTCCAAGAACGCATCGCCAAGCTAGCTGGCGGTGTCGCAGTTATTAAAGTGGGTGCGGCCACAGAAACCGAACTCAAAGACCGTAAACTGCGGATTGAGGACGCGCTCAACGCCACTAAAGCTGCTGTCGAAGAAGGCATAGTTCCTGGTGGTGGCACAACCTTAATCAAGTTGATTACCAAAATAGACGCAATCAAAGCCCACCTCAGCGAAGAAGAAAAAATTAGGCGCTGATATTGTCAAACGAGCCTTAGAAGCTCCCTTACGTCAAATAGCAGATAATGCTGGTGACGAAGGTTCCGTGATTGTCTCTCAAGTCAAAGAAAGCGCTGGCAATATCGGTTACAACGCCGCTACTGGAAAATTTGAGGATTTGATTGCAGCTGGTATCATCGATCCTGCGAAAGTAGTGCGTTCAGCTTTGCAAAATGCCGGTTCCATTGCTGGTATGGTTATTACCACTGAAGCGATCGTAGTCGAAAAACCAGAGCCTAAATCTGCGGCTCCAGCCCCTGACATGGGCGGTATGGGCGGCATGGGCGGCATGGGCGGCATGGGCGGCATGGGTGGCATGGGCGGCATGGGTATGTTCTAATCTCTGTTGCTTCATGTAAATATTTTGTGAGCAGTTTGTCTTATGATGGCAAACTGTTTTTTTATACCCTTGCTGATTCCCAGACAATTAAGTGATATGATAACCGCTTGCATACTGATGTTATATTTGACAAAACTAGGTCATCTATCAATGACATCTTGATATTAAAACTTGTAAAATTTCTGACAAAAGGTTAAATAAACACAGCTACTTTTCTAGCATGAAGGAGCCAAAATCCAAAAGCGCAATTTTTTGACCAATGACTAATGACCAATGACTAATGACTAATGACCAATGACTAATGACCAATGACTAATGACCATTGACTAATGACTATTAAGTAAAACTGCATGGTAAGAAAAATTCGCCGTATACCCAAAGCAGTGAAGAAGTTCTACAAAAAGGAATTCTATCACCAACCAGGAACTCTTCCCGGAACTATCATCGTTGACGTAAATGCTGAAGAACCCACAATTTGTTTGTTTGACTATAACCAAAATAACTGCCTTCGCAAACAAATAGAAGTTCCTGAAGAATGTACCACTTATCTAGATCAAGAATCTGTCTCTTGGGTGGATGTACAAGGATTAGGGAATCCAGACATATTACAACGATTGGGTAAAGTTTTTGATTTACATCCTCTAGTTTTAGAAGATGTAGTCAATATGGGAGAACGTCCCAAAATTGAAGATTATGAAGATCAATTACTGATAATTTCCCAAATGGTAGTTCCAATGGCAAAAAACTGTGGGTTTTACAGCGAGCAAGTGAGTTTTGTCTTGGGGAAACATTATTTGCTCACAGTGCAGGAAGAACCAGAACATGATTGCTTTGAAGGCGTGAGGTTAAGAATTGAGCGAAGTAAAGGGATCATTCGCAAACAGGGGGCTGATTATTTAGCTTATGCCTTGTTAGATGCAATTATTGATGGCTTTTTCCCAGTGCTGGAACTGTATGGGGAACGACTGGAAGAATTAGAGGAGGAAGTAATACTTAACCCTACCCGAAAAACACTACAACAAATCTATCAAGTTAGGCGAGAACTTCTGCAACTACGTCGTGCTATCTGGCCTCAGAGAAATGCAATTAGTTCTTTAATTCGAGATGGTAGTGAACTAATAGGAACAGAAGTGCAAATTTACCTGCGAGATTGTTACGATCATGCCGTGCAAGTCATGGATATGGTGGAAAATTACCGGGAACTAGCATCTGGATTGATGGATGTTTATTTATCGGCTGTGAGTAACAAAATGAATGAAATCATGAAGTTGCTCACGGTGGTTTCTGCTATTTTTATTCCATTAACTTTTGTGGCTGGAATCTATGGCATGAATTTTAATACCGAAAGATCTCCATATAATATGCCTGAACTAAATTGGTATTGGGGCTACCCAATTTGCTTGGCTGTAATGGCAGCGATCGCTTTTGGTTTGCTATTCTTTTTCTGGCGGCGAGGCTGGCTCAAAGACTCTTCCACAATTAACCAAGATGGGAAATAGCTCATGCGTCCCATATACAAAATTTTTATAGGGAGTTAATATTCTGATTTATGAGTAATGGCGACCAAAATTTAGTTGTTTTGACCCTTTATATTATTGGCGTTTCCTACGTCTTTAATCGTATGGTCGAGTCTATTGACGAGCAAATTAAATTTGAATTTAAAAAAGCAGTCGTTGATGAACAACTCAAAGAACAAAATCTTCAAGACAAAATAGGGATTTCTTTTAAATTTAAACCCTCATCTTCTGTAGATGATGTCAAGGAGTTATCGCTGAGTATCGATAATAAATCTGATAATATTGCTATATATGTTGACTGGGATAATAGCTCGTTAGTTGTCGAACATAGCAAGCAATCGCGCCGAGTTATTCGCAAATCACCAGATTTGACCCGTGACTTAGCTGTACCACAAAGTCCTAGTTTGATTGCTCCTCAGAAAACACTGTCCGAAACAGTCACAGCAGAAGATGTTTTTGAGCGTAATAAAGATACTGGAACTTACTCGGCTACAAAACCCATAATTAATATTACTGCATTGAGCAAAGGTGGAGGACCGCAAAAAAAATTATATAACGACTTTATGCAGGAAAGAAAGGAGTTAGAATTTTCACTACAACTGGTGCTACGCATCTCTGAAGTCCGTGTAGGTTTAGCTCCAGGTGTGAATATCCCACCGATGTGCATTATTAATTGTCCCTTCACCATTAGAAAATTACCCTGGACTTATGCTCTGCCTTGGAAGAAAAAGAAATAATCCAAACCGGACACATGATGCCATCCCAGATTACACTGGAGTTAGGGAGGGAGTAGGCGCAGGCGGTTGCAGATCAGTCAGAGTGACTGGTTTGAGGAAAGTCCGGACTCCCGAAAGACCAAACTTGCTGGGTAACGCCCAGTGCGAGCGATCGTGAGGATAGTGCCACAGAAAGATACCGCCATCTTCAGTGAACAGTGAACAGTGAACAGTGAACAGTCAAAACCTGATAACTGATAACTGATAACTGAAAATGGTAAGGGTGCAAAGGTGCGGTAAGAGCGCACCAGCAGCGTCGAGAGGCGCTGGCTCGGTAAACCCCGGTAGGGAGCAAGGCCAGAGGAAACTACGGTTGGTCTTTTACCAGTTTCCGTGCATTAGAGCCGCTAGAGGCGTTTGGTAACAAGCGTCCCAGATAGATAACTGCCCTCAAAGGTGTTTTTAAACATTGGCGAGAACAGAACCCGGCTTATGTCCGACTCTCTCCCCCTAATTTTTAAGTGCTGAGTGCTGAGTGCTGAGTCAAGAAAGTTCTGAGTGCTGAACAAGTTCCCCCAGTCCCTTTCTCCCCTGCCCCCTGCACCCTGCCCCTCTGCCCCTCTGCCTCTTACCAGTCCCCTTGATGACACTTGTTTATCCACGCCGTCAGCGACAGCTCGAAAGTTTAGTTAGAAGGTTAGGTTTACCACCAGGTTTACCCATTAAGTGGGATCTGTTGGATTTGGCTCTGACTCATCCTACGGTTTCGGAATCGGCAAATTATGAACAATTGGAATTTGTTGGTGATGCAGTGGTGCGATTAGCTGCGGCTGTAGTGTTGTGGGAAACTTATCCTGATTGTCCAGTGGGGGATTTTGCGGCCATTCGTTCGGTTTTGGTGAGCGATCGCATCCTCGCGCAACTGGCAAGAGAATATAGTTTACAATTATACTTACTTGTGGCTGGTAGTGCTACAAGTGACAAAATTGGTCTAGAATCACGATTGGCAGATGCTTTTGAGGCTGTTCTGGGTGCGCTTTACCTCAGCACGAACAATTTGGAATTAATTCGTCCTTGGCTAGATTTTCATTTGAAAAAGCTAGCAACGGAAATTCGCCTCGATCCCGCTAGACTTAATTACAAAGCCGCCCTGCAAGAATGGACACAGGCAGAATTTAAAGTTTTGCCTGAGTATCGGGTAACGGAAGTTAATCAAAGTAACCAAAATCAAGAGCGTTTTGCGGCTGAAGTTTGGCTACATGACAACAAACTAGGTGAAGGTAAAGGACGTTCCATCAAAGCTGCTGAACAAGCCGCCGCTAAAGTCGCTTTCTTAGGAATTTCTCAGCCGGAAAATCCCTAAACTCAGCATTTTTACTGTTTTTATTATTTTTAGATGATGTATTTCTTTTGGCAGTCTCTGACTACTAAAGTAGTAAATAACTAATAAATAATAACTAACGAAATGAAAATTGCTGTGATTGGTGTGGGGCGTTGGGGAGTACATTTACTGCGGAATTTTTTAGCACATCCCCAAGTGAGTGTAGTGGCGGTAGTAGACCCCCAAGCAGAAAGATTGGCAGCAGTCAAGCAACAGTTTAATTTAGATGAAAATATATTATTGACTACTCAGTGGTCAGCTTTACAGCAAGTAGCGGGGCTGACAGCAGTGGCGATCGCCACTCCAGCTACTACCCACTATGCTTTAATTAAAGAGGCGCTGCATCTGGGCTACCACGTTTTAGCAGAAAAACCCTTAACTCTAGACCCAGGAGAATGTCTGGAACTTTGCCAGATAGCAGAACAACAGCATTTAATCTTGATGGTTGACCATACTTATTTATTTCATCCAGCTGTTGAACAAGGGCAAACTGTTGTTAAGGCAGGTAAATTAGGTAATTTACGCTATGGTTACGCCACACGTACACATTTAGGGCCAGTCCGCCAAGATGTTGATGCTTTGTGGGATTTAGCTATTCATGATATTGCTATTTTTAACAACTGGCTGGGTCAGATCCCAGTGAAAGTACAGGCTACGGGTACGGTGTGGTTACAGGGAGTAGAGAATAGGGAACTGACACACTCACCATCAGGGTTAGCAGATTTAGTCTGGGTAACGCTGACATACCCGGATGAGTTTCAGGTATATATTCACCTGTGCTGGGGAAATCCTGATAAACAGAGAAGACTGGCGGTTGTGGGTAGCCGTGGTTGCTTGATTTTTGATGAAATGTCCACTACATCGCCTTTAACTCTGTTACATGGTGAGTTTGAACGTCAAGGAAATCAGTTTTTACCTGTGAATCAAAAACCAGAAATGCTGGAATTAAAAACAGGGGAACCATTGCAGCGAGTTTGCGATCGCTTTATTCTCAGTATTATTCAGAACACTACCCCAGACATCTCATCTGGTTGGGTAGGCACAGAATTAGTACAGATTCTCTCTGGTCTGACAGCATCTCTAAACCAGGGCGGACAACCTGTGGTTTTAAAAATCAACGGTTTCTGATTTCTCTATTTCTTGGTAGAAATTAGCGAACAGTTACCAGCCCTTACCCCCTCATCCTCAGAAGCAACTACCCGATTATGTAAATTCCCTTCTGTTGTAGAAGCATTTAATCGGGTAATATCAATCATCGGCAAGGTAATCTTCACCGTTGTACCTTGGTTTATACCCGCACTTTCCAGAGTAATAGTACCTCCCATGAGTTCAATTAAGTTGCGGGAAATCGCTAGTCCTAGTCCCGTACCTTCAACCTTGCGTGTTGCGCCTCCATCTAGCATCACGAAGGGGCGAAATAGTTTGTGCTGCTGGTCAGGTTCTATGCCTAAACCTGTATCTGTTATGCTGACAATCACCTGAAATTTGTGGGAAATTGTAGCAATCCTAATGCTTCCCTCGTCGGTAAACTTAGTAGCATTACCAATGATATTAATTAGTACCTGCTTTAACTTTGCTGCGTCTGCTTCTACGGGAATCAAGTCAGTACCTAAATCAGTTTTTAACTGCAAGCCTTTGTTCTGCACATTTACTGATTGTAAATTAATCACTTCCAGCAGTATTTGCCGGAGATCAATCGGTACTTTAACTACTGACAGTTTACCTGCTTCAATTTTGGAGATATCAAGTAGTTCATTAATAATACCTAGCAAGTGAATAGCTGTGTCGTCGGCACGTTTGAGAAACTCTATTTCTTCTTCTCGGTTATCGCACAAGCCCTCGTGAACTACGCGCACGCAGTTAATAATCACATTGAGTGGATTTCTCAATTCATGGGAAGTGGTAGCCAAAAACTGACTTTTGATCTGGTTAGCAGTTTTTGCCTCTTTCCAAGCAATTTCTAGTTCTTCTGCCCAGGCTTTGAGTCTCTCAACCATTTGGTCTATTGCTTGCGCCAGTTGGTTGAACTCCCGGATTTTGAAGTTGCGTGGTACTGGTTGTGCGGCGTGGTGGCTGTGAAGATTCAGGGCATAGTCGCGCAATTCTTCTAGAGGATTGGCCAGGTAAGGAGCTAGATATAAAGATGCCAACAAACTCGCACCAATTAAACCAACTGTTAAAACAATCAGGATCAGTTTGATTTCTTCCAAACCTAGCAGAGCATTATCCACAGTTGTCACAGCGACGACTATCCATTTTTGCCCTTGCTCTTTTGTAATGGGGTTGGCGATAGCTGTGTAACCAACTATGAATCCATTGCCCTCTTGATTCGGCAAATTTATAGAATTACTTTGTCCAGCCATTGCCTTTTTGACAATCTGTTCCAGTTGGGCAGCATCTGGGTGTTGTTGAATATTCGTCCCTACTAGCTCGGCTGATGGGTGTGCTAAAATCATCCCGTTTTCAGCAATTACTACAGTAGCGCCTGTTAAGGACCCCGGCTGATTTTTGCTTTGTTTGTATAGTGCTGATTGAATACTCAAGGCATATAGCACTTTCCCAGTGCGACTATACACTGGAGTGGATAGCATTAATTGCAGTTGATTATGGGTATTTTTTTTACCTGTGGTTCCTGCCTTGGGAGGTAATATTTTTTTGATAACAATTTTTTCTCCTTGATCAGGAAAAGATAATCTCGATTCGGCAATTGCTTGGTTTCCACAGGTACTGGCAATGATTTTACTGCTTTGTAGATGAGTTAATTGCAGGCACTCAATATGCGTTGGTAATTGTTTTGCTAGCTGAGTGAGATATTTTTGTGCTTGTTTAGATGAACCAGTCTGAATAACGGTTGTTTGACTGACAGTGAGCAAGTGAGTTTGTAGGGTAGCGATCGCATTAGCAATTGTCTCACCTTTGAAAATAGCGCTCTCTGTCAGATTTTGACGGGCAGTTTTTAATAGGCTAGACCTAGCCTTATTCAAGGCTACAATTTGCCCCAACAATAATGCTGGGACAAACAACAGTAAAATTCTTGTTACTAAAATACGTCTAAAGGATGATTGACAAGCCTTAGCCATCGAGGATCTCACTTCGCATCTGTAAACCACAAAAGTAACGATGTGCAATTAGAATAGCTCAAGGAGATATTCTGCTAAGTTATAATAATTTGCTGGTCAACTCCCAAAAATGGCAAATCTTGAAGGTATAACAAGGAATCAGGCATACCAAAACTCATATAAGGTAGATGTGAAAGTGACTGGTGTTGCATATAGATACAGTTATGAAATTGCACTCACAGTAGCTGGCGGGCAAATATTTTTCTCCAATCAATCCACTAACAAGCCAAATATCAAGACTATCAAACCAAGCCAATGATGCACAATCGTCCTCATACTACAGTCGTTTTGGCAATGAGTGCAGATGGCAAGATAGCAGATTTTAGGCGATCGCCTGCGCGGTTTGGCTCAGGGGCTGATAAAGCACACCTGGAAGAACAAATTGCTGCCTCTGATGCCGTTTTAATAGGTGCTGGCACTCTTCGTGCTTACGGTACAACACTTACAGTATCACAACCAATTCTGCTGCAACATCGAATAAAAGGGGGTAAGCCCGCCCAACCGGTTCATATAGTCATTACACAGTCTGCTGATATCAATCCGGAAATTAAGTTTTTTCAACAGCCAATAGAACGCTGGTTGCTGACAACAACAATGGGAGCAGGTTCTTGGCAAAGACGAGAACAGACACTTCATTCTACAGGGTTAACACCAGCACGGGAGTGTCCTCCCAAATTTGAGCAGATGATAATTTTTGACACACCAACGGGAAAGGTTGACACGTCTGCTGCTTTGCAACACCTGGCATCTCTACATATAACACGTTTAGCGATCTTGGGGGGAGGTGAGTTAGTCGCTTCTATGTTGCAATTAGATTTAATTGATGAACTCTGGCTCACAGTCTGTCCATTGATTTTAGGTGGTGCATCTGCACCAACACCAGTAGAAGGAGTCGGATTTTTATCTCAATTTGCTCCCAAATTAGAACTTTTAGAAGTTCATCAAGTTGAGCAAGAAGTGTTTCTGCACTATCGGCTGCAACGTTGAGCAAATTAGATTAACCTATTAGTCATTAGTCATTGGTCATTGGTCATTGGTCATTAGTCATTGGTCATTAGTCATTGGTCATTGGTCATTAGTCATTGGTCATTGGTCATTAGTCATTGGTCATTGGTCATTGGGTAGAGGGAAATTTTTAACCCTGTTTCGATTTTTGACTTTTGACTTTTGACTTTCGCGCAGCGCTCCCAGTCCCTTATTCTTCAAAAAAGCCCCACAATGGTGGAACAAATCAAGCCTCGCTACTCTAGCCGTTGGATTAACAAAATTGCGGAAGTACCCCAAAATGCCTGGGATGCTTTAGCAATGCCACTGAAAACGCCGTTTTTAGAATGGGATTGGCTGAATAATCTCGAAATTTCCCAGAGTGCTACGGCTAAAACTGGGTGGTTACCTAATCACTTAACTCTTTGGCGAGACAGAACGCTGATTGCAGTTGCGCCACTTTACTTGAAAGGACACAGTTATGGTGAATTTGTCTTTGATCACCAATGGGCAGAATTAGCCGATCGCATTGGAGTACAGTATTATCCTAAATTGCTGGGAATGACACCATTTACCCCGGCTGAAGGTTATCGTTTTTTAATCGCCCCAGGGGAAGATGAGGATGAAATTACAGCCCTGATGGTGCATGAGATTGATGCTTTCTGCATCAAGCATCGGATTTCTGGTTGTCATTTTCTCTATGTCGATCCCCAATGGCGGACTGTGCTGGAACGCCAAGGTTTTACAACTTGGTTACACCATAGCTACATTTGGGAAAATGTCGGGTTTAAAACTTTTGATGATTATTTAAAATTATTCAACGCCAATCAGCGCCGCAATATCAAGCGAGAACGCAAAGCTGTGGAAAAAGTGGGTTTACGACTACAACCACTGACTGGTGATGCAATTCCTCAGTCTTTATTTCCTTTGATGTACGAGTTCTATGCTGATACTTGTGATAAATTTGGCTGGTGGGGTAGTAAATACCTCACAAAGCAGTTTTTTGAGCAACTACATACCAATTACCGGCATCGAGTGGTATTTTTTCCGGCGTATACAGAACAAGATGAGCGTCAACCTGTGGGGATGTCTTTTTGTTTATTTAAAGGCGATCGCTTATATGGACGCTACTGGGGTAGTTTCCAAGAAATAGATTGCTTACATTTTGATGCTTGCTATTATACACCGATTGAGTGGGCGATCGCTCATAATATCCAAAGTTTTGATCCCGGTGCTGGGGGACGACACAAAAAACGCCGTGGTTTTCCCGCTATGCCAAATTACAGTTTGCACCGCTTTTACAATAGTCGTTTAGAACAAATTATCCCCCCATATATTCGGGAAGTTAATCAACTAGAACAACAAGAGATGGCGGCGATTAATCAGGATTTACCATTTAATCTCAAAAATGAATAACCCATATGACAGTAAAATCCCTAACCTGAACACTTACAAATCTGAGATAATAAAAAATAGCACCTCTAATTACACAAGATTTAATTATTGAGGCACTCAAAAATCAATGGTGGAGATAATTGCTGTTTTTATGCTCATTGGGCTGATTGTGATTGGTATTTTAGCCAATCCTATCCTCGTGAAACAGCGTCACAACCGTGTTAAACGCCGTCCATTCCCGCCACTGTGGAGTGCTATCATTGAAAATCATCTCCCCATTTATCTCCAGCTTTCACCTGATGAACGTCGGAGACTTCAGGGACATATTCAAGTATTTTTAGCACAAAAGCAATTCATTGGCTGTGGAGGATTGCAAGTCACACCAGAAATGAAGGTAACTATTGCTGCTGTAGCTTGTTTACTTTTACTGAACGAGCGAGGAAAATACTTCCCTAAACTGCGTTCTATTTTAATTTACCCCAGGACATATTTTGTAAATCAAACTGTAGCAACGGGAAATTATGTAGTCGAAGAAAAACGCGAGGCGAGATTAGGGGAATCATGGACTCAAGACCAATTAATATTATCTTGGGAACAGGTTGAAAAAGATACTGGTAACTGGCAAGATGGACATAATGTTGTCCTACACGAATTTGCCCATCAGTTAGACCAAGAAGATGGAACCGCCAACGGAGTGCCTATTTTGCAACGCAACTCAGAGTATACTGTGTGGGCGCAGGTGATGACAGCAGAATATCAACAACTTTGTGATGATATTCCCAGAAACGTCAAAACTGTCATGGATGGCTATGGTACAATTAATCCGGCTGAGTTTTTTGCTGTAGCTACGGAAACATTTTATGAAAAACCTCGCCAGTTAAGGGGGAAGCATCCGGCGCTGTATGAGCAATTACAAAGGTATTATCAATTAGACCCTGTGCAGTGGACTTAAGGATAAATCCATTAAATTAGCTAGTTTATAAACAATTCGCGCCCCGACATTACCATCCCACTCAGCATCACCGACTTCGCAGACATCAAAACCGATAATTTTACGATTACTTTTGACCAATTCCCGGAATAAACAAAAAGTTTGCTCTAATTCTAACCCACCAGGAACAGGAGTACCCGTACTGGGGCAAAGTTTGGGATCAAGTCCATCCACATCAAAGCTAAGATAAACGTACTCTGGTAAATGACTGATAATTTCTTGGCAGATATCAATCCAAGTGCTGCCGGCGTAAAGCTTTTGTTTGATAATTGGGTCGTAATAAGCGATAATGCGATCGCCTGATTGATCAATCATTTTCACTTCATCATGAGAAATATCACGCAAGCCTACCTGGACTAATTTGGAAATCTGCGGAATTTTCAACCCATTAAACATAATCGAAGCATGGGAAAACTCAAACCCTTCATAAGCATCGCGTAAATCTGCGTGGGCATCAATATGTAAAATGCCATAGTTGGGATACTTAGCGGCTAAAGCTTGGAAGTAACCTAATGGTACACTGTGATCACCACCAATAACTGCAACACGCTTCCCCTGATTCATTGCTGCTTGACACTGGGTAAATAACCATTGATTCACCTGTTCACCAGCTTGATTAATTGCTGTCAGCACAGGAGTTAAATCGGGTGTAGCGGTCAGTTGTTCGCCTTGTGCTAGTCTGGCAATAATTTTGGCTGCTAAGGTGCGATAATATTCATTTTTTTCGCAAATATCCTGGGGAATTTCCATCATGAAAATTCCTTGTTTCCAGCCATCAGGATGATCGAAATCGAATAAATCTAGTTGAATGGAAGCATCGAGTATTTGCTGTGGTGCTTTGGCTGTACCAGCACCATAGGATACTGTGACTTCCCAGGGTACAGGAATGACAATCAAGTTTGCAGACTCATAATCGCATGGTAAACCGAAGATGTTACCATTGATTTCACCTACGCCACTGGGATTGTAGTCTGGTTGTTGAATAGTCATCGTTTTGTAATTTAATATGGATTTCTATCACGCAGAGGCGCAGAGGCGCAGAGAATGAGAGTTTGAGAGTTTGAATTTTTGACTTTCATTCTCTAATTCGGCAATCCCAAATATTTTAACTAAAAAATGGTGCTGGTGATTTCAAGGATAAATTTATCTACCTCACTCAGATGAAGTTTGCTGTCATGATGACAATGCAGCAATTATTTCGTCAAAATTGCGCTGATATACCTGTTGTCCATAGTTGTTCCATGCTTCGTCTGAGGAGTGGGGAAACCTTGTTAATGTTGCGTGTTGAATATATTTCATCATGGGGCGACGCAGATTTTCGTATTTCTCAAAGGCTGTAGCGATCGCCTCTGGCGGGGCGTAGCCCATCGCTTCCCCATTATCCCATTTATTTGTCTCGGCAATATGAGCAATTAACGTTGTCACTGCTAGCGCATCTTCAAATCCTTGATTAACCCCTTGTGCCATAAAAGGAGGCATACCATGAGCTGCATCACCCACTAATACCACACGTCCTCTACTCCAGGTAGGTTGACTTTCGCCGTCAGATGTGCTTGCGTGGTGAATGTAGTATGGGCGTTGCTGCATATTAGCAGGAGGAGATAGACGAACTAATTCCTGAAGTACATCGGGATAACCAGCTTTTTCTAACTGCTGCATTGCTAAATCCAGCAAAGAACTTTCAGATTTATCTTCTAACGATTCCAAAGACACAGCCAGATGTAAAATGTATCCTATGTGGCTACCTGGTCTGCGAAATAACATCATCCTTAGCTCATTCAGAGAATCGGTAATTTCGGAAGCATTACTAATAGTGACAATGGGTGAATCTTGAAAAAACTTCTCTTCAATTTGTGTCTGTAATTCCTGGGGAATTTCGGTGATTTCCCGACAAGATATAGCTGCGAATCCTGAATATTTAGGTTGGGCAAAATCACTATCAGGAGTATCTTTGTAAAGTACTTTGCGAATTGTCGAGTTAATACCATCTGCTGCTACAATTAGTTTGGCTCGGAATGATTTTGAACCTAATTGTTGAGAGGTCGGATCTAAATTCTGAGGCTCGTTATTATCGACTTTTTGTCCATCAGCCCAATAAGCATAAGGGTTGGCTTCTGTTCTTAGATCAGAAATGCAATCTATCCGAACACAGCCCTTTTCTGGCTCATCAATAACATTTATACAACGATGATTTGCTTTAACTCTGTCTTCAGGAATGAGATTTCTGAGGGTGGTTTGCAAATTGTACCAAGCAATTGATACTCGACCCTCACCATATTGTTGAAACCAGTGATCAAACCCCAGAGGAGTTGACCGAATAGTTTCCCCCTGCAAATTCTTATAAACCCATTCGGGTGAAGTTTTAGCAGGTTTTTCTCCCTGAGTTTTTTCGCCATTAGACTGAGGGGAATTCATGAACCCCATCCCAGTGTTCTTAACTGCTTCGTAAGCTTGATTATCTAAATATTTGAGAGATTTTAAGCCATTGGGAAGAATATCCAATACTTGACCAACTTTACGAAAAGCGCGAGTTTGATCAACAACCAGAATATTTTCTATACCACATTTGCGTAAGCCAATAGCTGTTGCTAACCCGATAGGCCCAGCGCCAACTATGACAACATCGTAGATTTCCCCGGTTAAGGTCTGGCTGTCTGTATTTATACGGTTGTCTGATTTAGTTGCTGACATATTGATCCAAATTATTTGGGGATATAAGCTAAATAATATGGTGAGATTGTCAATTCCTCTGCCAATTCCTTTACTAAAGAAGCAACTACCGCTTTCAAAGAACCTGTACTTTCAAATACCCGTCGCTGGCGGATATAGCTAGCCCCTGTGTCTAATCTTTGCTCCAGTAAATGCAAATACGGCCTTTCTCCTAAAGTATCGGCAGTCATGCCTATCGCATCTAATATATCCTTAACTATACTCCTCATTGGTCTGCTGTTGCCTTCCTGATCTTCAATATAATTGGCATCTAAACCCCAGCGAGACGCTCTGAAAATGTTTTCTTTTTCCATCCACGAGGGTAGGGGAGATAACAAAAATCCTGTTTGTGTTCCTTGGGGGTAGTCATGGAGATATAATATTAAAGAATGGACAAAAGCTGCCAGCATAATTGACTCTTTCACCGTTGGTTGAGCATCCATGATCCTGATTTCTAGGGTTCCCAAATTGGGTTGGGGTCGCAAATCCCAATGAATATCGCGGATAATTTCAAACATTCCGGCGTGTTGGGCGGTAATAAAGAAATCAGAAAAATCTTGCCAGGTGGGAAAGCTGGGAGGGCTACCATAAGTTCTAAAGGATGATAGAAAGCATCGCCGATAAGACGCAAAGCCGGTATCATGACCCCACCAAAAAGGTGAACTAGCAGACAGCGCCAGTAAAATTGGCAGATAAGGTTTGAGCTTACCCATGATATCTACAGCTACATCACCTGATGGCATTCCCACGTGGATTTGAAGGGCAAAAGTTGTCATTATATCGGCTATATAGCCGGATGCGGTATGCTGGGCGAGATATCTGGGAATAGGGGTGACAGGGGTAAAGTGATGCCTACGGCCGCAAGCTACGCAAAATGGATGAGTCCCAGCTGCACAAATATTCATCCCCAAATTTTGGCATTTGGCTTTGAGGTAACAAAGATTTGCCAAAATATTGGCTTCTAACTCATGGATATTCCTGCAAACCTGGGAACTAATTTCCACTGACGCTTGCTTAAACTCTGGCTGAATGCAAGGAATTTCAGGTTTTTGTGCCAATAAAGGTAAAATTCCATCTACCAATTCCAGGGTGTGGGGATTAAGCAATTGTAACTCAATTTCCATACCCAGAGAGAATTCTGGAGAGCTTTTAAATTCTATGCCTGTCATGCTATTTATTTCTTGCTAGTACAGGTCAGCAGAAGTGAATTACCAGTTTAATTGACATTTTGTATTCTGTACTTCTACTTTAAAGCTGATATGGCGATCGCAATAATAAATAGGCACTGGGAATAAAGTAAAGGGCGAGAATGGTTGCACCACCCACACCGCCGGCAATCACCACTGCTAAAGGCGGCCAAAATCCACCACCGCCGAGAATCAGGGGAATAAAACCTGCCATTGTGGTGAATGTGGTTGTGAGTACGTGGCGCGTAGTGTGAATGACTGTTTCTACCATCGCTTCGCGATTGCCTGTTTGGGCAAGAATATCAGTCTTCAAAGCAGTGAGAACAGTAATCGCATCATTCACCGCAACCCCAATCAATCCGACTGTGCCGATAATGGGATTAAAGCCAAAAGGATAGCCAAATAGCCAAACCGATAATCCACCCCCACCGATGGACAGAATCGCCACTATGCCAATCAAACCCGCAAGGGCGAAAGAATTCATGGAAATTACCAAAGTTACCACCAGGGCAATTCCTAGCACAATGCCATAACCGATTAGTCCGCCAGTGGCACTGTTACGTTCTGCTTCTTCACCACCAAATTCCAGGCTATAGCCTTGAGGCAGTGAGAAAGAGTTTTGCAAACGTTGGCGAAAATCAGCCAAAGCATTGGCTGGTAAGGTTCCGGCGGTGAGATAGCCCTGCACGGTGCTGACTCGGCGACCGTTTTTGCGAGTGATAGCGGCATTTTTGGGGACTAAACTCAGTTTGCCAATAGTTTCTAAGGGAATGTAGCCTTTGCTATTGCTTGGGAGAAGATTCACTGATTGTAATTGGCTCAAGTCAGAGCGATCGCTATCACTCAAACGGACTCGTATAGGCACTTCTTCGCTATCTTCTAAAATCGTGCCACCGTTTACCCCCTCAGTGATAATTTGCAATTGCCGTGCTGTTTCGCGACGACTCAAACCCAGAGATCGCGCTTCTGGTTCGTCAATATTCAGGGACAGTTGGGGAAGCACATCGTTGACGCGACTGCGAATGTGAGTAATGGTAGGAACTTCTGCCAAAATAGAACGAAGTTGCTCACTTAATTGTTGTAGACGCTCCACATCAGAGCCGTAAATGCGTAACTCAATCGGGGCTTCAAAAGGTGGCCCCTGTTCAAACAACCGCACCAAAGCACGAGCATTGGGAAAGGCACTGTTAAATTCTGTTTGCAGTTGGCGAATGAAGCGATCGCCAGCAATGCCATTCATCTGCACAATCGCCCCAGCAAAACTGCTCTCGTTCTCCCGATTCGTGAGTTGGTTGTAATAGACTTTCGGCGGACTCTTACCCAAGAACCAATACACTTGTTCAACTTCAGAATGGCGGCGTAAAGCGGCTTCTACTTCTTGTGTCAGCTCTTGAATTTGCCCTAGAGAACTAACAGGAGGCAGTTCTAACTCCACAGTGAATTGTTCGCGGTCGGCACGGGGAAAAAATTGTAAACTTAGGGTAGACATCAAAGTAAACCCCATTACTGGTAAAATCAGCGTGAGGGCGATCGCTCGTTTGGGATACCTCAAAGACCAGTGCAAAGAACGACGATACCAAGCGCTAAGTCCAGGATGAGAAAATCCTGATTCCCACCATCTTTCTTTGTCAATCACGCCTTTAGAAGTGAGAGAGCGACGATGATTCCACTGATAAATTTTGGCGGTAATCGCTGGGGAAATCGTTAAGGCCACCAACAGCGAAGCCAGCACGGCCACAATTACATTTAAACCAATCGTCCCGACAAATTCACCAGTTGCACCGGGAAGTAGGGCAATGGGTGCAAAGGAGAATACAGTGGTGAGTGTTCCCCCCAGCAAAGGCGCACGCAGATACTGCACGGTTTCGGCGATGGCAGTTTCTAAAGACATTCCCGTTTTCAGGCGGATATTCATCTCATCCACGAGAATAATCGCATTATCAACCAGAATGCCCAAGGCCACAATTAGCCCCGTCACTGACATTTGATGTAAGGGAATACCCAATAAACCCATGACAATGATAGCGATCGCTACTGAAAGAGGCAAGGCAATCTGTACGGCTAATGCTTGTTGCCAACCCATCATGATCATGCAAATCACAAACAGGATCAAAGCACCAGATAGCAAATTCCCAATCAGATTATTTAATCGCGACGACACATAACGACTCTGATTAAAGACAATTTCTAACCCTATCCCTTTAGGTAAATCAGCCCGAAAAATATCGATCGCCTTTTGAGCTTCTACTATCCAGCGATCCAGACGATATTGGGACTGGACATAAACACCAACGGCGATCGCAGCTTTACCGGCAGTAAATGCCAATTCTGTGGGCGGTGTGGCAATTCCTTTTTCAATAGTGGCGATGTCTGCCAAAAGCCGAAATTCCCGGTTAGATTCACAGTTAGAACAGCCCACAGGTATTTGCTGCAAACGGTTCAGGGTATCCAATTCTCCCTGGACTTCATAGAGTAATGTATTATCACCGCGAAACTGTCCGGCGGAGATTTTCGCATCGCTTTGTTGAATTTGCTCTGCTAATTCTGAGGCGGTAATTCCCAAACTAGCAAGAGTTTCTGTATTCACATTCACCGTGATTTCTTCTTGGGGTGCGCCAAAAATTTCCACTTCATCTGTACCAGAGAGCGATCGCAAGGCATTTTTTAACATCTCTGCCCGTCGCCGCAAAATGGCGTAGTTCGGTGCATCAGACTGTTCCCAAGTCAGAGCGGTAAGGAGAGCATAAGCACGCACTTCTCCCTCAACTAATTTTGGTTCACTGGCTTCCCTGGGCAATTCCCCTTGCACCTCCCGCAATTTATCCCGCACCCGTGACCACACCAAAGGCACACGATTTTTACCCACACTATCAAGTAAATCTACGGAAATAGTCGAAACCCCAGCTCGTGACGTAGACTCATAGGTTTTGACTTCGGGAATTTCGGCAATCTTGGCTTCAATCGGGTCAGTAACCAGAGATTCCGTGCGTTCAGCCGTTCCTCCTGGCAAAAAAGTAGTAACTAGAGCAAAACGAGAAGTCAGTTCTGGGTCTTCCAGTCGGGGTAAGGATTGAAAAGTGACAGTTCCCCAAGCCACAATCAAAAAAATCGCCAACAATAGCAAGCGCAAGTTGCGAAAAAATAGCTGTGCCATATCAGTTATCAGTTATCAGTTATCAGTTATCAGTCAAGAGAGATAAGGGATTTTTAAATAAAAAAACACTCAACCACCTAATACCAATTCTTTATGAGGATGCGCCAAATTATATGAGAAACGTTCGCGTAGCGTGCGCGAAGCGCATACCGCAAAGGACGCAAAGTACACAAAGAAGGAAAGAAGGAAAGAAGGAAATTCTTTACTAAATCACCAACTGTTCACTGTTCACTGTTCACTGATTTTACGATTTGCCCAGAAACTAAGCGGTTAGTGCCACTATTAACAACCTCTTCCCCGGCGGTGATTGTACCGCGCACTAAAACGCGATCGCCTTCGGTATACAACACTTCCACATCCTGTCGTTCAATAACATCGGTTTCTCCCTCTGACGCAACCACAAAGCAAGACCATAATCCTTGTTCTCCCTTAATTAAGGAGGATACTGGCAACCAAAATCCTTGGGTAGATACCATTTGTTCCACTTGCAGACGGGCGATTTCTCCTGATGCTGGCATGGTTTGACCTGTAGAAACTAATTGCAAAACCACCGTTCTAGTCCGGGTTTGGGGGTTGATTTCTGGTTTATGAGCCAGGACTTGGGCAGTATAAATGCGATCGCTTACCTGCACCTGTTGACGGCTGCCTACTTTCAGGGTCTGCACGACTTGGGGCGGTACGCCAATTTCTACTTCCGGGGTGACATTTTCCACTAGCCGCACAATAGCCTGTCCGGCTTGTACCACAGTGCCTTCGTCTAAATTTCGTTCCCCAACCACACCACGAAAGGGAGCGCGGAGGGTGCTTTTCTCGATACTGATTTCTACATCGCGTATACTGGCTGCAATTTGCGTCACAGTAGCAGCTTGGGCGGCGATTTGTTCAGAGCGTGTACCGTTCTGCAATGCTTCTAATTCACTCTGAGCGGCGGACAGGCGGTCGGCGAGGGCATCTCGATTAAATGCCACTTCATCCAACTGTTCACGGGAAATCGCGCCTTCTGCGTACAGGGAACTGCGGCGATCGCGGCGAATATTTTCCAAACGCAACCGATTTTCTAAATCTGCTACTTGAGAACGAGCCGCAGCAATGGTTTCTGGGCGTGGACCATTCTGCAATTCTCGTAATTCTGCCACTGCACGCAATTTTTGCGCTGCTAACTGTGCCAATTGTGCTTGGAGACTTTGCGTATCTAACCGGGCAATTACTGCGCCTTTTTCTACGGTTTGTCCTTGATTGAAGATGATTTCAATGACTTTGCCTCCCCGCTCAAAGCCCAAGTCGCTGCGGCGAGTGGCTACTACTTCGCCTGTATAAAAACGCGTTACTTGGTATGACTGTACAGGCTTGAGCTTCAGGGTTTGCACTGTCAATGGGGGAGAAACAGCAACTTCCTGTTCAGCAGATAACCGTTGATAAATTCCAAAGGCGATCGCCACCACCATCCCACTCGCAATTAGCAGATTCCTCACGCCAGTCTTTTTTGGATATTTCCGAGGCGAGGCGGCCTCATCTATTTCTGGTATTTGGGCTTCCATCAGCTGACCACTCTTTTTTGTGCTACGTTTACAAGAAGTGTTGTGATATTCAATTAACTGTTATAAACCTAGTTTTATAAATCAAAGCGTATATGCAACTAATTGTTCATGTCAAGAAAGAATTATGAGCCTAGCCCATGCGATCGCCACTATCTTGCTTCAATCTCCTCAGACAGGTTACGATCTGAGCAAAGAATTTAGTGAAAGAGTCAGTTGCTATTGGCAAGCTACCTCCCAGCAGATTTACCGAGAACTAGCAAGAATGCAGGAAAAAGGCTGGGTAGAAGTGGAAGTATTACCACAATCGGTTCGTCCTGACAAAAAAATCTATTCTCTTACCGATGTAGGTAGACAAGAATTGATTTCTTGGATTGCTCAACCCTCTGAACCAACAGCAATCCGTGAGGATTTACTGGTAAAGGTACGCGGTGGGTTTATAATTCCTGAAGATATCCTCATCCGTGAAATTGAACGCCGCAAGCAATTCCATCAGCAAAAATTGGCGTATTATCGCTCCCGCGAACTAGAATTTGGCGATGTGGATCATCTGTCTCGCCCGCAACGACATATGTATCTCACCTTGCGGTGCGGTATTCGCTACGAAACTATGTGGATAGAATGGTGCGATGAAGCGATCGCCTGTTTAATAAAATGTTAAACTTTTGCCAGAACCGCAGAAACTGAACCACGATGAGCGCTCAAAGTCTTTACCGTTAAAACGGCGTTTTTGCTACTAGATCAATAGTTTCACCCAATTGTGGATGTTTAAAACTAAGTTGTCTGGCGTGTAGATGTAACCGACTCGCAGCAGCATTGCATCCATACAGGCGATCGCCTAAAATAGTCATCCCCAATCCTAGCTGATCAGCAGCATGAACTCTCAATTGGTGCGTGCGTCCTGTGACGGGAATAAACTCAACACGTGTATAATTTCCTTCCCTTCCTATCACCCGAAATTGAGTCACACTGATTTTACCATATTGCCAATTAACTTGCTGATAAGGGCGATTTTCCGGACTTCCCCACAGAGGTAATTCAATTACACCTTGTTCATCTGTCACAGCACCGAAAAGTATAGCCTCATAAACCTTGTGAACTTGGCGTTGTTGAAATTGCTGGCTCAGTTGTCGATGAATTTGCCTAACCCGCGCCAATAGTAAAATACCAGAAGTTTCCTGATCTAGCCGATGCACAGCCATAATTTCCGCATCATCTGGAAACCAATAACGCCAACGACTCAGAACACTATCTTGAGTATCCCGATAACGACCAGGAACCGCAAGTAGCCCTGGGGGTTTGTTCACAGCAATCAGCCATTCATCTTCATAAATAATCGGTAAATTAAACCCTGCTCTATCATTTAAATTACTGCTTAAACTGCTTTGCATTGGTGTTGAAGGTACTGGAGACTGAGATTTTAAACCAGAAAGCAAAAACCCCATTAACGGCTGACAACGCTCAACACAGGCTTGATAAAATTCTCCTTGTACTTTCTCCTGATTTTCTGAAGATTCCCCCCACCAAAACTCCGCCATTGCTAGAGGTTTCAGTCCCTGCTGTGCCGCATAGTGCAGTAACTTCGGCGCACAACAATCTCCCGTACCCGTTGGTATAGACCCGGCTGGCATTAATTTTTGTAAAGATGCCGATTGCCCTAAAAAATTCATTAGGGAATAAGCCGCGTGCATTTGCGCCTGCAATTGGCGAGATAGTGCTTTACGCCGTTGTTTTAGTTGCTGTATCTGTCTGTCTGTTGCTGAGATGAATTCCTGTAAAGGTTGCAACACAGCATTTTGTTGAGCTTTGAGTTTGCGGCGTTCAATTCCTTGCTGACGGCTTTCCTCTTCCAGTTCTGCCAATGCAGTAGTCAGTGCTTCCCCTGTGATTTCTTGGTAAAATAGCTGACGTTTTGCGTCGCGTTCTTGTTTAGACTGGCGATGGAAATTACTCATCTGTTGCAATTGCTGCTCAAAATCGTAAGATAGAATTTCACACTGCTGTCGTTCTCTGAGTTGCTTGAGAGTAATTAATTCCTGCTTGATATTCTCTAATTCAGCTAAAGTGTGGGCTTCCTCTAAAGCTACGTCATCTCGTCCCGGAATT
This sequence comes from Nodularia spumigena CCY9414, assembly GCF_000340565.2. NCBI lineage: Bacteria > Bacillati > Cyanobacteriota > Cyanophyceae > Nostocales > Nodulariaceae > Nodularia > Nodularia spumigena. Next base: position 5,044,112 of record NZ_CP007203.1, read on the forward strand.
GGTGGAACCCAACCCTCAATTACACTGAAACCATTGAGAACACCAGAAAACGCTTTTAAAACTTGTGTTTCGCCCGTAGGAAGTTCAACCAGCAAAACACCGTACATCTTCCCCTCCCGATTATAAACCGCATCGGTCGCTAATTGCTGCATTAAATCACGAGCGATCGCCTCCACAAAAACAGTGCGGGGCAATCTCAGGCATTCCCCACTGACAGGACAAAACCCCTCATACCAATAACTAACCCTTAAATCACCGACCATAGAACTAAAATATTCCTCCTCTCTTGGCGAACTTGGCGACTTGGCGGTTCGTTAAATCTTACCAACCATGCCAATATAGAGACAATAAGCATAAAATTCAGCAAAAGGAAGGCCAAAAAACGCTGTGCAGATCACATTTTTAGGGACAAGTTCTGGAGTACCCACGCGATCGCGCAATGTTTCCAGCATAGCGCTGAGATTACCCCAAAGAGCAGAACTGTGGTTATTAGACTGTGGCGAAGGCACTCAGCATCAACTATTGCGGAGTGACCTAAAAATGAGTCAACTATCGCGAATTTTCATCACCCATCTGCACGGTGACCATATTTTTGGCTTAATGGGACTCCTTGCTAGTTGCGGTTTAGCCGGAAATGTGCAACGAGTTGATCTCTATGGACCACCGGGACTAAATGAATATATCCAAGCAGCTACACGTTACTCACACACACACTTTTCCTATCCGGTGAAAGTTCATGTTGTCCAACCCGGAATCATTTATGAAGATGATGAATTCACCGTTAGCTGTAGTCTTTTACATCATCGTATTACAGCATTTGGTTATCGCATAGCCGAAAAAGACCGACCAGGACGCTTTGATATAGAAAAAGCCCAAGCCTTGCAAATTCCCTCCGGTCCGATTTACGGTAAACTCAAACGTGGTGAAACAGTCACACTTCCCGACGGAAGAGTCATTAACGGGAATCAATTATGTGGTCCCACAGAAATTGGACGTAAGATAGCTTATTGTACAGATACAATTTATTCCGAAGGCGCGGTAGAATTGGCACAAGATGCCGATGTCTTGATTCATGAAGCTACCTTTGCCCACCAAGATGCAGATTTAGCCTTTCAGCGATTGCATTCCACAACCACAATGGCGGCGCAAACAGCCTTAGTCGCTGGGGCGCATAAATTAATTATGACACATTTCAGTCCCCGCTATGCGCCGGGAAACACAATAGAATTAAAAGATTTACTTCATGAAGCTAGGGCGATTTTCCCAAAAACAGATATGGCTTATGATTTCATGGATTATGGTGTACCCAGGAGACGAGAAGCCGAGTTAACTCCAATAAATAAGTAATATTTCCCTAAAGGTTAGTCTCTGACTTTGGGGAACAACAGAAAATAAATTATTCCCAATTGTGGGACGGGCATCTTGCCCGTCCTCTCTCATTACCGATCAGACAAAAAACTCCTAATCATTCCGTTTTATCATGGAACTCGATAAATTACATCTATCGGATGATCAAACAGTTTAACTGGCAAACAGGAAATTATGGCGTAATTTCACACAAACTTGAATCTTAATAGTAAATATTCGTGATCAAAGACTTCTTTATTACATATGTTTAATTATTTGACAATTAAACATATGTATTTTTTTATCCAAAACCAATATTTTGCTAATTCCTAATTTTCAAATAAATACACAGTAAAAATCTAAGTAGTTAATAAAGAAATTTGCTGAAATGCTTGCACAGCCATTAATAGCTAATTATTTTAGTTGAATATTCAGGTAATTTTATTGACAAAACCAGTAATTGAATGTGCTTTTTTTGGAAATAATTATTATTCTTAGTATTATTTTTAATCATTAAAATATTGGAAAAATGTCACAAAAATAGCCAATTTATTTTTGGATAAACTCTTCATAATCGGAAGGAGAAACATTTAGTATGATGTTTGGTCTATAGATTAAAAACAAATCATTTTTCGGCAAGGATCTCATAATCTTTCATATATAGTGTGTCTGGATTTAGATATTAGAGGAATTTGATAGTGGCTAACACAAGTATGAATCAAAACCAACTGGTTCATCACTCTTCAATAAACGCAGTTGATGTCAGACGAATAGCTAAAAGTTTGCTTCGTCGACGCTTTTTGTGCTTAGGTGTTTCCGGAATTTTGATGTCAATTGCTGCTCTCCTGGCTGTCAATACCAAAACGAATTACCAAAGCTCTATGCAGATACTGGTAAATTCCAATTTATATGAAGGTGTCAGATTAAATAATATCCAATTAAGTGGAAATAGTGAATTTACTGAACCAAACCTACCAGTATTTGACTACAGCGCTCAGATGAAACTGATGGTGAGTTCTAAATTGATCCAGAAAGCTGTAGATATTCTTCATTCTGATTATCCAGATATTACCGTAGAAGATATTAAGGGTAATAATAAGAACAACAAAGAATCACCTTTGGTAGTCAGTCAATTAGAAGGTAAGGGTGGAGTTAATCAAGTTCCTAGTCCAGTAATTGAAGTGTCCTTTAATCATGACGATCCAGTTAAAACACAAAGAGTGCTGAAAGCTCTACAAAAAGTTTATCAAGACTACAATCTAGAGCAACAAAAAGAACGACTCAACCAAGGACTAACTTTTGTTAGCACTCGCTTACCCCAGATTAAACAAGAACTCAGTCAAGCAGAAGAAAACTTAGAAAACTTTCGCACCAAGCATAATATACTCGATCCGGAAGTGCAAAGTAAAATCCTGCTAGAATCTCTTGCTAATATTCAACAACAGCGACAAACCACCCGCGCACAGCTAAAAGATGTAGAAGCTCAGTACAATAACCTAGAACAAAAAATAGCTGTTTTATCTGAGGATGCAAAAATTGCTTCTCGTTTAAATCAGTCAACTCGTTACCAATCGCTATTGAATGAAGTTCAAAAGACTGAATTGGCGATCGCTACAGAGCAAATCCGCTACACAGAGGAGTCCCCAATATTACAACAACTCAGACAGCAAAACCAGAATCAAAAAAGGCTGTTACAGCAAGAAGTGAAAAAATTGCTCGGTGACAAAGCTATCAATACCACCAGTACCAAAAATTTACTATTGATCCAAAAGCAAACAGCAGAAATTGATCCAGTACTGCTACAAGAGTTTATTCAGGTACAAACAATTGTTAAAGGACTCATTGCTCATGAAAATAGTTTATCTGAATCAGAAAAGCGACTCAGTTCGCAACTAAGCAAATATCCCAGCCTGATATCTGAGTATAACCGCTTACTACCAGCAGTAGAAAATAAACGTAAAATACTTGAGCAATTACTCCAGACGCAACAGTATTTGGGATTAAAGATCTCTCAGGGAGGCTTTGATTGGGAAGTATTAGAGGAACCTGCTTTGGGGACTTCTACAAGTAACCGCAGATCCATACTTTTATTGGGAGGAGTTGTAGTCAGCCCGATTTTAGGGCTGGCGATCGCCCTCACTTGGGGAATGTTTAATTACACTATTTATTCAGTACAAGAATTACAGAAGCTAACGAAACTGCGATTACTCGGTTCAGTACCAAAACTAGCGCCCCTTGGTCTCAAAAAGCGTTTACCCATCAGGTTTTGGCAGAAACAACAAAATTTAGCTCCTTCTTTGGTAGAAGCGACCACTTGGTTACCTTGTCACGAAAGCTTGAATATGGTGTACCAAAACATTCAAATATTCAAGCATCCTTACCCCTTCAAGTCCCTGATGTTAACTTCCGCCCTATCTAGAGAAGGTAAGACAACCTTAGCGCTGGGACTAGCGGCTAGTGCGGCTCGGATGCATCGGCGCGTACTATTGATTGATGCTAACCTGCGTTGTCCTAACCTACACAAAAACTTGCAACTATCTAATGACTGGGGACTATCTCTGTTATTAGTCGATGAAACAAATACCCAAGTTCAAGATTATATCCAGCCGATTCACCCTTCCATTGATATTTTGACTGCTGGCCCTACAGCCGAAGACACAATCAACCTGCTGAGTTCTCAACGAATGCAAGAACTGATAGAGTTGTTTGAGCAGACCTATGATCTAGTGATTATAGATGCTCCGCCCATTTTAGGCACAGTCGATTCTAGGATTTTGGCATCATTCTGTGATGGAATTGTGATCGTAGGGCGCATTGGTCAGATCACGCCCAATGAACTCATGCAAACTACAGAAATATTAAGCAATTTGAATTTAGTGGGAATTATTGCTAACGATGTCAGCAGGGGGTAGGGAGTAGGGAGAAGAAGCAGGGGAGCAGGGAGCAGGGGGGACAAGAGGGTAACTTCCCAATGACCAATGACCAATGACCAATGACTAATGACTAATGACTAATGACTAATGACTTATAGCTGATTTTCCATACTGATCGCATAATTATGAAGAAGTGGCAACTTCCCAGGGTGGATAACTGTCTCATCTTAAGTGGTAGACACTATAGTCCAGAGCATCAAACAGATACTAAATGTGATTTAAATGGTCAGTATGAAATTTCAACTGTTATTAGGCTCTCTATTTTCCCAGATCAAAGTCCGTCATTGGTGGATAGGTATCTTCTTGTGGATGGCTTTAGTCGCCCCAGCTCAAGCATCTGTAATCCTGCGCGTGGCAATTGAGAGGGGAGTTAATCAGGTGAAAGTTGGTAGTTCCACAACTGCGGTTGTTAAAGATAGTACTGGTCGTACTCTCGGACAATTGCCGGCTATGAGTTCATTTAATGCTCAAACTATCCCCGGTGGTGTAGCTTTGGATAGGTGGCAATCTGGCTTATTTTGGATTGAACCAACAGGTGATGGATTTGTTTATATTGGCGATCGCTGGTATCGTGGCAGAACGCTGGTTGTTCCCACAGATAAAGGTTTAGATGTCGTTAACTGGGTTGATTTAGAAGAATATCTTTACAGTGTCATCGGTGGCGAAATGGATTCTGGATGGCCCCAGGAGGCTCTCAAAGCCCAAGCGATCGCAGCTCGTACCTATGCCCTCTACAAGCGCAACGAACAGCGCAACAACCCCACCTACGACTTAGGCGATAGTCCCGACCGTTGGCAAATTTATAAAGGAGTGATCAGCGAATCACCCTCTATTTACGCCGCAGTTGATGCCACAGCCGGAAAAGTATTAACACATAATAACGAAATTATTCTTTCAGTTTTCCACGCTTGTTCGGGGGGACACACTGAAAATGTCGAAGATGTTTGGGGAAATCCCCTCGCTTACCTGCGTGCTGTTCAAGACTACGATCAAAACATCAGCGCCTGTAATTGGGAGAGAACCTTTACCTCTAACGAAATTAGCTCTAGAATTTCTGGTGTAGGAAATGTCACAGACATGATTGCAGAAGCCCTCTCGCCTTTCCGTAGTGTTAAATCCTTAAGAATTGTCGGTGACAAAGGTACAAGGGTGCTAAAAGGCGAACAAGTCCGGACTGCACTCAAACTGAGAAGTACTCGCTTTAATATCACTAAAGGCGCAAATGGAAGTTTTGTACTACAAGGTTTAGGCTTTGGTCATGGCTTAGGAATGAGTCAGTGGGGAGCGTACAATCTAGCTCGACAGGGAGCCAACCACCTACAAATTTTAGGACATTACTATCAAGGAGTAGCCCTCACACCAATTCAAACCAAGTAATTAGGGACTAGTACCGCCGTGAAGTCAAAAGTCAAAAGTCAGATGATGTAGGCTTTTTATTGATTTTAAATGGTCGGTTTATTTACGCCGTCCTGTATGAGGGACTGGGGAGAGGGACAGGGCAAGGGTATTTCATTCTCTAGTAGAAGTGGGGGATTCAAACTCATGTTCTGCTCGCCTCCACGGCATGAGAAAACCCTATTCTCTGCCCCTTCCCCCCTGTCTCTTCTTTGACCGAAAAACGAGACGCAAGCCCCTGGCTTCAGACATGGGGATAAGTCGGGTGCGGCTTTAGCCGCAATTAAAAAGATATATAGGACTAGCTTCATATAATCTTTAAATTGTTATTTAGCTCAAAGCTGTATAATTACGGAATGATCCAAAAATACAAATCAAACAACAATATTACCTACTCTTGTAAATACCATGTTGTCTGGTGTCCCAAATATCGGAGGAAAGTTTTAGTTCAAGGTGTAGATGTTCGCCTTAAAGCTATTTTGCAGGAAGTAGCTACAGAGTTCAAGAGCGAACTTATCGAGATGGAAGTAATGCCAGATCATGTACACATATTAGTCGAGGTAGATCCTCAATTTGGAATTGCAAAATTAATTCGATATATGAAAGGACGTTCATCTCGGTTTTTGAGACAAGAGTTTCCTTGGCTAAAAAGTCGGCTACCAACACTTTGGACAAATAGCTATTTTGTTTCAACTGTTGGGGGTGCGCCGATTTCAGTTATTAAGCAATACATCGAAAATCAAAAAAATGTCTAATTATGGTTGCCAACAAGTTTTAATCAGTCCAGACAAAGAATTGAGAGCCATCTTAGAGTTTGTTTGCGAACAGTCAAACAAACTTGCTAACTGTGGACTATATTATTCTCGCCAGTTATTCTTTAAAACTGGCAAGATACCGAGCAAAGCTGAGTTGCATCGGCTATTGAAATCTAACGCTCATTTTCAGGCTCTTTATTCCCAC
>NZ_CP007203.1:5050806-5184794 GCF_000340565.2 Nodularia spumigena CCY9414
TAGCTGGGGGATTTGGTTTGGCTGTTATCGGGAATCGGTTGTTATTTCCCTCTGATTCTGGAGATATTACTACTACAACTCCGGTGACAAGTGAAATTCCACCAGTAGTTGTAGAAACTCCTTCTCCTTCCCAACCTTCTACTCCCTCAAATAGCGTGGAAACCTTTTCCTTTGAAACTGTTACCGTAAATGTACAGGGAAATATTACTAACCGCCGCAACCTGCAAGCAGAATACTTTGAAGAAAATTTAGGAAATGGTGTGTCTTTGGAAATGGTGCAGATACCAGGGGGAACTTTTACAATGGGTTCACCACCAGAGGAAGCAGCGCGAGATGACGATGAAGGTCCCCAGCGTCAGGTAAGGGTTCCTGGTTTCTTCATGGGTAAATATGCAGTTACTCAGGCACAGTATCAAGCAATTATGGGGACAAATCCTGCTAACTTCAAGGGTGAGAAAAGACCTGTAGAAACAGTAAGTTGGGATGAGGCGGTAGAATTCTGTGAAAAATTGAGTCAGAAGACAGGAAAAACCTACAGGCTACCCAGCGAGGCTGAATGGGAATATGCTTGTCGTGCGGGAACAACGACACCGTTTTATTTTGGTGAAACGATTACCACAGATTTAGTTAATTACGACGGAAATTTTCCATACGCCTCAGCACCAAAAGGTGAATATCGTCAGCAAACAACAAATGTAGGAAATTTTCCGCCAAACTCTTTCGGTTTATACGATATGCATGGTAATATATGGGAATGGTGTCAAGATATATATAATAGTAGCTACCAAGGCGCGCCCATAGACGGTACTCCGTGGTTGAATGGTAGCGATAATAACACAAAGCTGCTGCGTGGCGGTGGTTGGTTCAGCGACGCTGGGCTTTGCCGTTCTGCCATTCGCGTTAGGTACGCGCGCGCGAATCGTGACGACGATGTTGGTTTTCGCGTGGTGGCTGTGGCTGTGGCGTGAGGATTCCTTGCCCTTTACACTCTTGCCCTTTTGCCCTCTGCACTTCTTATTCTTTTCACTTCTTTCCCCGCCGCTAGGCGGAAAAAAAATTTTTTCTCAAATCTGGTGTCTTGATATCAAATCCATTATACACTACATTTAATCAAACTTCTCATTCAGTTGAGAATTTGAGGTTGGGGCAGGTCGATTTTAGCTGCTGCGTGGCGGTAGTTGGATCAACAACGCTAGGAATTGCCGTTCTGCCAATCGCAATAGGAACGCGCGCGCGAATCGTAACAACAATGTTGGTTTTCGCGTGGTGGCTGTGGCTGTGGCGTGAGTACTCCTAAATGTCAGAGCTGATAAGTGGGAATTTATCGGGCGTACAATCGGGAGTTCAGACCTGAACCAGTGAGGAAGGCGACGACCTCCGAATATAAAACCGAGTCGGATAGCTTGGTAGGTTGCAAAACCGAAGACTTGTCCGACTCAACCAAATCTTTTCTAAGAGAATAAGAAAGCACTAGCCTTAACTGTTAATTTTGTTAACTATTTAAAATGTTTTATCTTAACAAAAATTAATTATCACAGTTACCAGATCCCCGACTTCTTTGAGAAGTCGGGGATCTATCTATTAAGTTCATAAGTAAAGTTTATTGTATTTTGAACGCAGCATTTTCTATCGGCTGTTAGTCTTTAATTATGTGAGCAGTTAAGCAATTCTTGTATGTCTAAGCATTTATGCCAAGTTCCTAATCATTAAGTAACTATTAAGGAATCTCCCACACATTTATATTCACCAACTACACAAATTCCACAAGTCTTAATTACCAACATCCTTATGACTCATTACTCTATTGATTGGATTGAAGCCTGGTGTCAAGAAAATGGCTGGACAGAATTATTTGTCGAGCGGCGCAACAACTATTGGGCTTTTCCTCCGGGATGCGTAATGCCTGAACCAATTCCCCATCACGTCCTCAACTTGATTAAAGCTGAAAAGGGGTTAACTGTTGAGGAAAGAGTCTGGTCAGTATCGGCGGTAATTGGCACAATCGTAGCTATCGTTTCTACAGTTGTATTAAAATGTCCTATGCCATTAGTTTTTGCCTTCGCTTTTAACGCTGTGACTGTAGCTCAACTTGAAATTGAAGATGCCTAAATATTTAATTCAGGCGTATAAATTTCAATGTAGGGTGTGTTGTCGCGCAGCGCAACGCACCGACAACGATTCAAGGTGCGTTAGCCTTACGGCATAACACACCCTACGAATAATTTATATTTCTTGACATACATTAAATTTCTCTGGCTCACTTACTTCTTATTGTGTAAAAACTCAAGGAAAACTTTATTTTTTATTTTACTTATACTTCTTTCAAATAGTAACTAAACCGTTCCCGTAGTTTTTCCACACTCATATCCTGAGTCCAGTATTCGACGAGGGAGTGACCAAATGCCCAGGCGTTGCGGTCAGGTGTAGCGGAGTTTTCTAATAGCAATGGCCAAAGAGATAGCAAATCAAAGTTAAGAGGATTAACCTTACCTGTATGCAATAGGGAAAACAGGTCATAGGCCATTTGCAGTTTACCAATTACAATCGGTAATTGTTCCACGGGAATTTGTTCTGCGAGGAGATACGCCAAAGTGGGAGAGCCAGTTGATACGGTGGAAATAAATTGCAGCACAGGACTTTTCAGCAGTGAGGTTAGTCCCTGAGTAGTCACCATTTGGAAGGTGTAATGGTCGATGATTTTGGCAGATGCGGCAGTACGAGCTTCCAAGTTACGCAAAAAGCGGGCTAATCGCAGTTGTTTAGCAGGTGCGATCGCCTCTACAATTTGCAAAGATAGTGTTTCTACACCCCAGGCGGCTCGACCTGTTTTAATATCACTGGTAACAATCGGTAATATGAGATTACAGAAGTTATCCAAAAGTTGCGCGCGGTATTGAGTAGCCTCCCGAATCGCAATTTCTTTGGAACGATTCCCTGATTCCCAATCATAAGGCGGTTCCCACTCCCGGATCGGACGCAGACGATCTACTTGGGTGATGATTGCGATAGTTGGTAAATCTGCGACTTCCGCCCGCATATCTTGGAGAAAATCTACATCCATTTGTAGGGCGGGATCAAGTACAGGGGTCACTAACAGTAGTAAATCTGCGTTGGTAGCATAATCAAGCACCAGATTTCGCAAATCACCTCGGTTCACCTGTTCATAACCTGGGGAATCCCACAGCGTTAAACTTTCCCCGGTGGAACTTTGCCAATGATAATTTTGAATCTGGTCTGTGCTGGGTAAAACATCTACCTCTGCGAGATCAGCCTGAAATAAAGTATTAATCAAGCTGCTTTTTCCCGAACCTGTGCGCCCTACAATCAGAATATTGACGGGTTTTTGGGCAATTTCCTCGGCTGGTTCGGCTTTGGTTAAAATTTCTCGCAGGTTTTGAGTCTTAGCTGTGGGTAGAGTTGGTGTAGAAATACTGGCTTCTGTAACTGGTAATTTGCTACCACTGTAAAGTGCGATCGCCTGACGGCATAAATTCCGCAGCGCATTTTCCCGCAGTAGTTGCCCTAAATTTACTAATAACTGCTGAGTTGCCTGGTTAGTATAACCCTTAGTAGCTTGCTTGGCCACTGCGACTACAGGATTAAATAGCCACTGCGCCCAATTCCATGCTTGCCAAACTTTCCGAGCCGATGGTTCCAGTTTGCGATAGACTTCATAAGCTTGGTAAGCTTGTCCAACGGTAATCTGATTCAGTGCTGGTGATAGCTTCTGCATCCACTGATCTAGGTCATCCATCGTTCCCCGAATTAACCCGTAAGCCTGGGGTATATAAATATTCAACAGGGGATATTGAACTTGAGGATAATATATATGCGCGATCGCTGTGACTAAATCTTGGCATCGTGTCCAAAAAGTTTGCCAATCTTCCCAAATCGGGCGATCGCTTTCTGCTGCTTTGAGAATCTCTTGTAGTGCTATTTCTGCCTGTTTGATATTGTCGCTTTGGGCTGGTAGTCCTACTGGCTGATCTGCCGCAGATTCTAACTCTTCTGTGACTTCTGCCAATGTTGATTCTATCACATTGATTTGGGGTTTCGTCCATTTCACCAGCAGCCAACGCCAGCCCACAAATACCAGGGTAAATATACCCCAAATCCAACTAATACCCCAGGTATGAATTTGCATACCTGCAAAGATGAGCAAAAAAGTAATAATTAGTGCAATGGGTAATGCTAATACTACCCATTGCCACAGTTTTAATCGCAGCATTTTTTAGTGATCCGCCCTAATTTTTGACACTCCCTACATCTATACTAAATTTATCCCAAAAAACTTCTATGGGGAGTGAAACTCTAATCAAGGCTTATTTAAAACCCTTTGCTGACTTGTTTTGTCCCTTACCTTTGGGCTTAGATTTGTTAACTTCTGCGATCGCTTCTTGAAATAAATTGTGCAAATGTATAGGTACACTGGCAATTTCTGGTAAATCTGGCTCTATAAGTTTATCGAATTCCTGTAAAAGTGAATCTAAATCATTAGCAAGGTTAAACTCTGGACGTTGTAGAAAATCTTGCAACAACTTTTCTAGTTGAATTGGATACTTTTGGGCTAAACGATGCCAAATAAAAGCATTAATACTTTTGTCTTCCAGGTAGTGGCGAATTAGTTTTTCGTTACCTTCAATATTTTGCCCATCCTCCTCTGAGAGAATTGCTTGCATCCTACTATACGTTGGTAAAAACATTTGTCCCCAACGAGGATGAGAAAGAGCCGTAACCTGTTCTGCTTTCCTCAGTTCGGCTGGTAAATCAACCTTTGGCATGACCATTTTAGTCTTGCCGGTACTCTTGTTATCTTTAAAAATTTGAGAAACTACATTGGAGTCTGCACCAACTTCTTTTGCGGCTGTTTGTATTTCCTCTTCGCGAACGCCAGCTTCTTCTGCCATTTCCGCCAGAGATTTGGAAGAATCAATTCCTGCCTCAGCCAAACGTTTTTCAGTAATTAACTCTTGAAATTCAGCAATTTTTTTATTCAGTTGGTATCCCGGTAATGTAATTTCATCACTGCCGAAAAAGTCTAGAAACTGCTGATGATACTGCTCTACTGATTGCCAAGCTTCCTCTAACAATTCAGGAGCATCGCTATAAAGATTATTTTTATAGTTTTCTTTGAAATTACCAATTGCTACAGCGAGTTTTGGCTTACCCAATTTACCCATGATTGTGTAGGGACTAGAAAACATCCAGTCGCTATTATTAATGGGGAAAATATGAGTTAGTAATATTTCTCCTACTTTCAAGCGAGATAATTTCTCTAAGGTTTGAATATCGCTGGGCTTGACAATGTAGTGCTTATCTGTAAGCCAATTGGTAAACTCAAAGCCATCGGGTAAAATATTAGATATGGCAAATAAGCCAATAAAACTACGATGCCAATTTTTTAGTAAAATGCCATTGCTCTGTGATAAATCTTGACGGTTTTCGATAAACAATTCTAATGGTGACTTATCACCAACTTTGCCTTCTACAAGAAAGCTATCAATGATTAAGTCTTGCTGACTACTATCTCCACTACCACGGCGCAAATGTTCTGCTGCATAAGTTTCGAGCGCTTCTGCTAGTTCGCCTTCTGCATCTAAGACAAAATCGACTAAGGCTTGTTTTAATTCGTGCGATCGTTCTAATATGGCATCCACAAGTATATTTTTCGGTGCAACAATTGCAGTTTATAGCTTCTAAGAGAGTTTTAGCATCTGGCGATCGCTAGATTTTATCATTAGGAAATATGCCCAATGAAAGAAGGCAATAGAAAAACAAAAGCCCCTTCCATTACAGAAGAGGCTCTTATTTTTCATATATAAACCTGGCATCGAGCTATTTTTGCGTAGGGCTACCCCTAAACTATCGTCGCCGCAGCAGCGTTTCACCTCTGAGTTCGGGAAGGGATCAGTGTGGTTCCACCGCGCAATAGACACCAGGAAAAACAGTGGTCAGTTATCAGTTATCAGTTATCAGATAAGTGATACAAAACCCTGAAGGCTGCACAGTAACGCGAATCAACCAATTTGTTAACTGTTAACTGTTAACTGTTAACTGAATTTGAGGTCAAGCCCTCGGTCTGTTAGTACACCTCAGCTTCATACATTACTGTACTTCCACTTAGAGCCTATAAACGGGTGTTCTGCCCGTGACCTTACCTACTTATGTAGTGAGAGCACTCATCTTGAGGTGGGCTTCCCACTTAGATGCTTTCAGCGGTTATCCGCTCCGCACTTGGCTACCCAGCGTTTACCGTTGGTACGATAACTGGTACACCAGCGGTGCGTCCTTCCCGGTCCTCTCGTACTAAGGAAGGCTCCTCTCAATGCTCTTGCGCCTGCACCGGATATGGACCGAACTGTCTCACGACGTTCTGAACCCAGCTCACGTACCGCTTTAATGGGCGAACAGCCCAACCCTTGGGACGTACTTCCGCCCCAGGTTGCGATGAGCCGACATCGAGGTGCCAAACCTCCCCGTCGATGTGGACTCTTGGGGGAGATCAGCCTGTTATCCCTAGAGTAACTTTTATCCGTTGAGCGACGGCCATTCCATGCTGTGCCGTCGGATCACTAAGGCCGACTTTCGTCCCTGCTTGAGTTGTATCTCTCGCAGTCAAGCTCTCTTTTGCCTTTACACTCGCCGCACGGTTTCCAAGCGTGCTGAGAGAACCTTTGCGCGCCTCCGTTACTTTTTAGGAGGCGACCGCCCCAGTCAAACTGCCCACCTGAAACTGTTCCCTGACCGGCTTACGGTCATGGGTTAGAATTCTAGCTTCGCCAGAGTGGTATCTCACCGTTAGCTCCATATCCCCCACAAGGGATACTTCTTCGCTTCCCACCTATCCTGCGCAAGCGAAGCCCGAACACAATTCCAGGCTACAGTAAAGCTTCATAGGGTCTTTCTGTCCAGGTGCAGGCAGTCCGTATCTTCACAGACATTCCTATTTCGCCGAGTCTCTCTCTGAGACACCATCCAGATCGTTACGCCTTTCGTGCGGGTCGGAACTTACCCGACAAGGAATTTCGCTACCTTAGGACCGTTATAGTTACGGCCGCCGTTCACCGGGGCTTCGGTCGTCAGCTTCAAGGCGAACCCCTGACCAACTTCCTTAACCTTCCGGCACTGGGCAGGCGTCAGCCCCCATACGTCCTCTTTCGAGTTGGCGGAGACCTGTGTTTTTGGTAAACAGTCGCCTGGATCTCTTCACTGCGACCCACGTCTGAGGTGGGCACCCCTTCTCCCGAAGTTACGGGGCCATTTTGCCGAGTTCCTTAGAGAGAGTTATCTCGCGCCCCTTGGTATTCTCAACCTCCCTACCTGTGTCGGTTTCGGGTACGGGTACTATGTTTTCATCACATTACGAGCTTTTCTTGACACTATCCTTCACCACGCGGAGTTCGTAAACTCCTCCCAAACCAATCAGGGTATGGCTATCTTTCATGCGTCCCTCGCAATGCTCCCACATAGTAGTCAGGGATTATTCACCCTGTGTCCATCGACTACGCCCTTCGACCTCGCCTTAGGACCCGACTAACCCTCCGTGGACGAACCTGGCGGAGGAACCCTTAGGGTTTCGGGGCATTGGATTCTCACCAATGTTTGCGCTACTCAAGCCGACATTCTCACTTCCGTTTCGTCCACAGCTGCTCGCCGCTACTGCTTCTACCTATTACGGAACGCTCCCCTACCGATTAATACTAGATTAATCCCACAGCTTCGGTACATCACTTAGCCCCGTTCATTTTCGGCGCAGGATCGCTTGACTAGTGAGCTATTACGCACTCTTTTAAGGTTGGCTGCTTCTAGGCAAACCTCCTAGTTGTCTATGCAATCCCACCTCCTTTATCACTTAGTGATGATTTGGGGACCTTAGCTGGTGGTCTGGGCTGTTTCCCTCTTGACAATGAAGCTTATCCCCCACTGTCTCACTGGCAATGTGTTCTCTGGGTATTCTGAGTTTGTCTCGATTTGGTACCGGTCTCCCAGCCCGCACCGAAACAGTGCTTTACCCCCCAGATTTAATCATTACCGCTGCGCCTAAACACATTTCGGGGAGAACCAGCTAGCTCCTGGTTCGATTGGCATTTCACCCCTAACCACAGCTCATCCGCTGATTTTTCAACATCAGTCGGTTCGGACCTCCACTTGGTGTTACCCAAGCTTCATCCTGGCCATGGTTAGATCACCAGGGTTCGGGTCTATAAACACTGATTGAGCGCCCTTTTCAGACTCGGTTTCCCTTTGGCTCCGGCATTCTCGCCTTAACCTACCAGTGCCTATAAGTCGCCGGCTCATTCTTCAACAGGCACGCGGTCAGACGTTCAATCGTCCTCCCACTGCTTGTAAGCTTACGGTTTCATGTTCTATTTCACTCCCCTTCCGGGGTTCTTTTCACCTTTCCCTCGCGGTACTGGTTCACTATCGGTCACACAGTAGTATTTAGCCTTACGAGATGGTCCTCGCTGATTCACATGGGATTCCTCGTGCCCCATGCTACTCGGGATTCAGCTACTATCCTTGAGTTTTCGACTACAGGACTTTCACCTTCTTTGGTGCAGTATTTAGCTGCTTCGTCTAACCGCCAGATTCGATATCGCTGTCCCACTACCCCAAAGGATAAATCCTTTGGTTTAGGCTTTTCCCCTTTCGCTCACCACTACTCAGGGAATCTCTTTTGATTTCTCTTCCTCCAGCTACTAAGATGTTTCAGTTCGCTGGGTTGGCTCTTTCCTGTCTATATATTCAACAGGTAGTATTTAGGGTTGCCCCATTCGGAAACCTCCGGCTCAATGTTTGCTTCCAACTCCCCGGAGTATATCGTCGGTAACCACGTCCTTCTTCGCCTCTGTGTGCCTAGGTATCCACCGTAAGCCCTTATTAGCTTGACCACATTTACATTGGTGTTTCTGCAAACTTTTTTTCGTTCTGTTTACTTCCTTCTAGGCACTGATTTCACTCAGCACTCAGTCAAGAAGCAATCAGGACTCTAATCCGTCTGCCTGCTTTTTTTTCGCGTTACTATGCAGTTTTCAAGGTTCTGGCTGGATTATCACCCAGCAGTTCGATTGTATGAAGCAATCAATTGCTGAATTTTTATTCCAATTAGAGATTAAGATGTTTATAAATGAACTGAACCAAAAATACTTTGAAAGCTTTCACCAATTCTCGACCGACCTAGGAATGACCAACTCAGTATCTAATTGCGATTTGCTTTCGATGTTTGAGTGGATTCGGTCTCCCTAAAAGGAGGTGATCCAGCCACACCTTCCGGTACGGCTACCTTGTTACGACTTCACCCCAGTCACCAGTCCTGCCTTCGGCATCCCCCTCTGCGAACAGTTGGGGTAACGACTTCGGGCGTGACCAGCTTCCATGGTGTGACGGGCGGTGTGTACAAGGCCCGGGAACGAATTCACTGCAGTATGCTGACCTGCAATTACTAGCGATTCCGACTTCACGCAGGCGAGTTGCAGCCTGCGATCTGAACTGAGCTACGGTTTTGTGAGATTTGCATCACATTGCTGTGTAGCTGCCCTTTGTCCGTAGCATTGTAGTACGTGTGTAGCCCAAGACGTAAGGGGCATGCTGACTTGACGTCATCCCCACCTTCCTCCGGTTTGTCACCGGCAGTCTCTCTAGAGTGCCCAACTTAATGCTGGCAACTAAAAACGAGGGTTGCGCTCGTTGCGGGACTTAACCCAACATCTCACGACACGAGCTGACGACAGCCATGCACCACCTGTGTTCGCGCTCCCGAAGGCACTCTCTCCTTTCAGAGAGATTCGCGACATGTCAAGTCTTGGTAAGGTTCTTCGCGTTGCATCGAATTAAACCACATACTCCACCGCTTGTGCGGGCCCCCGTCAATTCCTTTGAGTTTCACACTTGCGTGCGTACTCCCCAGGCGGGATACTTAACGCGTTAGCTCCGGCACTGCTTGGGTCGATACAAGCCACGCCTAGTATCCATCGTTTACGGCTAGGACTACTGGGGTATCTAATCCCATTCGCTCCCCTAGCTTTCGTCCCTCAGTGTCAGTTGCGGCCTAGTAGAGCGCCTTCGCCACTGGTGTTCTTCCTGATATCTACGCATTTCACCGCTACACCAGGAATTCCCTCTACCCCGAACGCACTCTAGCCTTGTAGTTTCCACTGCTTTTACCTAGTTAAGCTAGGTTCTTTAACAGCAGACTTACATAGCCACCTGCGGACCCTTTACGCCCAATCATTCCGGATAACGCTTGCATCCTCCGTATTACCGCGGCTGCTGGCACGGAGTTAGCCGATGCTTATTCCTCAGGTACCGTCATTTTTTTCTTCCCTGAGAAAAGAGGTTTACAACCCAAGAGCCTTCCTCCCTCACGCGGTATTGCTCCGTCAGGCTTTCGCCCATTGCGGAAAATTCCCCACTGCTGCCTCCCGTAGGAGTCTGGGCCGTGTCTCAGTCCCAGTGTGGCTGATCATCCTCTCAGACCAGCTACTGATCGTCGCCTAGGTGCGCTTTTACCACACCTACTAGCTAATCAGACGCGAGCTCATCTTCAGGCAGCAAGCCTTTCACCTCTCGGCATATCCGGTATTAGCCACAGTTTCCCGTGGTTGTCCCCGACCTGAAGCCAGATTCTCACGCGTTACTCACCCGTCCGCCACTATCTCCGAAGAGACCGTTCGACTTGCATGTGTTAAGCATACCGCCAGCGTTCATCCTGAGCCAGGATCAAACTCTCCGTTTTGTTGTGCTTAGAGTTTGCTTCCGAACTCTCGGTTCAGAATCCTGTAAAAATTTTTGATTAACCTTTGGGAATCTTCCCAAACTAAATCTTCTTGACGAGGATTGGTTATTGTTTCGCTTTCAAAGTATTTTGTTTTCTCGGTTCAGGTGTTGCGGCTTTTGCCTTGGCACTTATTTAACATAACAACTCTATCTGGTTTCGTCAAGGGGTTTGGCAAAGTTTTTTTTTGAATTCTTTTGCTATTACTTGTACGCCTTGCCCAGAAAGGGTTTTGGCGTATATGAATTGTAGAGGAACTGTTCTATATATATAGAGGGGAACTAAAAACAGGTTTAAATCGATGAAGAACTATGACTCGATTGTAGTTGGGGCGGGAATTACGGGTGCGGCGATCGCCTACGAATTGGCGAAAACAGGTTTTTCTGTACTTTTGTTAGAACAACACGGCACACCTGATAATGCAACTCGCTATAGTTATGGTGGTCTAGCTTATTGGTCTGGGAGTACGCCACTAACGCGCCAACTATGTGAGGAAGCGATCGCTCTTTACCAGAACTTGAATTTAGAATTAGACGCTGAGACTGAGTTCCGGGAACTAGACTTATTACTCACTATTGCGGCTGATCACGATCCACAAGCTGCTGCTGCATCCTACAATCATGTTGCTATTCGACCTCGGTTACTCAATATAAAAGAGGCTTGTGAGTTGGAACCACTGCTGAATTCAGAGGCGATCGCTGGGGCTTTGACTGTTAAACATGGTCATATCAACCCAGAAAAGACGAATCAGGGCTATATTCAAGGCTTTCTGCGTGCTGGGGGTGAAATGCAAATTGCCCAAGTTCTCGATTTACAGACTACTTCATCTTCTAACGCAGGAATGAAGTTGTCTGGTGTACAAACAAATGTTGACACTTACCACAGTGAGAATGTAGTAATTTGCGCGGGTGGATTTAGCAGACAGTTACTAAAGTTGGCTGGTATTCCCATGAAGCTGTACTTTACCCATGCTGAGGTCATTGAAACTCCACCTGTTGAGTTGAGTTTACGCACTTTAATCATGCCAGCAAATCTGCAAAGGTTTCAGTTAGAGGCGGAATCTACTAAGGTTGATGAATTATGGCAAGTACCTAATGAACCAGTACCGCCGATTTTAGATGTGGGTGCGGTTCAATTTCAAGATGGTAGTTTGCGTTTGGGTCAGGTTAGCCGTGTTCTCACAGATCCTTTTGGCAAGATTAACGCTGAGGAAAGTGAAATGTGGTTACGAACAAATGTTCAGCAAATTTTACCGATGTTGGGGAATTTATCAGGAACTTGGCATCATTGTTTGGTGGCTTTTAGTAGCGATCGCCTACCTTTGATTGGGGCTATTCCAGGATTTGAGGGTGTTCATATTTTTTCTAGTTTTAGTAACCCTCTGGTGATTGTACCACCTTTGGCTCGGCGCTTTGCTAATTTCTTGGCTGGGAAGGAGGATGAGATTATTACTCAGTTATCGCCTGGACGTTAGGGTTGGTGGGTTTGTGTCACGCACCAGGCGCAGAGGCGCAAAGAGATAATTGAGAGTTGCTATAACTCTATTTTTTCTGTAGCAATTATGTCTGCTGCTTCTTGCAAGAGTTCTTGTTGTTCTTGTTGAATTTTTTCTAATCGGGTGGAGATTTCTGCTAATCGTTGGTGTTTGTTTTGATCAAGGGTTGGAGGGTTTGTAGGTAGAAGTGCTAGTACAGTACGGCGTAAATAGGACAACCATTTAAAATCAATCAAAAGCCTATAAAGTCAGACTTTTGACTTTTGACTTTTGACTTTTGACTTCCGCCTTGCGGTACTAGCTGTTTCAATTAGGCGGATAATTGCTTTGATAATACTCCAAATCAGAGCAATCCCTGCAAGCAGAATGATTAAACTGATAATCGGATGATTAACTGCCCAATCAAGGATATGAAATAATCGCAAAAATGCTGGGTGTTGATTCAGCCAATCATTTACAGAGGAAGTAACAGCAGTTTGTAGTGCGACTGATGTTGTATTTTTTATGTGTTCAGCAGTTTGCCAAGTTTGTTCTATGGAATCTTGAGCTTTTTCTAGGGTAGTTGTAACTGTATTAAGTGCTTGATCCGTTGTGGTATTTGCTGTTTCTTTTAAAGACTGGCTAAACTGCTGTGCTGAGTTAGTTATCGAGTTAACGCTTCGGTTTACAGCACTTTTCGCTGTTTGCCAGCGTTGTAAAACTTCTTCGGACAAATTTATGTCTATTTGAGAAGCCATAGTACATCTGACAACTGACCGAAGCTAACCATGAAACCATCTTGGGGATGATTGATAAGGACTATTACCGTATATCAACTCTGATTAGGGATACACAAATAACGTAGTTAACTAAGGTCAAACAACGTCAATTGCTGATAATTTGCTCTCTGATTGACCTTACTCGTAAGTTTGCTTTTAGGTTCTAGAGTCTGGGGCTTATCCTTGCCCGTTGTCGCCTCGGTCTCTACTATCAGAGATTCCCGAAACTTCTGAGTCCGTTCTAGTAAGATTACTTTTACATCGGAATGTTTCATGTAACGAGTGATTTCAACGTCACTCATTCTTGCTAGAACGTTGTCAGCAGCGTTAGTATCTGAGTGCATCACGACCCCATCATGTCCGGTAAACTTGTCACCATTTCTACTGCCTGTTAAGGTAGCGAACCTGGAGTCAAGTTGTGACGTATACGCACCATTGACACTAACAACCGTGCAACCTACACGGGTTGAAACTTGTTTGAGGGCATCCGCAACTATCCCCTTGCACCATGAAGAAACGTTTCTCTTCATGCGCTTTTTCATGGGCTTTTTGCCTTTTATTTGCTCCGTCAAATCTTCAAAAGCTACCTTGAACGCATCTGTCATTAAGTCATGCGTAGCTGTAAAAACTATTGTTTGAATCCTACCTTTAAAGGATGTTTCCCGATTATTCCACTTGATTTTACCAAGGTTATTCCGTTTAATTCTATCAGCCTTGGCACTGTTTCCTTTCTTCGTAGACTTGTTAAAAACTGACCTGATTTTATTACGTTTAACTTGTTTCGCTGTTCTGTAATCGGTTTCTTGAGTTTGGATTTTACCAAAATCATTACCCAAAAATCTAGCACCATCGTTAGAAGATGTGGCGTAAACTTCGGTGTAACCTCTATCACATCCAATTATTTTACCATCGGTCTTTTTTTCAGCTTTTTGGATATCAGTCGTGTAGTGAATTTCCCATCTGCTATTACGGTTAATTAGCCTTACCTGACACTTGATTTCTGTTGGTAAAGTCGTTGGTAGTTTTAGAGTTTTACATGGAGTTAAACCTCCAAAACGCAACCACACCACACCTTTATCATCCATTTTAGTATCATAAGCTTTCACGATAATTTGGTTACAAACTTTCGTGTTACCTCGATACCAAAACTTTCTAACTAAGGTGCAAAGTTTTGGGTGTTCCAACCATTCACGACTTTCTAAGGTAAGTTGTAAAACCCCTTTTTTAGTCGGAAACGATTGGAACGATTGACCCAAAGATTTCATTACCTTTTCGACACAAGAAGCCTGAACTAAATGAATATCATCAATTACGTCATAGAGAGTTGCTTCCCATAACTTAGCAGGTAATTTGTATTTGTCTTTTAAGGTGCGTAGCTGTTTGTCAATCTCAAATTTAGAAACGCCCCAGGCTTTCAACGACCCGAACTCATTCCACAAATCAGAGCGTAGTTTACCCAAGCTCAAAGCAATCAAATCAAGCTCGTTAGATTTCCACTTATTTAGTTTTTGAGTCCCTAAAATAGCTATTCTCGTAACGGTTAATTGATTCTTTACCTTGAGTTTCATCGGCTTGGTTTACTACATCTTTTACTACTATACACCCATTAGACATCTCCGAAAACTATCAAACCCTTGCAGTTACGATATTTTTGGTGAGCGATCGCTAACTGCAAATATCCTGAGATTCTACGGTAGAATAGGTGTTAGAAATGCGTGTTGTTGGTAATTAGCCAAAAGTAGGATCTCTTTGAGGTAATTTTATTATAAATAATTTCAAGTTTTTATAGTTACAAAATAAATGTGCCAATGCGTAATCTAACGAGTCCACAAATAGTCATAATTATCTGCTCGTATTTAGAGGAATTTAATCTAAATCTTTCTTGAGCTACTCTAAATATCTTCACTAAACGAATTAAATGTTCTACAAATATGCGCTCTGATGCCAGTTCTTTATTTTGAATTTTTTGTTCAGAACTTAATTCTTTTTTTCTAGGCTTTTTTTCAGGTGTTTTAATTGATTTCTCTCCTTGGTAAGCTTTGTCACCGGAAAATTTTTGTTTCTCTTCAAACCCATTTTTATTTTCCCGAAATAAATTTATGTCACTTTTTCGTCCTGGCTCACCAGCTACTACATCAACAATATCTCTACCATTAGGCAGAACAATTAATTGACTTTTTCTAGTGTGCATTTTCTTCTTACCTGAGTAATATTTTTCCTGCTGTTGATACTCTGAAGGTCTTTCTATGGGCTGTTCATAGCTATCTACGATTAGTTCAAAGTCTGTTAAAACTTCTTTAACAATTTCATAGTCACTGGAGTTTTTTTTACCTGTTCTACTAAACTTGGTGGTAATAATTCTCCCAATAATGGCAACCAATAGTTAAACGTATCATTTGCAGTTGTTTCACTCACGCCAAATTGAATACCCAATAGTTGAAATGTGGTTAAATGTCGTAAATATGTTAGGGTGAGAATTATTTGCTCCGATGGTGATAATTTTGGTCTGCGACCACCTCCACCCAGAATAATTCTCACTTTTCTATCTTCAAGCAATTCTCGTTTATGATTGTGCCGTTTAATGGCTTTGTCTAAAAGTTCCTGCAACTGTTCATATTTCAGCCCTACTAAACGCTGTGCTTCCTGGGGATTATTTTGGATATAATCGAATATACTGCTCATAATGCTTTACTAAAAATAGCATTTTATACTCTTATACCATAATTTTATTCTTTTTCGGAGATGTCTATTGACTAGTATTGACTACTATTTATTTCATGAATATTTTGCTCTTCGGCTATTTTTTTCTTGTAAGCCCTAAGGAAGTAAAGTTTGGAGGAAAAGCAGTGCATGATAGCCATAAAATCCTGCATTAACTCTTCGTGCGGTGATAGTTTGGCATTGTTTACCACAACAATTTTGCAGCCGTGAAGGTTGCAAAACCACTCAACGAACTCAAAGCCAAATCTGCATAACCTGTCCTTGTGTCCCACGACAATTTCAGAGATTTGATTCGGGAGCAACTTGAGTCATTAATTTAAGAAAGTTTTTCCGCTTCCAGTTCATGCCACTAGCCACATCCTTAACGACTCGACATCCTGGGTAAGTTTTGCCTAAAAATTCTATTTGTGTGTCAAGGTCTAACAACTGGGTTTTTGTGCTGACACGGGCATAAAGAACCCGCTCTTTATCCGTTGAGACTGTTTTGATAAATGCTGACTCTGGATATCTTCGATGTCCACCAGGGGAACGGATACATTCTATTTTCCCTAAGTCAGCCCATTCTGCCGTCGTCTTAGGGTGATAGCCAAATTGTTTGTAAACTTGTTCTGGGGTTAGGTATTTCATCTTTCGGTTAAATAGGATTAACCCCAGTATACTACGTTATTTTAGGATTTGAGAGTGCGGCGACTGTCACCACCAAAGGATAAGTAACTATTCCTAAAGAAATTAGAGATTATCTTAATCTTAATCCTGGGAGTAAAGTTGATTTTGTGATTGATGAAAATGGCATAGTTAAACTGATTCCTATCAATGTTCCTATCCAAAGCTTATCCGGGATTTTATATCGTCCGGGGATGAAAAGCGCATCTTTAGAAGAGATGGAAACCGCGATCAAAAAAGGCGCAATGGGTAGAGTTTATTGATTATTTAATAGGATGGAATTTCATGGCTATACGATTCATTTTGAGCGACTATGTTGAACAAGCGATCGCTAGTGCAGTTTATGACAAGCTGGAAGATGATACATTTGCGGGGAGAATCCCTATTTGTCAGGGAGTTATCGCCTTTGGCTCGACTTTGCGCGAGTGCGAAAATGAGTTACGCTCTACACTGGAAGATTGGATTTTGCCGGGGGAATATTCAGGAACCACCACTTTCAGCAAAGATAAAAGAGTATCTCTGTCTTCTGTTTCGGCTGCTAAGAATAGCTGATGCAGATATGGCTCTAGCTTTATCCAAGGTATCATCCCTTCCTGGGCGGCGTAAATTTTCGGATCTATAGTTTTTTTAACATTTTCTTCTTGAATCAACAGCTCTTCATAGAGCTTCTCCCCTGGACGTAAACCTGTGATCTTAATCTCAATATCCTTCCCTAAAACTAGACCACTGAGTTCTACCATTTGCACCGCCAGATCGTAAATTTTCACCGGTTCGCCCATATCCAAGAGGAAAACCTCCCCCCCCTCCCCCAGAGCGCCTGCTTGAATTACCAGGCGAGCTGCTTCGGGAATAGACATAAAATAGCGAGTAATTTCGGGATGGGTAATAGTAATCGGTTGTCGCTGTAAAATCTGTTGCTGAAATCGGGGTACTACTGAACCCGTACTATTTAACACATTACCAAACCGCACCATAATCAAACGAGTGTGGGTGTCCGGCTGTTTTGATAAAGCTTGCAAAATCAACTCAGCCACTCGTTTGGTTGTCCCCATCACACTGGTGGGACGTACAGCCTTATCGGTAGAAATTAAGACAAAAGTCTCAACTTTACACTCATTGGCCGTGCGGGTAGCTACTAGTGTACCGTAAATGTTGTTAATCACTCCTTGGGCTGGGTTCTTTTCCACTAAAGGAACGTGCTTGTAAGCCGCAGCATGATATAAAGTATCAACATCATATTCTGTAATTACCTGTTTGAGACGTTCGGCATCAGTTACTGAGCCTAAACAAGCAGAACAACATAAGTTAGGGTAGGTTTCTCGTAACTCTATCTCAATGTTATATAGTGCAAATTCATTTAATTCATATAGAACCAGGTGGCGGGGTTGTTGTTGAGCAATTTGGCGACAGAGTTCTGAGCCAATAGAACCACCCGCACCCGTGACTAAAACAGATTTATTTGTGATGTTGACTCGCAGTAACTTGGGATCTGGTAGAACTTCCTCACGTCCTAAAATATCGCCTATATTGATTTTTCGGACTTGAGCAATGGAGACTTTACCTGATATGATTTCTGCTAGGGTGGGTACTGTTTTCACTTCTATATGTAGACCTTTGAGTTCCGCAACAATTCCTTGCTTTCTTTTGGGGGTAGCTGATGGAATTGCTAACAGTACTAGCTGCACCTGGTACTTGTTAATTAGATATTCCAACTTCTCAGGGCTATAAACCTGAATGCCGTTAATCGTATGTTTCCATAGTTGTGAATTGTCGTCCACAAAGGCTATAATCTGAAAGTTGTTATCCTGAGCAAGTGCTTGGGATAGTTGAAATCCAGCTTGTCCGGCTCCATAGATAATTACTGGTTGCAGGAGTTGCTTGCTATCTCCTACACTACTATTGACTTGAGAGTGCTCTTTTAATCTCAGGGGGGAACTCAAACCATATAACAGCCATCGGGCTATGAGTCTGACTTTGACTATTAAAATTAGTGTGATTAAAGTATCTAATATCTGAACAGAGATGGGTAGGAAATTGACCTGTAAAATCCAATCCAGGATGATCAATCCTCCTTGTCCCAGAATAACTGATTTGAATGCTGTGTATAAAAAGGCAAATTCACTGTACTTGAGGACATTTTTGTACATTCCCAGTAGGGAAAATAACAGGATTTTTCCGGGAATCAGCAGAATAATAGAAGGGAGATATTTACCCAGGATATCCAAAGGAAATAAAATCTGGGAATCTATGGAAAATGCAATATAAATTGCCAATAAAAATAGTAGAGAGTCAGTTAAATACAGAATCAGATGCTTTTTTGTTCTTGAGGAAGTCTTGAGAAAATGGACAATATTTTTGATAAAAACAGTATTGATCAAAACCGTCAGCAGAAAATATGTTATTTGCATAATTATTTATGTGAAAGTGTGAGCAAACAGTTTTGAAATTAAATTTGGTATAAATTAAGTATTAATTAGGACTTACGCACAACTTACGAAAGAATGAACCACGTAAAGCCTACGGCATAGCTTCGCTTATGGCGCTAGCCTCTCCCTTTGGGAGAAGGAACGTTGGCGCTAGCCTCTCCCCTTGGGAGAAGAACACGTAAAGCCTTCGGCATAGCTTCTCTACGAGACGCTCCGCGAACGCTTACCGCGTAGCGTCTCCCCTTGGGAGAAGGAAAGAAGGTTTGAGAGATATTTTGCGTAAGTCCTGTTAATAATGAAATCCCCGACTTCTCGTAACAATTGTACATTACCAGGAGTCGGGGATATTTGGGGGATATATTAGTAAATTTACACAGTTATGATCTGCTATTCCCTGTCGCCGATTGCAAGCGGGGATTGAAACTGGCTCCGGTGCGTCCAGTGACTAGCCACAGCACTGAGCGCCCTATGTCTCTAGAGATGCGGGGTAGAGCTTCTCGCTGAGAGCTTTGGGAGGGGACGGAGACCGGAGTAAAGGCGATTCCCTGACTACCAAAAACGATAGTGGCGATCGCCTGGGAGCGGGGCATATGGTAGTCTGAGGTGACGAGATAGACGTGGCGAATATTATTTTGTTGCACCTTTGCAACAATTGTGGTAAAATTAGTAACTGTATCTGTGGCGCGGTTGTCGTATTGGATGCGATCGCCTCCCTGTAGCCCTTGGTTGTCAAGGTCGTCTAAGATGCTGCGGATTTCCGGGTCGCCCACGGAGACCCAGATGGGAAGGTCAGGGAATTCTTGAGCCATTTCTCGGGTGAATTTGGGTCTGCTGCTGTCCCCACTGAGCATCAAGATGGCTTGGGGATGGGGTTTTTGTTGAAGTGCTATGGCTAGACGCAGGGGGATAGCAGTGGCTATAGTGAACATTCCCAAGCAACCAGCTAGGGTAAATAGGCGCAGAGGTTTGAGCATAATCCATGTATGAGATTTCAGCTATATGCCTATGTTAGAGGCAAATTTTTCATCTGACATAATTTTCCCCAGATATCCGTTTATCTCACCTTGACCTGAGATTCTAGCCACCGGTTAAATGTGGCTAGGGTAGTTTGAATTTTTGGTAAAATTACTTCTATATTGCACCCGTGGTAGTGTTAAAGGCGATCGCACCACCACTAGTATTAGTATAGGTAGGCGATCGCACCAGCACTACTATATTTGGTAGTATATTCCTATTGTTCTTGATGTGTACCATTTAACCAGGCTTCTAGGTCAGCAATGGTAGTAAAGTCTAGGAGGGCTTCCCCTAGGGACTCCAGTTGATTCAGGTCTAAGGAACGGATTTGAGCTTCTTGGTTGGGTGACAATACCCCACAGCGACGATTAATCTGACGGATAATTAGCTGGGCTTCACCCTCCTGTCTACCCTCCTGTCTACCTTCGGCTTTACCCTCCTTAGCTCCTAGTTGAAACACATCCCGATAGAATCTTGTCTGGGTAATATCTGCTGTTTTCAGGTCTAACATCTTCAATATTTCCTCTGGACTGATTTGGGGGAATTTGCTGACTAGTATAGCCTCTATCAAGTCTAGTCTTTGTGTGAATTGTGTTTTGTTCTCTACATTTTGCAGTAGTTTTTGGGCTGCTTCACCTACCCGGTTTTGAGGTAGAACAATTAACTGTAATATCCCCAGGTTAGGACTTAGGTCTGTTTCTGATAGCAAGTCTTCCAGGTAAAGTCTCTGTACGTCTTCCTTTAAGATTGATCGATAAGGTATTTCTGACCCCAGTTGATGACCACGGGATTTGAGGATGATTAGTCCTCGGCATGGTCTGCTGATGTTATATTGTTTGAGGTATAAGCAAACTTCTGCAAAGTAGCGCCCATAAAAACCCTTATCTGGTTGCATTTGGGCTTCTAGAAATACTATGGGTAGGTTGAGGTCATCCCCTATGGGAGTTAATACCCCATCGTGGCGAAATTCCTGTTCTTTGATCACAGGGGCGCAGTATTCAAACTCACAGTCTGGGGGAATTCCCGGTATAAGTTCGGCAAGGATACCTGGTTGAGTTAGGAATATACGGTAAAATAGCTTATCTGTTTTCATTTTCTTTGAGAGATGCGATCGCACCACCACTAGTATTAGTATAGGTAGGCGATCGCACCCTAACTAGTATATTTAATTAATATTCCTATTTTTCCTGATGTGTACCATTTAACCAGGCTTCTAGGTCAGCAATGGTAGTAAAGTCTAGGAGGGCTTCCCCTAGGGACTCCAGTTGATTCAGGTCTAAGGAACGGATTTGAGCTTCTTGGTTGGGGGACAATACCCCACAGCGACGATTAACCTGACGGATAATTAACTGGGCTTCACCCTCTTGTTTACCCTCTTGTTTACCCTCCTGTCTACCCTCCTGTCTACCTTCGGCTTTACCCTCCTTAGCTCCTAGTTGAAACACATCCCGATAGAATCTTGTCTGGGTAATATCTGCTGTTTTCAGGTCTAACATCTTCAATATTTCCTCTGGACTGATTTGGGGGAATTTGCTTACTAGTATAGCCTCTATCAAGTCTAGTCTTTGTGTGAATTGTGTTTTGTTCTCTACATTTTGCAGTAGTTTTTGGGCTGCTTCACCCACCCGGTTTTGAGGTAGAACAATTAACTGTAATATCCCCAGGTTAGGACTTAGGTCTGTTTCTGATAGCAAGTCTTCCAAGTAAAGTCTCTGTACTTTTTGCTCTAAATCTCCATAAGGTATTTCTGACCCCAGTTCATGACTGCGGGATTTGAGGATGATTAGTCCCCGCCATGATCCGCTGATGTTGTATTGTTTCAGATATAAGTAAACTTCTGCAAAATAGCGCCCATAAAAACCCTTATCTGGTTGCATTTGGGCTTCTAGAAATACTATGGGTAGGTTGAGGTCATCCCCTATGGGAGTTAATACCCCATCGTGGCGAAATTCCTGTTCTTTGATCACAGGGGCGCAGTATTCAAACTCACAGTCTGGGGGAATTCCCGGTATAAGTTCGGCAAGGATACCTGGTTGAGTTAGGAATATACGGTAAAATAGCTTATCTGTTTTCATTTTCTTTGAGAGATGCGATCGCACCACCACTAGTATTAGTATAGGTAGGCGATCGCACCCTAACTAGTATATTTAATTAATATTCCTATTTTTCCTGATGTGTACCATTTAACCAGGCTTCTAGGTCAGCAATGGTAGTAAAGTCTAGGAGGGCTTCCCCTAGGGACTCCAGTTGATTCAGGTCTAAGGAACGGATTTGAGCTTCTTGGTTGGGGGACAATACCCCACAGCGACGGTTCAACAGACGGATAATTAGCTGGGCTTCACCCTCCTGTCTACCTTCGGCTTTACCCTCCTTAGCTCCTAGTTGAAACACATCCCGATAGAATCTTGTCTGGGTAATATCTGCTGTTTTCAGGTCTAACATCTTCAATATTTCCTCTGGACTGATTTGGGGGAATTTGCTTACTAGTATAGCCTCGATCAGGTCTAGTCTTTGTGTGAATTGTGTTTTGTTCTCTACGTTTTGCAGTAGTTTTTGGGCTGCTTCACCTACCCGGTTTTGAGGGAGAACAATTAACTGTAATATTCCCAGGTTAGGACTTAGGTCTGTCTCTAATAGCAAGTCTTCCAGGTAAAGTCTCTGTACTTTTTGCTCTAAATCTCCATAAGGTATTTCTGACCCCAGTTCATGACTGCGGGATTTGAGGATGATTAGTCCCCGCCATGATCCGCTGATGTTGTATTGTTTCAGATATAAGTAAACTTCTGCAAAATAGCGCCCATAAAAACCTTTATCTGGTTGCATTTGGGCTTCCAGAAATACTATGGGTAGGTTGATGTCTTCCCCTATGGGAGTTAATACCCCATCGTGGCGAAATTCCTGTTCTTTAATCACAGGGGCGCAGTATTCAAACTCACAGTCTGGGGGAATTCCCGGTATCAGTTCGGCAAGGATACCTGGTTGAGTTAGGAATATACGGTAAAATAGCTTATCTGTTTTCATTTGATCTCAGGGAATTGATCGCCCCAGGGTAGTGTTAAAGGCGCATAGGTACAAAAGCTGAGTTGGTCACGGAGTTATTTACTTGCATCATTTACATCTTTTACGTCTTTTGTCAATACTTTCTCACGAGAATATGTAGTAAGTTGCTTTAAATACATTTCCAGAAAGGCGATCGCGGCTATTGTTATGAGTAAGTTTATCCAGGCTCCAACGCTACCCAACAGATAAATGTTCAGGCCTATGGCACTGGTAAATATCATATAGCTAATGGCTACCTGGGAGTGATTCCATCCGGCTTGGTGTAAGCGTTGATATAAGTGAGTGCGATGGGCTTTAAAAATGTTTTCCCGGCGCTTTAACCTGCAAATTAAGGTATAAATAGCGTCTCCAGCGATGGGTAGGGTGATGGTTAAGGCCGACCATGATTGCACAGCAGAGGCATCATGGGAATAATTGAATAGGGCTATGGCTACTGTAGCCCCTAAGACAGTGCTACCTACATCTCCCATAAATATCTTGGCGGGGGACCAGTTCCAGTACAAAAATCCCGCTAGAGCAGCGATTAGCAGCACCCACAGAGGTTGATTTCCCATCAGTGCTATCAAACTCAGTTGAATCATGGTTATCCCCCCTACTAGACCATCTAAACCATCCATGAAGTTGTAGAAGTTAATCAGGGCGGTCATACCCACGAGGGTGAGAAGGATAGCGACTGTAATACCAACCGGACCGAGGTTGGTTAACCAGGGTTGGGGAAAGATACCAAAGAAAGATATGGCTATACTGGCTGCAACTATCTGTACTAAGTATCTCAGCCTAGCAGGAATGTGCGAACGGTCGTCCAGCAAGCCAACCACTGTCAGAGGGAGCAGAACTAACCAGATATGACTGACATTGATGTGGGCTGTACTGACGGTATTGGGGGTGAATAGCCAGGAAAAGCACCAACTGACAATGAAGAAGGAGGCTACAAAACCCAGTCCTCCACCTCTGGGGGTGGGTTGAGTGTGGGAACTGCGCTCATTGGGAATATCTATGAGATGGGCGCTAAGTTGATTTTTGATCAGATAGACCAACAGACAACTAAGCAGGAAACTCAGGGGAATGAATATGAAGTAAATCACTTGGTATGAAATGGGTATTAGATGTAGATGTCTAAGTTAAAGCAAGTAGATGCCTGGGGTGTAATTTATAAATCTTTGTATAAAATTAATGGTTAATATTTGATATTATAATCTGTAATTGCAACTAGTCAGATCCCCGACTTCTGCTGATAATCTTCTGATGTCACCACAAGTACTGATAGAAGTCGGGGATCTTTGGGGAGTTAGATCCCCGACTTCTGCCGATAATCTTCTCATGTCACCACAAGTGCTGATAGAAGTCGGGGATCTTTGGGGAGTTAGATCCCCGACTTCTGCTGATAATCTTCTCATGTGATCACAAGTGCTGATAGAAGTCGGGGATCTTTAGGCTTGACGAAAGTGACGGGCTGTGTATTGCAGTGCCTCATCAACGCTGATGGGTGGTGTCCAGTTGAGAAGAGTTTGGGTTTTGTGGATGTCTAGCTGGAGCGAGCTACAGAGGCGTTGGGCTACAGCTTTTTTACCTAGGAGGGATGCTGTAAATTCCAGCCACTGCACAGGGATGGGGAGTAACCAGGCGGGTTTTCCTAGTGCATTGGACATCCGTCTGAGTAAGTCAGTGGTAGAGAGGTCTTCGTTATCACTGACTAAGAATGTTTGGTTGGCTGCGGCAGGATGGGTGAGACAGTTAATGATTAAGTCCACTAGGTTGGGCAGTGCTACTAAACTACGACGGTTATGGATAGCACCTAAGGGTAAAGGAAAGCCTTTGTCTAACCATCTCATCATAGAGAGGAAGTTAGCTTTGACACCCGGACCATATACTAGGGGGGGACGGATGATGACTACTTCTAGTCCAGTTTCTGCGGACAGTTCCCGGATTTGGATTTCGGCTTCAGCTTTGGAAATACCGTAGGGGTCTTGGGGCGCGGGGGTGTCGTCTGCGGTGAAGGGACAACCAGGGGTAGTTTTTTCACCGTTAACTTTGATGGAACTTAAGTAGATGAAGCGTTTAACACCATGTTGGGCGGCTTGGCGAGCTAGGTTGAGAGTAGCTTCGGTATTTATTGCCCGGAAGGCGGCGAGGGGGTCTGCCGCAGTGTCTTTCATTTGGTGTACTCGGGCAGCTAAGTGGATGATACAATCAACTCGTGCTAGTATGTCCTGGCGTTGGTTGAGGTCATCCAGAGATGCGATCTCAACTGTCTGTATGGGGTAAGAAAGATTGACTTGACTTTGGCCAGAACGAACTGCCGCAAAAATAAGGTTAGTTTGGGGGGTATGCACAAGCTGATGACAAATGGCTTGTCCTACAAAGCCATTTGCACCTGTAATGAGAATATTCATAGCTGCTGTAGAGATAAGGCCTGTTTTTTGGGGCAGCGGATTAACTGAAAGATTTTGGTAAGGTTTTTAGAAAATAGTTTAAACAGCTTGGTGTCTACTTGGTTGGAGAATTTAAATCCCTGACGCTGGTAAAGTTGTTCAAACTTACCACAAACATTAAAAGGGTGGTGCTTTGGACTAGCCATTAAAACACATCCGATGAACCCATCTGCTACTGTCATAAGTCTAAACCTTGGTTTTTTCCGTGTGAATAGCCAGCCTTTTCCTCCTGGTTGGGTAATCTGTTAGAGGCTACATTTTGGCTCAATTCATTATAGATATCCAAATGATCTGAGACAATTTGCTCGATTGAGAAAATTGCTTCAGCCCGCTTACGTCCAGCAGCACCCATGCTTGTTCGTAACTCTGGATTGAGGAGGAGGGTCTTGATGGCTGCTGCTAAAGAAGTGGCGTTTTTTGGAGGTACTAATAAACCTGTTACTTGAGATTCTATGGCATCGCGACAGCCAGGAATATCAGTTGTAACAACTGGGCGACCACAGGCTGCGGCTTCAATGAGAACTTTAGGTAAGCCTTCGCCATAGCTGGGTAGTACTACCAAGTGTGCTTGTGCCAGAATATGAGGCATATTAGTGCAGTGGCCCCACCATTCAATCACAGATTGTTTATGCCAGGTCTCAAGCTGTTCTTTTGACAACGAAGCAGGATTTGCAGGATCAGTATCGCCCACAAGGACAAAACGAGCTTTAACTCCTTCTGATTGGAGATGATGAGCAGCCTCCACAAATTCTCTTACTCCTTTGCTAATTAACATGCGACTGGCCATCAAAACTAACGGTATCCCTACAGGTTCAGGTTGGACATGAAATTCTTGTAAGCTGACACCAGAACCAGGAATTAACTTGAAGGATTTTGTAGATAGTTTGGCGATTTTTTGAATTATTACCAAATTATCAGGATTTTGTACCACAATACGAAGATTAGGATGTCCCAGAGCCAAAGGATAAATTTGATTGGCTATCACCCGAATCAGTCGAGCTCGCAAACTAGAATCTGTGAAGACAAAACCAAGTCCGGAAATAGCAGATACTACACTAGGAATTCTGGCTATACGGGCTGCTATACCGCCTATAATGACAGGTTTAATAGTAACTAGATGGACTATATCAGGTCGTATATTTTTATAGATATGGAATATCTCTAATATTAACTTCATTGAACTAATGAGATTAGTGTCACTGCGATGAAGAGATAGGGGATGAACGTGTAATCCATATGACTGCATCTGTGTAAGATGTTTAGTGATACCTGTGGCAATGTGGACTTCGTAACCTAAATTTATTGCTTTCAAGGCAATCGGTAAGCGATGGGAAAGAAAAAACCAATCCACATTAATTATGAAAAGCAGTTTCTTAGACATAAGTTTCAGTGGCGTTGTAGATTATTTTTAGCCATTAACTTGTAAGCTCTTGATTCAGAATATCGAAATTAAGAAGTTAGATCCCCGACTTCTATCAGCACTTGTGATCAGATAACAAGATTGTGTTCAGAAGTCGGGGATCTTTGTCTTTGACCTATTAACTAAGATTGTGTTTTCAAACTTCTATTTAATTTACACCTGATAATAATCCCTATACCAATCGATAAAACGCCTGATACCCACCTCAATGGGAGTGGCGGGTTTAAACCCCACATCTGCAATTAAATCATCCACATCAGCATAGGTCATGGTTACATCTCCGGGTTGCAAAGGCAACATATTCTTTTGCGCCTTCATCCCCAAGCAGTCTTCTATCACCTCAATGAAATGCAACAACTCCACAGGATTATTATTCCCAATGTTATAGATTTTATAGGGTGCTTTACTAGTCCCTGGGTCAGGTTTATCCCCTGACCAATGAGGATTACCTTGGGGGATATTATCGGTAACTATTACCACACCTTCGATAATATCATCAATGTAAGTAAAATCACGTTTCATTTTACCATAATTGAATACATCAATGGGTTGACCTGATAAAATGGCTTTGGTAAATAAAAATAAAGCCATGTCTGGTCTTCCCCAAGGACCATAAACGGTAAAAAAGCGCAGTCCCGTAGTGGGTAAGCCGTAGAGGTGGCTGTAAGTATGTGCCATTAGCTCGTTGGCTTTTTTACTGGCAGCATATAAACTAATGGGGTGGTCCACGTTGTCATGGATGGAAAAAGGGGTTTTAGTATTAGCTCCATAGACAGAACTGGAGGAGGCAAATACTAAATGTTTGACTTGGGAGTGACGACAACCTTCTAAGATGTTGGTGAATCCGAGAATATTACTGTTAATATAGGCGTGGGGATTTTGGAGAGAATACCTCACCCCAGCTTGGGCTGCGAGGTTGACAACTACATCAAATTGATGTGTTGTAAATAGGTTGTTGATTCCCTCTTGATCCCCTAAGTCCAGTTGAGTAAAGGTGAATAGCTGCTGTGATTGCAGTTGAGCCAGGCGAGCTTGTTTGAGGGAAACGTCATAGTAGTTATTCAGGTTATCGATTCCTATAACTTCGTCACCGCGGTTTAATAGTCGCTGGCTCAGGTGGAAGCCAATAAAGCCTGCAGCACCTGTAACTAAGATTTTCATAATTTTTCTGTTGGCATCCTAGGATTTAGATATTTCCCCAAAAAATTCCGTAACAATCTATTTTAAGTTACACATCTTAAAACTATTTAAAACTATAAACTCCAGTAAGTCATTGTATTAGGAATACTCGATGGATTTAAAACAGATTTGACATCCATCACAACACCAGAAGATCCTAAGCAACCTAATAGTTCTTCCCGTGGTAAGTCTAGGTAAAACCGATGATTGACAGCCAAGATTAATCCATCTAGATGGCATAGCTGCTGCCACTCTACTAATTCAACTCCGTATTCCTGTTGTGCTTCTTGGGCATCGGCTAGGGGGTCGTGAATTAGGGGTTCAATGCCAAATTGCTGTAACTCTTTGATAATATCAGGGATGCGGCTATTTCTCAGGTCGGGGACATTTTCTTTAAAGGTTAATCCTAAAATACCGATGCGGCTGCCTTGAATTGGGATTTTAGCTTGTATGAGTAGTTTCACCAATCGCTGGGCTAGGTACATTCCCATCTGGTCATTAATGCGTCTTCCTGCTAAGATAACTTCGGGATGATAACCAAGGGTTTCTGCTTTGGCGGTGAGGTAATAAGGATCAACACCGATACAGTGACCACCCACTAACCCAGGGGTAAAGGGAAGAAAATTCCATTTAGTTTGGGACGCTTGTAACACGTCATGGGTACGGATATTGAGGCGATCGCAAATTAAAGCCAATTCGTTCATAAAGGCAATATTCAGGTCACGCTGGGTATTTTCGATAACTTTGGCCATTTCTGCTACCTGAATGGAAGGGGCGCGATGAATACCAGCTGTGATAATTTGACCGTAAACTGTAGCAATACGTTCTAGGGTTTCTTCATCTTCCCCCGCCACAACTTTGGTGATTTTCTCTAGGGTATGTAACTTATCACCGGGGTTAATTCTTTCAGGGGAATAACCCAGTTTAAAGTCTATCCCCTGTTTTAACCCAGAAATTTGGGCGATCGCAAGTCCGCAGATTTCTTCTGTCACTCCCGGATAAACTGTAGACTCGTAAACCACCACTGCACCGGGTTGAATGACTTTACCAATGGTGTGGGAGGCTTTAATGAGGGGAGTGAGATTAGGTTGATGATTGTCATCCACAGGGGTGGGAACACAGACGATAAAAAAGTTCCTGTCTTGGAGAGTGGCTAGATTATCGCTCAGGTGTAAGGATGTTTGAGTCAGGGTGTGACTTTCTACTTCTTTCGTGGTATCGATTCCTGCTTTCAAGTCATGGATGCGATCGGGGTTGATATCAAAGCCCACTACATCCGGGAATTTTTCTGCTAGGGCTAAAGCCACGGGTAAGCCAACATAGCCTAAACCAAGCACGGCAATGCGATGATTTTCTGTGTTCATAGATAAAGTTTGGATAAATCTAGGTAAACATTCTGCCGCAATAAGTCATAGATTGATCACTCTATGGGGTGGCGGGGAGTATTAATTGTAAGCGATCGCCCTCTGATATTTCTCAGGAACAGATTTGTGCGATCGCCTGCCATTGTACTAATGAATTGTAACACTCAGTATAGTTTTTCTACATCAGGGCAAGGTTACAATTGTAACTGTTTTACAATCACCATTACTTTTCAGCTAAAATCAGAGATAATCCCAGATCAATAATCTCCTGGCGATCGACCATCTTCTCTAATGTTTCTATATCGTAAATCCCCTCTGCTACTTCCAAGGATGCTGCATTGAGGGCTTGTTCGTAACTGTCTTCTAGACACAGGCGCAGTTCTGGAGGTTGCAGATAATACCCTCCTACTTTGCGCCGTTTATTTTTCCTTTGAATCTCCAGAGCCGAGTTACGAATAGAAACATCCCAAGAACGTGTAGTCCTATTTTCAGCCTCTTGTTTAATCAGATGCAGGAGCAGAATTTTCCCATGACTACAAATATTATTGATTTTGTCGTCTTTGCATTTAATCTCATAAAATTGTAGTTTTGCGTAGTCAAACGTAGCTATACCCGTCACTACAATGAACCTTAGTAATATCTTTCATTGTTGAAAATTCAACTCTAAAACCATTGATAACAATCTCACATCCGTTTTTTGTGGGAGTTTTAACACGACTTACATACTTTCCAGAAGTTATGTTTTTACGATCTTTGTGCAAAGTAGCCTTAACAAAATCTCCTGTAGAAACATGAGTGAATATTTTTTTAGGCTCAGTGCAAGGAAAACCAAATTTATTGATCCTACAGAATCTTCTGCAACTATGCCCCGTGCTTTTTACTGTTAAAATTTTTGTTGTCAGTATTTTGAGAGTTTCAACTTTTCCTACACAAGCAGCATCAATCCAATGAGTTTTAGGCAATCCTAAACGAGTTCTATTAAACTTAGTTAAACCTCCTGAACCTGTTGTTATAGGTAATCCAGTTTCTTTTAACTTATTAAATAAAGCCCATCTCGTTGAATTTACAGCAGACGCATCTTTTAGTGGACGCTTGGCTTGGGATAAAATTTGCTTCAACAACTCAGGCTTTTTTGCTAAAAACTTCTCAATATCTTGAGTACCTTTTTTGATATTGCATTTCTCACAAGCTAGACACAAATTAGAAATTCTATTAGTTCCTCCTTTGGCTTTTGGTTTAATATGCTCAACTTGTAAAGGGACATTTTCCGCAGTACAGTATGCACATTTTCTATTCCATTTATTCAAAAGATATTCACGGACTTCATACCCTTGTAACTCTCCCTGTTGATACTCAAAGCCTGATATCTCCGGGTTTTCTAGCTGCTGTAGGTCAAACCTAGCAAGCTCTTCAACTATGTCAGTTATTGGGGCAAAATTACATAATCTTTTAACCCAAGTGTTAATAGTTAAAACTCTATGGCTTAAAGAAGGTGCTAACCAACCTTGAGGTTTAGTGCGGTTAAGAAATCTAGCTTGACGATAACGAGTATGTCTAGAACGTCTTCCTCGCCTTACTCCTTTTCGAGTTTCTAGGCTTTCTTTAATAGCTAAACCTCTGTGTTGTAATTCCATACCCCAGATGACTTTATTATTTTGAACTAACGCAAAACCTGTAGTTTTACTCCCTGGATCTATTTTTAATTCAATCGGTTGAGTTGGAACTTCAGATTTAGGTTCTTTCAAAATTATGGTAAATGGAAATCTTCTAAATACAGCAGCTTTTTGTTGATTTAATAAAAAACGTGCATCTCCTGGATGAATTGGAGTAAGTGGTTTTTTGTTGGTATCAAGAACTAGAACAAAATTAGACATTTAAATTTCACCTTTTCAGGGTAATGTTTGCTTCAACCTTGTTATCTGAGCTTGTTATGCTAAATACACTATCCTTGCGGATTGTTTAATAAGTAGCAACATGGCAGGGGACTAGCGAATCCCAAGGTGTTATGACCTAGATAACGTTTACTCATGTTTTGAGTGGTTTGGTTCACATAAACTACAGATTACTCCGTTTATTTATGCTCTCTCTGCTCATTTCTTCCAAGTCTTCCACAATGGCTAGCGCCCCAGAAATATCACCTTGAAGCAACAAGCCTTTTAATTCTAAGAGTTCTTCCATAGGTTAGGTCATCTAGCTTATCTACTGTAGTATATCTCTCAATTAGTTTATACTTCGGTACTATAGCGTAGTTGGTGAAAACTATTCAGGTGTTGCTGTTGGCTGTGGGGTCAATCAAAGCCAGGGCGTGATTGATAATTTCCTGTTGATTCACCAGGTTTTCTAACTCTTCGGTTTCGTAACGTCCCCCTTCTACTTCCAGAGAGGCTTGATCAATAGCCATGGGGTAAGCAACCTCTAGGATTTGAAGTAAATCTTCTGGGTTTAAATAATGTCCCCCTGCTTTGCGCCGCTTATTTTTCTCCCTAATTTCTCTGACACTATTGCGAATAGAAACATCCCAGGAGCGTGTGGTACGCTTTTCCGCCTGTCGCTTAATTAAGTGCAATAGCAGTATAACTGTGTAACTACGAATATTGTTGATTTTGTCATCCCGACTCATTTCTTCTAAGTCTTCAACAATGGCTAATGCCGCATAAATATCACCTTGAAGCAACAAGCCTTTTAATTCTAGGAGTTCTTCCATAGCTGAGGATGATTTAACTTAGCTTTTCTTCTAGTCAGATTTTAGCACTTGAAAATTGATTCCTAATGTTCCCTGAGCGAAGTCGAAGGGAACAATATCAGGGGGAGGAAGTGAGGTGAAGATAACCCCAAGAGATTTTAGGGATGATTGGGGGTATCGTGGTTTCGACTTCGCTCAACCACCGAAATCAATACAGACCACATATCGACTTCACGCTAAAGTTATTGTCCGTACCACATTTGGAATACTAGTATATTCCACAAGTAATGTTGCCAATTGCGACTACCAGATAAATGTTCCTGCCACTTTTTCCGTATGGGTTCAGGATTGAAAAAACCATCTTGGCGCAAACGATGTGTACTAAGTAAATCTTCCGCCCACTCTCGTAAATCAGTACGTAGCCACGTATCTAAAGGAATGCCAAAACCCATCTTAGGTCGCTCAATTAAATGGGGGGGAACATATTGATAAAGTACCTGACGTAGGAGCCACTTAGTTTTACCATCACGAATTTTCCACTCTAAGGGTAAGGTACTGGCAAATTCTACAATACGATGATCTAGGAAGGGAATGCGGGTTTCTAAACTCACCCCCATAGCGGCTCTATCTACTTTCGTTAAAATATCTCCCGGTAAATAAGTGATAGAATCCATCGCCATCATCCATTGAGTATAGTGGAGATGGTCAACCCATTTCATTGTGGGGTGATATTTAAATTTATCTGCACCTATAACCAAAGATTCTGGGCTATGCAAATGGGAACATAGCCGATGATATAGGTCTAATGGATTGTCAAAGCCTAAAACCCCAGCCAATTTATGGATTTTATCACCCGGTAGCCTTTGTTGTAGAGATTTGGGTAAAATGGGGGTGAGGATATCAAATAAGTTGTTATAAATTTTCGGGGATAAACTAGTCATAGTGAGGGCAATCAGTTTCCTCATGCTTGGGGATATCCAACCCATGCGTTGCCAAATGCTATTAGCCCACAGGTAGCGGTTGTAGCCACCAAATAGTTCATCCCCGCCATCACCGGATAGGCTAACGGTGACTTGTTGACGAGCTAGTTGAGATACCAGGAAGGTGGGAATTTGGGATGAGTCGGAAAAGGGTTCATCGTAGAGGGTGGGGAGTTTGGGGATGACGGACTGAGTTTCTTGGGGAGTGACATAGAGTTCAGTGTGTTCTGTTCCCAAGTGTTGGGCTACGGATTGGGCTTGTGGGGCTTCGTTGTAAGCAGTTTGTTCAAAACCGATAGTAAAAGTTTTCACAGGTTGACTACTCTGAGCCTGCATTAAAGCCACAATGGTGGAAGAGTCTATACCACCGGACAGGAAGGCTCCTAAAGGAACATCAGCGATCATCTGCTGTTGAATGGAGTCCCTGAGCAGATGATCCAGTTGGTTAATGGCTTCTGTTACACTCCCAGGGAATGGATTGACCTGTCCCCACTCCACTGTTGATAATACTGACCAATAGGGTTGGGGTTGGGAATCATCATTGGGGTGGGTAAGGGTCAGGATAGTGGCTGGTGGAAGTTTGTAAATACCCTGATAGATACAATAAGGAGCAGGAATATAATTATACCTTAGTAGAAGGTTGAGAACATTGCGGTCAATGTTGCTTTGCCAATGGGGATGAGCTTTTAGGGCTTTGAGTTCAGAGCCAAAGAGAAAGGTTGTCCCCATCCAACCGTAGTATAAGGGTTTTTCCCCTAATCTATCCCGTCCTAAGGATAAAGTCCGCTCCTGTCTATCCCACAGAGCAAAGGCGAACATACCGACAAATTTTTCCACTGCGGGTTTAATGCCCCACTGGCAGAATGCGGCTAACATTACTTCTGTGTCAGAATGACCGCGAAAACTATGACCTAGTATCAGGAGTTGTTGACGGAGGGAGGAAAAGTTATAAATTTCACCGTTGAACACTAGCACATAACGACCATTGGCTGACTCCATGGGCTGATGTCCCTCCGGAGACAGGTCAACTATGGCGAGACGGCGATGTCCTAAAGCTAGACCTGCGTTAGGATCTACCCAAGTTCCCCCGTCATCGGGACCGCGATAGTAAAGAGTGGCAGACATTCGCCGGGCGATCGTCTCCATCTCTTCGACATTAATTGCCTCAACCCAGTATCCTATAATACCACACATAGAAATACAATATATACAGTAAATTTATTCATTTATAGCAGGGGGCAGGGGGCACCGGAGCAGGGGTAGGTTTTTAATATTAACTGTGAAGGCAGGACTACCGAAGACTAGGAGGGAAAGTAGACAAGAAAGATTTTCTACAAAAAATGGTCTGTTGAGCGTCAGTTTTTGTTACTAATTGTACATTATTTGTACGGAGTTTCTCCCTTGTCCACTGTCCTTCTTTGTCCCCCAAGTCTTGCCCTGACGACAATGTAAAATACCTACCCTTGTGATCTGGCGACCACCGGGTTTGGGTTGTGGAATCATCTCACTGCTGTATGTTCCCTGAGCGAAGTCGAAGGGAACAATATCAGGCTGAGGAAGTGAGGTGAAGATAACCCCAAGAGATTTTAGAGATGATTGGGGGGATCGTGGTTTCGACTTCGCTCAACCACCGAAATCAATTGACTTGGTTTTTGCAACTTTCTTGTGGATTTTGTTGACTTTTTTCACGACTTTTTGTAGCCAACGGCACACCAATAAGGTGGGGTATCACTAAAGCTGATATTCTCTAACCCTGAACGTTCTAGCATTGCTTGGATTTGATTACGTGAGAAGCGTTTTTCCAACTTTGTCCCAAATCTATAATAGCCATTGAACATTTCTTTGAGTTCAGTTTGAGAGAAACCTGAATAGTCAAAACGTTTCCACTCGTCACCAAATCCTTCGACCACCTGAATATCAACATTTTTTTTCATAACAGATTAACAACCTTTTTATTACACAAAGGATACTTGACTGACTCGAAAAGATAGCTGTTAAAGATTTTATGGTTTGTATGTGGGGATATTTATTTCAGTGTAAACTTCTTGGTACAGTGACTCATAAAGCCTCACCACATGATTAATTTCAAAGTTTTCCTGAATCCGATGGCGAGCCTGTTCCCCCAGGGTGAGACGCTGGGAACTTGGGAGACTGAGTAAGGATTCAACAGCCTCAGCTAAACCGATCATGTCATCAGGAGCAACAACTTTACCTGTCTCCCCAACAATATAGGCTGAGTCCCCCACATCGGTAACCACACAAGGAACACCACACCCCATGGCTTCACCTAAAACAATGGGAAAGGCTTCGCCATAGGAAGAAGGGGAAACTAAAACATCCAGGGAAGCCATGAGCCGGGGAATGTCTTGACGCAGACCTAACAAATGGGTGACGTGGCTGACTTGAGCCTTGTTAATCGCTTGCATCAGTACAGAATTAACAGTATTAATACCACTTCCCGCCAGCAAGAAATGGGCATCTGGTCTTTTTTGATGTAGATAACCAGCAGCGGCAAAAAAGCCTGTATGATTCTTCTGGGGGTCAAAGCGAGCAATCACACCGACTAGGGGTGTATCGGCTGCAATTCCTAACTCTTGTCGTACAGATTCACGCAAGTTTGGGTTGGGCTGAAATCTTTCTAAGTCAAAGCCGTTGGGTGTGACTATGAATTTATCTTCAGCATAACCAATTGATATGTGAATATCCTTTGCGACAACAGAACAGCACTGAATGCGATGGGGAATGATTGGGGATAGTCGCGCACATAATCCTGCAACCAAGAGAGTAGTGGCTTTATTCTTTTCTTTGGATAGGTCACTATTGTGAATAGCCCAAATTACCTTTGACACTCCAGCCATAGAAGCAGCTAAACCACCTAGTAAGTTAGAATGAGGCATCCAGGTATGAACTATATCAGGTTGACTGTGTTTTAATAACTTGACTAG
Organism: Nodularia spumigena CCY9414; assembly: GCF_000340565.2. Lineage (NCBI taxonomy): Bacteria > Bacillati > Cyanobacteriota > Cyanophyceae > Nostocales > Nodulariaceae > Nodularia > Nodularia spumigena. Next base: position 5,086,721 of record NZ_CP007203.1, read on the forward strand.
CTTAAGTAAAGCCAAGGGATTGGGAATTGTGCGACTCATCCCCAAGGCTGTGACGGGAATACCCAGAGATTGAATGCGTTCACCGATCGCACCAATATCAGTGAGGGATATGACTTGAGGGGTAAATTCTGGTGATAACCGCTCTAGAAGTTTGAGCAGCATCATTTCTGCACCACCAGTGTTGAGTCCGGTGATGATAAGAGTAAGTTTAATCACAGGGTTAAGAAAAATTTCAGACTAGTATGGATAAATACTGATCAATGATAGTATCCAGCCCAAAGCGGCTTTCCAAGATTTCCCGGGAGGGGCGTTGAGTTTCTCCCTGAAGACTAGCTAGAATTGCCTCAGCCATAGCCTCCACATCCCCCACAGGAACCAGTTGACCCCATTTACCATCTTCTAGGATTTCCCTCGGTCCACTGGGACAGTCGGTGGCTACTACTGGTGTACCACAGGCCATAGCCTGTAATAAGGCATTGGGCATACCTTCAAAACAGGAGGAAAGAACAAATACGGAGGCTTGTTTCATGTAAGGGAAGGGGTTATCCACAAATCCCGGTAAACTGACTTGCTGCTCTAAATCCAGAGTTTTTACTAAAGACTCAAGTTTTGCCCTGTCTTCTCCCTCTCCTAAAATCATCAGTCGGGCTGAATGGTGCTGATTTAAGTGAGCGAAGGCACGAATCAATGTAGTAAAATCTTTTGCCACTGTCAGCCTACCTACACTGAGAATTACAGGGGGTTTCCCCTGAGCAAACCAAGGATGGTTGAAAGGTTCTTGGGCTTGATGTAGTAGTTCAGGCGTTATAGCTGGGTTATAAATTGTCGTGACTTTATGTTGGGGGATATTGTGTGATTTCACTAAGTCCTCAGCTGCACCTTCAGAAACTGCGATTACCTGATTAACCCCAGGATAAAGATACTTCGCTAACACTTGTGTTACCCGAAGCCGAATACCTTTCTCATAAAGCATTAAACTACTCCAGGAAGTAGCCACCCTCACTACGATTTTCTGTGACCCGCCAGATAAAAAACGAGCAATAATTGCTATGACATTGGCATCGTCTAAGGTGGAGAGAATGGCATGGGGTTTTTCTGTCTTTAAGTAGCGAATTAAACTGGGTAAGCTAGCCAGGACGCGAGGACAGTTTAAATCTATGACGCGCACTTGATCACTCACTAGGGGAAGATAGGGACCCTCGGCTTTAACTAGAACTAAATCCACAGCAAACCCGCGCTGTGCAAAGCCATTGGCAAGATACACCATAATTTTCTCAGCACCCCCACCTCTAAGGGATGGTAAAAAGAGAGTGATTTTTTGGTGTGGCTGTTTTTGTGACTTGGAGGAAGTTTTAGACAGTGAATTAATATTTGTATTATTCGTACTATTTATAATGTTCATTTGTCTAGACTCAGGTTCCATTTATCTTGAAGTAAATTATTTAAATGTTGATAATAAGCTAAACCCGATATTTCCTCTGCATAGGTAGACAAACAATATTTTTTCATAGTTATAAGTTGCTGAGGCTTTGCTAAAAGCTGTTTAATTTTATCAACTAAATCGAGTAAATTGTCAGTCTTAAACACATATCCGTTTTTGCCATTTTTTATATAACATTGAGTACCGCAGGTATCTGAGCATATTGCTGGCACACCATTAGCAATTGCTTCTAATATGGAAATAGCGGCAGGCTCATCTCGCGATGGTAGCACGAAAATATCAGAGTAATTATATAATTGCTGCATTTGCAAAAATGGTATATTCTTTTTCAGAGAAATTATCTCTTGCATGCCTAATTCATAAACTTTTTGCTGAATCAAATTAAATCTTTCTATTTGATCTTGGTGAACGCATTCTCCCACAATTGTGGCATGAAATTTGTATTGATCTTTCAGATGGGCTAATGCCTCGATAAATAGAAGATGATTTTTCCTAGTTGCCCCATATTTGCCGATCATTAACAAATGAATTATTCTGCCCTTTTCTTCGGCAACATGAGTTATTTTTGCTTGGGGAACGGCAAAGGGAACATAGTGTATACATTTGAGGGATTGACTGTTGGTTTTATCTGTGCCTAACAAGGGACTATACCAAGCAGCATTAAAAATCGATAGCAGCAGATGAATTTTGATTCTTTTAGCTAGGGAATGATGTTTATTGATTTCTGTTTGAGTGTAAAAAATCGTTTTTATACCCAGAACCATAGCATACACAGCGGCTAGTATAGAGAAATATCTATTGGGATTGCGGATAATAAGAATATCCGCCTGACTATGAATCAGCTCACGAAAATAAGTAATAGGATTGGGAAATAATCTTGGTTTATCACCGTCACCACTACCAAAGGTGGCTTCCAGCCATTTTGAAGCTCCACAAGCGGGATATACCTTAGGAGTTAATATTGAGTGTTCTTCTGTTGGTCCGATATAATTCACGTGTAACTCTACATCATGACCATTGGCTTGCAATACCTTGACAATTTCATATTGATTTGTGTGAAATCTTGGAGCGATGAAGACAATTTTCATAATATTGAATTTTGGATTTTTTATACTTTTAACCAAAACATATTTTAAGTTTTAATTTAAAAAATTACTACATATATTCATATTCGCTTAACTAGGATACCAATAGTTAAATAATATTGACCAATAAAGATACCAAATTATAAGATAAGCAATCCAGATGTAAAAAATTATCTTGCGCTGCTTTCGAGGCAATTCCCAAATTGCATAGGCTATCAATGGCATTGTTGCCCCCCAAATTCGATATGACCAAGGAATAAAAGGATTCATTACAATATACCAAGCTAATATATTAATCACTAAGCTATGCTTCTTTATATAGTCATTATTGCAGTTCAGTTGCACAAGGATTAATAGAATCCAAAATAGCATTTGTAGAAAACTGCCTCCTCCTCTGATATAGTCTTCGCCCTGACTAAGACGACGATCCCCTAGGAATTGAAGTAAAGAATTACCAACTGTTAAGATTATTCCCGCAAAAACCCCTGGTAAAGTTGCCCATAGAATAATTCTTATCCTTGTTGGTATTAGCCGCAATTTAGGTATTCTCAGGGAAAAAAAGTTTGTTTGGCAAAAATTTAGCAGTAATAATATGGCGCTGCTTGAATGAATAAACGGTGTCAACGCGAATAAGATGTATTTAACGCCTTGCGGTTTTAAGATTGTTGCCAGAATAAATATAGACCAGGCAAATCCATTTCTAATTCCAGAAAGGATAACATCGATAGATGTAGGATTTAATAGGAAAACTAATGCCCATGGAATACTAACTTTTGGAAAAAGGTATGCACCCCAAACTAAGCATATGAAAAAGGAAACAATGCGAAGAGCAATTGTTGCTTCACCTGTGATTTCTGTCAGTTTTATGACTAGTTCATCCCATAAAACCTCTCCTGTAAAATATTCATTCCAACTTTGCCAATTATATAATTCTGCCTTACTTGTACCCGTAACAACGGCATTATTAAAATATAAAACATAACGACCAAAATCTCGAAATCCTCCTTCTAAAACCGCAGATATAGATATTTTATCCCAGGCAAAAAATACCATGAAAATGGCGTAAGCAATAGTCGCTATGATGACATATATCAGCTTTTTGCGTATTAAAATGCCTTTTCTTCTATTTAATTGTTCTAAATATTCTTTCTGCATATTTTAGAGTCAAAGTCCCTTTTTCCAGGCTCAGTGTCTTCTGAAAACAATTAAGCAAGAATGCCCACATAGGGGACTAAGAACTTTATCAAGAATATAACGTAACCCACGAACCAAGATTGACTTTCCTGAATAGTCATAGAGTTTTTGCAGTGGTGATTTGAAAAATGAGGGCAGTTCATCTTTAAATCCCTTTAATCCTGCGCTAGGACAAACTTCACAAAGGGAAAAGCCTAGTTGACAAAAATTCATTATGGTTTGCTGATGATCAAGAGCAAACTGGTAAAAATCTGACGGTTCTGATGGTAAGCTTTGATAATCAAATAGTCTTAAAAGCCTTTTGAGTTTACGTAATGGTGACATGTAGGGATGGGTAAGAAATAGGTAGCCCCCAGATTTGATTACTCTTCGCATTTCATGAGAAATTGAGTCATAACCTGAGTAAAAATGTTCAATTACACCTAAAGACCAATATCCGGCAACAGATTGATCTGACAAAGGTAAGGAGCGGACATCACCAACACGAATATCCAAATGGGGCGCAACCTTGTTGAGCATCGCAACGGTTTGAGGGGCAAAATCAATGCCTAGGGCTTGATAACCCGCTGAAGTTAAGGCAACAACATGGTTTCCAGTTCCACAACCCCCTTCTAGGATCAATCCGTCTTCAGGAGTTAGATAACGCCGGGTTATGGAAGCCACAAAGTTTAGTTTTTGAGGAGGAATAAGTGCCAGTCTGGCCTTATCCTCATCTGTAATGCTCCAGTGGGCATCCCACATTTCCGGAGTAGCTGATGACTGAATATAAACTAAAGCTTTTTTGTTTGGATCGTAATATCTTCTCATGGTGTAATAATTGCGATAATAAGAAGCTTGTTGGTGGATTAACTTCGACGAGCGATCGCATAGCCTCTTTCGTTGCTGACTGTGAGTCGTTCTATGGTGTATAGTCCATCAGACTCAATCTGATTCACCGCTGCAACTACGCCATCAAATAAGCCAGGTGTAACATCGTCAAAGACAATCATATCCCCTGTAACTTGGCGATCGCGCACATAGGCATACTCAATTAAAACATCTTCTTTAGTATGTTGGGCATCTAAAAAAGCAAAGTGGATGCGAGACAGTCCTGTGCGTTGTAATTGGGCTTTTGTCCAGCCTTGGACAAATACAACTCGATCTAATTCATCTAGCCAGGGGCTTAGTAGCTGTTGACGGGTCTTTCTCCCATCATGGTCGTCAATGCAGTTCCAGAATATGGGTTGGTTATGGGGTAAGATATCCAATGTAACAATTTTACCTTGTGAATTGGTATCTGTCAGTGCTTTTGACATGCAGAGCGTAGAGAAACCACGCGCCGTGCCTGTTTCTAGAATTGTCACCCCCCCATTAATGTATTTAATATTATCAGCAAGGTAGCGGTGCAAAGCCGCATAAAGAAGCCGTCCATGCTGGTAATTTAACCGAGATTTTTTAATGACTATTTGGGTATGTAAAGCTAAATTTTCCAGCCACTTACGATCAATACTGTAACCTAATCGCTGTTCCATCTCATCAATTTCAGGATAGGTGACTGCACGGGCATTCTCATGTAGCTGTAGATAAGTTTCTCGGTCAGCTTTGGGTGATGTACCAAAGGGATGCTGGGGAAAATTTTCCTGAGTTAGGAAAGATTTAATGGCTCGTTTTATTGTGTTGATAGTTCCCATTTTAAAACTTATAACGTCTTTCAAATCTGGTTCTTGCGTCTCTTTTATGGAGAATTAATAGTAAAGTGCCAGTTTAATAAACTGCGTAGTCGAAAATTGCTAAAGTTACGAAATCCATATCCAAGTCGTTTAATCAACTTGAGTTTATTATTAAGGCCTTCCACAGTCCCACTGGTAGTTCTGCCATCAAAATAACCGACTATTTCCCCAAACCATCTAACCATTGTCCCGATAGTTTTGGGAAATAATAACAGTGCATCATGCATCCAATCTAATGGACTTCTCCGAAAATGAATATAGAGATGTTGCATGCAACGTCTTTACAAGGGTTCTGGAAACCGCATATTTAATTTCTGGAGATGTCTAATAAATTAATGATGCTGTCTCCCCAAGATGTGGAGGATTCAAATATGTCTCTAAATTGTTCTTTCAAGGAGTGCATCTTCGCCAGAGTAGGAGATACTTCCTGAACAGACTTCAATCTTTCTTTTTCAATGACCTCTTAATCTTCATAATCTGTCGATATAGTTACAGATTACAGGAACTATAACTTCCGCCAAGAAGCATATTGCAAGGCAAAATACCTCCATCTTGAATCAGATTTTAAAAAAGGATTTTCAAGTAAACTGTAAATTGACATTAATAATTTAAATAGATATCTTGATTGTTGTAACTCCATCAGTGATACAGGATGTGAAACACAAAAATTAGCATTTGCCATATGTCTAGAAATCACATTGACAAACTCATCAGGAAACCACTCGATAACGTGTTCTTCGTCTAGAGGTCTCTCTGTGAATCTAACAGGTGTGCTGATTACTACTAGACCTCCTTTTCTAGTTACTCTAACTAATTCTTCTAAAAACTTATTCACGTCTGTCAAATGTTCTATAACATCGCTAGAAACTACGATGTCAAAGGTCTGATCTGTCCACGGTAAGGCATAGACGCTGCCTTGCCTAAAATCTATTTTCAAACAAGGATCTGAATTTAGCTGTGCATAGCGAATGGCTTCTAAGGAGTAATCAATGCCGGATGTCTGGCAACCTTGTCGAGCCAGCATATTAGTTAAAACACCATCTCCACAGCCGACATCTAAAATTTTTGAGCCTTTCAGATTTCCAAAATTCTCCTTAATCAGCGAACAAACCTTGATATAGCGTCCTAAAACAAAAGGGTTTCTCTTGAAAGGATTCTTGGATACTTGTTCCCAATGATATGCTCCTCTGTGCTTATATTTATGAAATTAATTTGATTTTATCAAAGCAGATCTCCTAACTTTAAGTACATTTAATCATTTAATCATTCAATTCCTATGTCCAGGGTCTGACCAAGTTAAACTTATCTTGCCAACCCATTATTTCCGTAATCAAAACAATTCCCCATATCATCAACACTGTCCCATGCACATCTGGTTCTGCCATACCTGTAGTTATTCTAGCGTTATAGTAATTATGGTTAGCCCCTGTAGAATAAAAGGAAAATCCACCCTGCCAAGGCCAGTAGTGGGATCGATAGCGACACAAGCGGTCAAGACAATAAGCCCGTATTTCTTCCAGTCGGTAAGTGGTCAATTTCTGGCAACGATGCAGAACACAGATTACATTAAAGTGATCGCAGGCTTGTTTATCATTCACCGCAGCTAGACAAAGATCAATTAGCCCTTCAGGGTTGGCAAGATTCTCAATTTCTGCTGCATCTAGTGCCGTCACCATTTTCATAGCTCCGTTGACTTTTTGCTGCACTGAAACTGCAGCATCCTTGGCATACCATGCACCGTCTTCTTGACGGTAGCATTCTTCAACATACTGTAAAACGTCTTCGGTTGACCAATCGCTCTTAATGCCAAACCATAAAAAGTGACGCTGTATAAAGAAGGCTAAATGACTAATGTGAGAGCCTGCATGCCAAGGATTTGTCCAATCTAAACTCTGAATATAATCCTCGACTCCTTGCATTGTAGAGGGAATTTCATCAAAAGGTTTATCTGGCTTGGTTCCCAAACACTGTAAAGCAGCGAAGGACTGACGAGTTTCAGCGCGAACTGTTTGAACTACCCTAAGGTTTGCAGTATCACGATTTTTGAAAGCAGTCCATAAACGCCTGAGTCGGCTATGTTGTACTACCCAAGGATCGGAAATTGAGCCATCTTGACTCGCAAATGAGCGAATGTGTTCTGATAATACCTGTCTTTCGGTGGTATCTAGCAAATTAGCCATAAAACGAATCTTAGCAACAAACGCACTTGCGGCCAAGCTAGGCTTAGGCTGCAAATCACCGCTATAACTATAGCGGTAGAGGCGAGATTCGGCAGGGTGTCGCATGCTGCTTAAGAAAACAGGCAACCGCTCCAGCACACCGTCTAACCATTGCAAAGCCTGAGATTCATTCCAGAGTGAATCTCCCCTTGGTTCCCAGCTAGCTTGACGCAAGGCAGCAATATTCCGATAGAAGCGATCTTCTCTCAACCCCCTTGGGATAATAGTAGATATCTGTCGGGTGATTCTCGATCCATAGCGTTGTTTAGCAACTGTCGTTAGCAGTTTTGCAGTATCCATGAAAGTTGCTCTAGAACTCGGCTGCTTCTGTGCTTTGCACGATTCCCATACTTCAGTTGCAAAATCAAGATATCTTTGAGTAATTTCATCCATACTGGGAACCGCAATCGCTGCTCGATAAAGATTCAAATCACTAGCACATTGTTCTATTGCACTCAAAACATCTCTTTGTCCATGAAATAAAACTCCACCTTGATTCACTAATTCTGGATGTCCACCGCTGCATCGGGCGACTGCTGGCAAGCCAGAACTCAACGCTTCGATTAAGGAATTAGAACAAGGATCATCTACACTAGCGGTTATATAAAAATCATGTTCTCGTAAGACTTCACCAAGTTCTTTACTGCACAAAGGAGAAAGTTGAGTAATATTTCTAAACTCAGTAGGACTGTTTCCAATAAAGGTCATTTCATAGCGACTAAAATCGAGATACTGATCAAGGTAACTGTAAATGTCAAAACCTTTTCGCCAGTTAGATGACCAGCTAGTTGCAACTATACGGATTCGTCGATCAGGCAACAATGAGGAACATTGAGTTTTTGGGAAAAATAATAGCGGATTACAGGCATTAGGAATAGTTATACTGGGCTTATCAATACCGATACCAAATGTGTAACATATCTCACGACTCCAAGCAGACTGATAGATAGTAGCATCAGCTATTTGATTATTGAAAATGCCTATGCTATAATCAATCTCTATACTGCGAGCACAGCCTCGCGCTACCGATAAAGGTCCATCAACACGATGAATAACTATCAAGTTGTTACTCTTTTTTGCTTTGAGTTGGGAGACCTGACGATACAAACGGCCAGCCGAACCAAAAGGATAGCTATTGAATAGTAAAACATCAGCTTTTTCTAGTCTATCAACATAAACTTGTCTGCCGAGCAATTGATCGCGCAAAGCGGAGAGAAACTGATTCCCACCTCCGTGAGGCTTATCAGTGAGTGGAAACGCAATGTGAATTTTCATTCAATTTTATTTGGTGACTAAAGGTAAGAAGAAATCGTACCAGAGTTTTTGTTGTTTGTTTTTGTTATAGGCATTAAGTTCTGCTGTTTGCCGAGCAGTTTGCACAAGGCTATTAATGCCCTCTGATTTTTCGACTGCCTGAAAAGTATATTCTGCCAATGCTTCTACATCTGATACATCCACTAACCAACCATTAACTCCATGTTGTATTAAATCTTGTGCTTGTCCTACCCTTGTGCTTACCAAGGGGACTCCACTAGCCATCGCCTCTAAGACAGCTTTTGGTCCACCCTCTTCACGAGAAGCAATAATATATGCGTCTAGTACTTGATAGTAATTGCCAATCTCTCGATAATCATTGAGTACATAATGACGATAAGGAACTTTCAGATCTTCAAGGCCTCTCTTCATATAGCCCCGGCTAGGACCTGTCAGTAGCACTAAGAGTTCAGGAATCTGACTCTTTAATATTTCAATTGCTTTCAGAAAAATATCGGGTCCTTTAATATATTTAGGTTCATTACCATCACCCCAACCATTGCCATCCTTCTGGAAAGAACCTATAACAACTGCTGATTGAGGAATATTATACTTTTCTCGCAGCAGTTTCTTTGTCGTAAGAGACTTAAAGGGGAACCAATCAAGATTAATGCCAATAGGGATTCGAAAAACTTTCTGATCAAAGCCTTCATTTTTCAATAAAGTTTCAATTCCAGAGTGAGGAACACGAATACGATGAAAGTGATGTTTTCTCCTTTTCAAGGTATCTAGCAATGGGGAGAACTCAGGCGAAATGGAAGGATCGCCGTGGTAATAATCAAATGCTAACCTATTTCCAAGAAAATGATAAATTACGCTCTTATAACTAGCCGCAAAATATTTAGAAGGAAGATAACAGACTTGTCGATAAGATATACGATTACACTTTACTTCAAAGTCAAGTTCGGATAATATTTGTTTAAGTGCTTTATTTTCCCAAGAAGTGACCCATCTACTGTTGTCGGGAAGAAGATTAATCTGCGTATAGGATTTAGACATTATAGGTCTTACTTAGGGTTTGCTGCAAAAGTTATCTGTGAAGGCTAGGTGACAGGTGACAGGTGACAGTTTCAAGAGTTGGATAGGAACGATTTTTTCTTTAAGTAGGAATTAAGTGCAAGGTTTTTCAGTTGCCACCTCAGAAAAGCTTGCACTTTTTGAAAATCAAAATAGCTAAAACCGTTTACATGTAAGGTTTTTGGATTTATTCACCAAGCCCTACTTAAGGGAAGGAAATGGCATCTATTGTAGTTCTTGATTCAGTGAAATACAAATTTCCCCAGCTTCAGCCTCCCAGCTTTTCACTCTCCAAGCTCCATCCTTTCCCCCCCTTATAATGGAATTTAGAGGGGGATCGCCATGTACTTCATTCAAGTGAAAACCGCCTCATGACGTTTTCCAAGAAAATTCAGTGATGTAACGTACCTATCGAATTGAGTTTGAAATACGCACGTACCAGTACGCTATGGACTCAGCAAACCTAGCTTTGGGCGTTCGCTAGATAGTATCGCATTCATTTTACCACAAAAATAGCAAATCCAGTTGTCATATAAGGTTTAGTATAATAAAAACTCTTGTCAAGCATCTGGAAAAAACGACTTGACAACCGATGTAGGCGGAAGCCAATTTTATTAAAAATACTGCTTCTTTGTGGTGAACGGCATAAACTTGAGTACCACAAGTCATGAATGACTGAGAAAACCCCCCCCATAGGGCTGATCTCAATCTCTGTAAAGCCTACTTTTTTCAAAACTTGATGCAACTTTGCGTCTGTCCAGCGTTGATAATCATAAGGATCAGCATGAACCTGATAAAGAAACGGCATCGTAATCCAGCCCTTACCGCCTGGTTTAAGCAATCTGAACGCCTCTTTCAGAACAACTTCAGGAGCCTCTAGATGTTCAAGCACCTCACAAAGTAAAAATCCATCGACAGATGAGTCAGGTAATGGAATTGCCTCAGCACTACAACAAAAATCAGGGTTTGTTGTTTGGTCAATGTTGATATACCTCCAAGTCGATACCTGCTTTATGGGTGGACGGAAATTACCACGCTTGTTATTTTTTTTGCCCCCAATATCCAGAATGTCACCAGACATAAACGGTATTTGATCATTTAGAAATTTATCCACAAGATATCTCCTTTGAGTTGCCATAAAATACCTTTAATTTCTGTTGATGTTGTTTGCCAACCTGAGTTTTCTATACTTAATTTCCCTTCAAAGCCATAGCCCGAAAACTGCCACTATTAGCCAGCAATTCTTCATAAGTTCCCTGTGCTGCCAACCGACCCTGAACCAACTGAAAAATGCGATCGCATTTCTGCACCGTCGTCAACCGATGGGCAATTAAAATCACCGTCAGTTGATGACTTAACCCCTCAATAGCCGCCATCACCTCCCGTTCTGTCTCATTATCCAAGGCACTGGTCGCCTCATCTAACACAATCACTGATGCCCGCTTATACAATGCCCTAGCAATGCCAATACGCTGCCGTTGACCCCCTGACAAACGAATTCCTCGTTCTCCTACTATTTCTCCATAACCTTCTGGGCGGCTTTCAATGAACTCGGCAATTTGAGCTAATCGTGCCGCTTGTCGCACCCGCTCCAGATCAATTTCACTGCGGGGAATCCCAAAGGCGATATTCTCTGCCACAGTAGCATCACTGAGAAAAATACTCTGGGGTACATGGGCAATGGTACGCTGCCAACGGTGTAACCGTTCCCCTGTCAGGGCTGCGCCATCCACCAATACTTCCCCCTGTTCTGGCTGTAATAGACCCAAAATAATATCCGCAGTAGTACTCTTACCACTACCGGTAGTTCCTACAAAACCAACTGTAGTATTAGCCTTAATCTGTAAACATAGGTCTTGTAATACCCAAGGTGTAGATTCTGTATAACGAAACCACACCCCCTGTAAGCGCAATTCATTGTCTAGAGGTTGACCCACCCCAGAACCCACGGGAACCAGGGACACAGGCATGGACAATCTCCGCAATACGTTTTGCAGAGATACCTGATTCCCACGTATATTAACCAAGGCATTAAAGTTAGCCTGCAATGCCGGCAATAACCGATTGGCTGCCAAGGTCAAAGCCCCCAATGTGGGTACTACTTGAGCTAACTGCTGCTGATCATAGGCCATGGCCACAGCCATGAGGGCAATGGTGACCATAGCCACAGCCTCTATTAAAAACCGGGGACACACACCAATGAAGGCATTATTTGCGATCGCCACACGGGTGGGACGATAGGCCTGATCATAGCGGGTGATAAACATCCCCTGATTACTCTCAAGCAACACATCCCGAATCCCTCCTAATCCCTCTTGGAGATATTTCACCACAAACCGACTTTGACTACTGATGGTCTTGCTATTGCGGGCTAGTGCGCGACGAGTGATCCGCAGCAAAATAACATAAGTTATCCCCAAAACTGCCGCTGTACCTAGGGCAACTCCCAGATTAATTGCCAAAATTGACAGCCCCAGTGCTAGTACAATTATACTATTAACTACCAGATTCAGAACAGCTGGCAAAACGGATGAACTCACACTCTGAAGATCCTGGGTAATATCGGCAATTAATTCATTACTACTATGACGCACATGAAAACTGTAAGGTTGTAACAGGGTACGACGATACACTTCACAACTCAAATCACTGGACACCATTGCCGCAAACCGTAACTGCCAGCGCAATGTCAGCAGTCGCAACCCATTAGCCAAGACTACTGCCGTTCCAAAGCTCCCCCCTAACCACGCCACCAGTTGAAAAGTCTTAGTTACCCCTAACTGCACCCAAAGGGGTTGTAAAGTCGGATTTTGCAGCACACCCTCGGCATTACTCAATGCCCCTAGAAATGGTAACACAGCCCCCAAGCTCACTACCTCACTTGCCGCAGTCACTACCATCAGCATTAGTAACCATAACATTTGTCTTCTCCGAGCCAAAGGTAACAAATGATATAGTTGCCGGAGGTTTTGTATTAAGGATGCTTGTTTTTCTATCCTCTGAGAGGATGTTTGGAAAGTCATGATTAGTGTAGTGTATCGAATATTATTTGACCCCAACCTAACCCTCCCCTTGTAAGGGGAGGGGAATGGATTTGATTGTTTTTTGTGTGTTGGGTGTGTTCCCTGTTCCGTTACATAAAACTTACTCAAACTTACCTATTTAGACTTTTCTATAATAGATAACTTGTACTAGATGGGGTTTGAAGTTTACTTTCTGCTTCATCCTGGTAATGTCGGCATTATCCAGTCCACAGACTAACACTGTCTAACTGACAGCTTTTGACAAATCAATTTTTGATAAATTGATAGCTGCGTTTAAATCTCTATCACACTCAAAACCGCAATTTTCACATTGAAAAACTCTTTCGTTAAGTGTGAGATTTTCTTTTTTAGTTCCGCAATTAGAACAAGTTTTAGAACTGGGATACCATCTATCAACCACGACAAGTTCAGAACTATACAATTCACACTTGTAGGTTAGTTGACGACGAAACTCATGAAATCCCATATCGGAGATTGCTTTTGCTAATTTCCTGTTTGCCAACATTCCAGATACGTTTAAATCTTCGATTACCACTTTGCCGTGGTTCTTGGCTAATAAAGTAGTAAGTTTGTGTAATGTATCTTTACGAATGTTGGCAATCTTCAGATGCAATTTAGCAATTTTTAGTTGTGCTTTTCTCCAATTGTTTGAATTGATAACTTTATTTCTGTTTAACCATTGCAACCTGCTTAATTTAGATTCATATTTTTTGTAAGACTTTGCACCTTCTATAATTTCACCTGTTGATAGAGTAGCTAAATTTTTTACACCTAAGTCTACTCCCACAACTTTGAGGTTTTTATTATCTTGTTTTTCTACATCAAATCTAAAACTAATAAACCATCTATTAGCCTTACGACTAATGGTTACTGATTTAATTTCTTTTTGAGGTAGTCTTTCATAAGTTTGGAGAACTCCTATCTTCGGTACTTGTATTTTATTTGACTCTAAATTTTTGACACTACCCTCTAAGGTAAAGCTATCATGTTTACCCTTTCTCTTAAATTTAGGCACTCCTGATATTTTTTTAAAGCACCTATCCCATGCTGTTTTTAAAGCTCGTAGAGCTTCTTGTGGTGCTGATTTTGAACATTCGTAATACCAGGGATTTTCACTTTTTACTAATGCTACTAACCATTTATGTAAATCAATAGCAGTAGGAAATTTTATTTTGGAATTAGGATTTAACTTATTGTGATCTAATATCTGTTTGGTAAGAGCTAATCCCCAATTCCAAGCATGACGAGCAACACCACAATGTTGAAGTAGTTGGGTACGCTGATGGTTATTGATTTTTAACTCAGTTTTAAAGCCGAACAGCAACTTCTTTCAACTCCTCTATAATTTTCTTGTTTTTGTGACTTCTAGATCCATACAGTCTGGCACTAAAAACTGTAATTATTTCTAAAACATCTTGAGCTAAGTCTTCTTCAAAAGTTGAGTCTTCAGTTCTATTGATAATTACTATTTCTGTTCCAAAATGTTCACACAAACTAAAAATTAATTCACTACCAAATCTCAATAGTCTATCTTTATGGGTTAAAACAAGACGTTCAAGTTTACTATCAACAATTAATCGGATTAATCTCTTTAATCCTTTTTTGCTGTAGTTTAAGCCTGAACCTAAGTCTTCTATAATTTCAAATTGCCAACCATTTTGAGCGCAAAATAATTCAACAACTTGCTTTTGTCTTTCTAGGTCTTCTTTTTGGTCATGGCTAGAAACTCGACAGTAACCAATGGTGTAAGATAAATCAGGCTTGATTCCTAACAATTGAGCTAAATCATATCTTCTATGACCACTAGCTGTTCTTTCGGGAATTAATTTACCTTCTGTTTCCCATCTTCTGAGTGTGGAAACACTTACACCTTTTAACTTTGCTGCTTCAGATATAGATAACTTACTCATATAACTACTATAGCATAGCATTTAAGTAGTTATGAGTAAGTATGGATAAATATTTCTAATCAGTTCCCAACCCTGTTCCCTGTTTCCTAAGATAAAAATTACCTGTGGAAAACTTATCAAACATCCTCTTAGATGGCGCAAACTCCTCCAGGCAGCTTTCATCCCTTGCCTAAAGCACGGGATACGGTGCTACGCACCTGTTCCTCAAGGGTTTTCAGCCTGCCTTCCTTCCTTATAAATATCCCTACGTTTTGAACGTTTCCGATTTCGGTTACACTTCTGATCAATTCGACTTCCTCAGCTAAATCTAACTACAACTTGGGAAGGTTACGTTTAGAGGGACTGAGATCAATTGAGACCATCGAAGCCCAACTCTTAAAAATTACTATAAAATTACTATTCTATCTTTTGTATCTATTATACCATACAGTATTGAATAATAATTGTGATTTTTAGGAAAAGCTATACTAAATTTTATAATGTCAATTATAATACCTTATGACTTACGCACAAATTACGGAATAACGAACCACACCAGACGCAGAGTACACAGAGGAATAAGGGTCTGAGAGGGTTTTTGCGTAACTCCTGCTAGTGCTTGAGGATGGCTAAAATAGACAATATGCTTATCCCCGCGATTCCAGATAGTGAAGTTATCACCATAAACTTGGGCAAAATCTTCTACATATTTCACCGGCTGAGTGATAAATTTAACCATCCGCAAATAGCGTGGTAATTTGGGACCATCAGGTAAGTTGTAAGTTACTGTCATAGGAGTTTGTTTGAAGTGACGGCTGCTGATGTTAATTTTTACGAGTTTTTCTGTGAATGAAGGCTACACAAAGCGGTATATTTAACTAAGGCAGCCTGGTAAGTAAGCATTGCCAAAAATCATCGTTATCCTCAACGCTAAGAAAGGAGTCGGTAAAACGACTATGGCAGTTAATTTAGCTGCACAATTTGGGCAAAAAAACAAGTTTAATCTCATTGATGCAGATATTCAAGTTTCTGCCAATTATTGGACGGGGCGGAATTATAACTAGAAGGTGTCGTCATTACTCAATGGCGAGGAAACAATGCACCGCAGGCGGAGTTAGTCTCATGCTGCGTGGCGGAGGAATTACAGCGTGATTGGAGAAAATAATGGTTAAGAAACATCTATCTGACTCACTACAAGAAGAAGCGCAAAAGTTGATACCACTGGAAAATCAATCGGTGATTGAAGTTAAAGCTGAGAAAGTTACCGAAGAAAATACTTTAACTACAGATAAATTACCTACGCTGTCTCATAAACAGACTCCTCTCAAGGAAGCTATGTCTACTAATAATAATTTAGAAACCACTGTCCAAGAATTAAAAGAAAATCTTGAAGAATCTCAAGATAAACAAAAAGCTTTTCAAAAGCAAATTGTCGATTTGCAATCAGTTTTGTATGAAAAGCAAGTATTAATAGAACGGCTGACAAAAGAACTACACGAAGCTAAACAAGACGCGTTACACCTTGCAGAAGCTAATTCTCAACTTATAGAAGAAAGTAAATCACGCATCCCAGTCAAAGAGAATAAGCCTGTAATTCCAGAGAAACCGAACACCTCGGCTATCCAAGTAAAAGAAAAATATAACCCAGTGGGTTATAAAAAATCACATCAAGTTCCCGAATATCTCCTAGAACGCCAAAAAGAAGGAGATAATTTTGCCGATAATACTTGGTTGTACGATTGAATTCGTAATTCGTAATTCGTAATTCGTGATTCGTGATTAATTACGAAATTGATTAATTACGAAATGCCAAAATGTGTTGGGCGGTGACTTCTGGCTGTTCTAAGTGTGGGACATGACCAGAGTCTTCAATCCAGATAAGTTTACTATGGGGAATTGCCTGTTGGAACTTTTTGCCATCAACTGTACCCAAAATTTTATCTGTATCACCCCATAAAATCAGTGTTGGTTGCACAATTTCTGAAAGCTGCTTTGCTTTAAAAGCACTGTAACCACCACTTTTAGTAAAGGCTATTAATGCTTGTGTCCAATTGGGCATTTCTAGGTGTAATGCGCCACATAATTGAGCATCGATTGACGCGAGAAGCTGATTTTTGTACGCAGTCCGGGAAATGCGATCGCGTATCTTCGGATTACGTAAAAAGTTAGCTGCAAAAGCATCCAATGGGGGAAACATCAATTTACTTAACGGTGAACCCCCTTTTAAACCAGCGCTATCGATTAACACCAGTTTTTCTACTACTTCTGGGTAAGTAAAGGTGAAATCAATGGCCGCAGCACCCCCCATCGACGCACCCACCAAAATCACTGGTTGGTTAATCAGGGTTTTCCAGAAATGATACAGATGGGTTTTAATGGCTATGGGGCTAAATGGTAAACCCTCTATTCTGTCTGTAAACCCAAAGCCTAATAAATCCACAGCCCAAGTTTGATTATCCCTTGCGAGCAGTGGCAAAAGGCGACGAAATTCTAACACGGAACTGTCGAAGCCGTGAATTAATAAAATCGGCGTACCACCACTACCTTGTTGAACATAGGTAGTAGTAATTGGTTGGCTAATTAAAGGAGTTGCGATCGCTTGACTTTGAATATTTTCAGCCAAGGCGATGGAAGTAGATTCTGTCAGTTGCCCAACTGAGGTAGGTAAAAAACTAGGAAACATATATTTTAGTTTACCGTTTAAGAGTACTCCAGTTACTGCCAAATTGTGGGTATATCAAATATGTTTATGTCCCTGACTCGATTGTTAAATTATTCTCTATGGCTAAAGTGGACTATCATCACTTTACTAGGCTTTCTTGTGAGTAGTATTACAGGCTTAATGGGGGGATTTTTGGGCTTTAAAATCCTTGCCTATCCACTATCTTGGGTGATTAGAGGGTGTGAAGGACAAGGTGCAATTGGATGTATAATTCTTGGCGCAGCATTAGGCGCAGCGATAGGCTTAGGGCTAGCGGTTGGTATCGCCCAATGGTTTATCCTCCGCAGCATTGTATCGCGTTCCCAATGGTGGATTCTCGCATCGGTTTTAGGATGGTGCGGTATCTTCTTCACCTTGATTGTCATGCTATACACAGCAATACCTGTACCTGGTTCGCCGGAATTTGGGCAGCCTATCATAGCACAATTGCCCTTAGCTGGGAGAGCGATTGCACAAGTTACATTAGCGGGTGCGCTGATGGGATTATTTCAGTGGTTGATTCTACGTTCGTCTGTGCGGCAATCATGGTGCTGGATTCCGGCTCATGCTTTAATTATGCTGTTGGCAGCATTGGGGGTATTGATTCTGGGGTATAACATCGGTGGTTTACCCGGTATGGGCATATTTATCATGATTTTTTCGCCAATTTATGCCGTGTTGAGTGGTAGCCTCTTAGACTGGCTGGTAAAGCATAGCAGAAATCCAGTCACCACCTAACCCGTCACTGCTCTAAAAACAGAAAAATATCTCAAATGTCAAAATTGGTACGAAAGCCTCGTACAATTGATATCACTTCATTTTTTCAACTCAGGAGCTAATGCCATGCCAATGGCGGTTGGCGTAATTGAAACCTTGGGCTTTCCTGCTGTACTAGCAGCAGCCGATGCAATGGTTAAATCTGCCGCAGTCACAATTGTGTATTATGGTCAAGCTGAAAGCGCTCGGATGTTAGTCGCTGTTCGGGGACGCGTTTCGGAAGTTAACAGGGCGGTAGAAGCAGGAATATTCGCCGGAGAACAAACGTTTGGTGGTCAAGTAATTACCCACTACATTGTTCCTAACCCTCCAGAAAACGTGGAAACCATTTTACCAATCCACTTCACCGAAACATCTGAACCTTTTCGTATGTAATAGGCAAATTCGTGATCTCATGTCTTGCACCATTGTCAATAACTCTAGGGTGAACACTACCAAAAGCATAAAAATCAAGGTTTGAGCGCACGGTAAACAGTATTCACCCGATAAAAATTGTCATCAAATCAGTGATGCAAGATTTCAGCCCCGAATAAGCACAGATGACAAACCCGCAACGTATGAAAAAAACACATTGAGCAAATTTTTACCCGGTCAGGGTTTTAAAATGTTTTTTGTGAAAATCATCAAACTTCCCCACGTTGCTTCCGACAATACATTTATTCATACAGGAGATTACTAATGTCACTACAGGCCGTTGGCGCACTTGAAACGAAGGGTTTTCCGGCTGTACTAGCAGCAGCTGATGCGATGGTTAAAGCTGGTCGCGTCACCCTTGTTGGTTATATCAGAGTGGGTAGCGCTCGTTTTACAATCAATATTCGCGGAGACGTTTCTGAGGTCAAAACAGCTATGGCAGCTGGTATTGAAGCCGCAGAAAATGTTCATGGTGGAACTCTAGAATCCTGGGTAATTATTCCTCGTCCCCATGAAAACGTGGAAGCGGTTCTACCAATTGGCTATACAGATGCAGTCCAACAGTATCGGGATTCTGTAGAAAACCCAATTGTACGCTCATCTAACAGGTTATAAGCTAAAATTCATCAATTGTTAGTCAAGAGTTAAAAGTTGAGGTGTTAATGAATTATTGACAATTAACCTTTGACTATTGACTTTTTTTTGACCAAACTATGATAAATCCATAACTTTAGTTTTCTATCCCAATAACTAGTACAGTACGGCGTAAATAGGACAACCATTTAAAATCAATCAAAAGCCTATAAAGTCAGACTTTTGACTTTTGACTTTTGACTTTTGACTTCCGCCTTGCGGTACTAGGTGATCAAAAAAAGCTTTTAGTCCCCTCCTCCCTGGCAAAGAGAAGTGGCTAGGAGAGTTTTCATCTGGGCAAACTTCTCCGACAAAGATGAAGCTAAGGTGGGAGAGACTAAGGGTGGGATGTTATTTGTTTTCTAAATAGATATAGCGTTTCCTAGTTTGCTGGGGTAGGGATTTATCTGTGTTTATCTGTGTTTATCTGTGGTCAATTAATTCTTGGTGTACCTGATTGAGGTGGGTATCGCTATATACTTAAATATGAAACTTTAACTTAGGTTAGGTTGACATGGAAAAAGATTTTTTTACCTGAGATTAGCCGTAGGACTAATTGCAACACAACCTCATCATCTCCCCTATTTCTTCCCGTTTAGTTCCTAATCTACTAAATATTATTTAACAAAGCACAGAAAGTGATGGCAGCAGCAACTCATCTTAGATACATCTAGGTCAAATAAAAACTAAAATTTAGAAAAAATTCCCTGAATTTTGCATAAAGTTAGTAAATCCAGACGTAATAAGAATAGACCAATGAAATGTCTTTATGAAAAAGACATACTCATGGGCAACTGCCAGATGATAAGTTAAGTATGACAAATGGGGGTTGTGATGCCAACTTTAATACAGGGTTTTGAGGAGCGCAATCTCGCTATGACTAAGGAGGCAGAAAAATTAGCTGATTATTGGGGTAAGCGTCTGGCGGCGGAGTGTCCAGAACAAAGCATGGCCAACAGAAAAAGTATTATTCTTTGGCTTTTAGGAAGTGATTTAGAACGCTTCGACCAGAGCAAACCTCAAGAACTCAACATTGCTAAACAAGCGATGGAATATCGCTGGAAAATTTTACGTCAACGCTACTTGGGTATCGGGCGAGAACGTGCCTACCGTCACCTGCTGACTCGTCTAGGAAATTTAGTCACATTACGCAATAGTATACAGACTTGGGTTTCTCTGAGTCGCGATCGCCAGCGTAGTGTTATGGATGTTTTGCAAGAAGTTATACAAGAATTACTGCAAAACGATAAGTATATGCAGCAGCAAATGGCTTGTATTGCTGAATTTACCCCGGATAAACGACTGCGTGATACGCTATTATTTGCCAGTATAGAAGAGTATTCTATGCGTCCAGTGCGGAATCAACCCTTGCTCCTATATAGATTTGTCAACTACCTGCGACGGGTTCAGCGTGGGGGCTTAACCCAAGTGCCAAGCAGTGATTTAGTTAGGATAGTTTCCGAAGAAATCCTCTCAGAGGATAATGATCATCGGGTGAACTTGGCGGATAATCAGGCAGTTGCCGAATATCAAACAGCACAACAACTAGAAGAACAACAAGCACTGCGGCAGCTAGTACAACAGGAATTTGCTGATTATTTACAAGAAACCCTGGGAGAAGAAGCAGTAGAGTGGCTGCGATTGTATCTGCAAGGCAAATCCCAAGATGAAATCGCCAAAAAACTACATAAGCCAATCAAAGAAATTTACCGACTGCGAGAAAAAATTAGCTACCATGCGGTGCGCGTCTTTGCCCTCAAAGGTAAACCAGAACTCGTGGATAACTGGTTGGGAATTTCCCTAGCAGAAAATAATTTGGGACTAACTCAAAACCAATGGCAGCAGCTGTATGAAAACTTAACTCCTTTGAGGCGACAAATCCTAGATTTGCGTAAAGCAGGCAATTCTATAGAAGCAATAGCTCAACAGTTAAAGCTCAAAACTCATCAGGTGATGGGCGAATGGACAAAAGTCTATCTTGCAGCCCAATCTCTAAGAATTCAGGAATGAGTTTCACAACTGGCGATGTTTGATTTCTGCCAGCGCTAGGGTCGAGGTGATTTTTTCGGCGAAATGGCTATTTTGGATGAATCCCCCCGTTCAACCGATGTGATTGCCCTTTCGCCAGTAAAGTTGTTGAGTATCTCTAGAGAGCGTTTTATTCAAATATTATTTAAAGACCCGCAGTTACATCACCGGATGTTGCAACTGATGGTGCGGCGATTGCGACAAATTAACCAGCCCTTACAAATTCGCTCTTATCGGCCTGCTGTCAAACTGGCTCATACCCTAATTAATTTGGGCGAAAGCTATGGACAAGAATCAAGCAAAGGTAAGGAAATTTTGAATATTCCTTTCAAAGATTTAGCCTAGGTGACAGAAATTGGTGTTGAAGAAACTACCAAAATCATGCAAAAACTCGATGAAAAAGGTTGGATCATGATTGACAGTGCCAACAATATTATTAATCTGATCAACTGGAAACAGTTGATTAACCTAGCTGGCAAGGTTTAAGCTCGACTTTATGTGTTTACACCAATAATTCCCCCCTTCAGAGTTAGAACACCAACATATTTACGAAATTACCCTTTCTGCATCATGATAAATGTAATGGTTTGGACATGACATTTATGAAATGTGGGAAACTACTTGTATTGGGTAAATCTCAGGCTAGTTAAATGTGTTCAGAAGTTGACCGTACTCATATTCGCTCAAATTGCTCCCCCTGTAGCAAATACTCAAGACGTTATCCTTGTAGGATGTAGCGGTTCCTTCGGGTATACGGTCAAGATGCAGGGGGTAAATTCCTAGGAATCCCTATGACGCAAGAATCCTGTGGCTTTTGAGCATGGGGAGTGTCAATCAGTCTTCAGTCTACAGTTGTTAACTATTGACCATTAACTATTGACTTACGACCATTGACTATTGACTATTGTCTATAAACTATTGACTCAAAATTTATAACTCTTAATTACAGATGACCGAAGCAACAGCACCTCGTATCGAGATTGGCATCCAGGAAACAGTACCGATGATTCATTACCTGGTGGCAATGCCTCAACCACAAACGCATCTGTTTGAGGTGACATTGCAGCTAATCAACCACTCATCAAAAATTCTTGACTTGAAAATGCCAGTATGGACACCAGGCTCATACTTAGTGCGAGAATACGCCAAAAATTTACAGTATTTTGCCGCTTTTGCAGGGGATAAGCCTTTGCCTTGGCGAAAAATCAGTAAAAACCATTGGCAGGTCAATACAAGCGGTGTTTCAGAATTAACTGTGCGTTACCGGATGTTTGCCAATGAGCTATCGGTACGGACGAATCATTTGGATAGTACCCACGGCTATTTCAACGGTGCGGCACTGTTTTTTAGACTCCCTGGTTGGGAAAGTCTACCAATTCAGATTACTGTCGTACCACCGCGCCCAGACTGGCGGGTAACTACTTCTTTACCAGCAGTTGGTGGGCAAGCCTATACTTTCTTAGCTGACGATTTTGACACTCTTGTGGATAGCCCTGTGGAAATTGGTAACCACAAATCATATTACTTTGAGGTTTTGGGAAAGCCCCATGAACTGGCTGTTTGGGGAGAGGGTAATTTACAATCACAGCAAGCAATTGCCGATATCCAAAAAGTTATCCAGGTGGAAGCGCAGATGTTTGGGGGTTTACCCTACGAACGATATATTTTTCTGCTGCATTTAT
Organism: Nodularia spumigena CCY9414; assembly: GCF_000340565.2. Taxonomy (NCBI): domain Bacteria; kingdom Bacillati; phylum Cyanobacteriota; class Cyanophyceae; order Nostocales; family Nodulariaceae; genus Nodularia; species Nodularia spumigena. The sequence continues at coordinate 5,109,868 of NZ_CP007203.1, forward strand.
TCGCCCAAGCTTATGGAGGGTTGGAGCATAAAAACTGTTGTTCATTAATTTACCAGCGTTTTGGGTTTCGCTCTCAGGATAAATACGAGCGCTTTGTGCAATTGGTGGCACATGAATTTTTTCACTTGTGGAATGTCAAACGCATTCGCCCCAAAGGTTTGGAAGTTTTTGATTATGAGCAGGAAAACTATACTTCTTCTTTGTGGTTCTGTGAGGGAACTACAAGTTACTACGATTTACTGATTCCTCTGCGGGCTGGCATTTATGATGCTAAGTCCTATTTAAGTCATTTGAGTAAGGAAATTACCAGATTTCTGACTACGCCTGGGCGCAAGGTGCAACCACTGGCTGAGTCGAGTTTTGATGCTTGGATTAAACTTTATCGTCCAGATGCCAATAGCAATAATTGCCAAATGTCCTACTATTTGAAGGGGGAAATGGTTTCTTTGTTGCTAGATTTGCTGATTAGAGCCAGACATGGTAATCAGCGATCGCTTGATGATGTGATGCGGCAAATGTGGTGGAAATTTGGACAGCCAGAAATTGGCTACACCCCCGAACAGTTGCAGGAAGTAATTGAATCGGTGGCGGGTGTGGATTTGGCTGATTTCTTTGAATCCTACATTAATAGCACTGACGAATTACCTTTTAATCATTACCTGGAACCTTTCGGTTTACATCTAGTAGCCGAACGAGAAGAAGAACCTTATTTAGGTATTAAGGCAAAAACTGAAAATGCACGAGAAGTAATTAAATTTGTGGAAGTCGGCTCACCTGCACAAGTAGCGGGAATTGATGCAGGCGATGAGTTATTGGCCATTGAGGGTATCCGGTTAACAGCTCATCAACTGAGCGATCGCCTCAAAGATTACCAACCAAACGATACTATTGCAGTCACAGTTTTCCACCAAGATGAATTACGCACCTATTCTGTTACCCTTGGTACACCACATCCGACTAAGTTTCAGATTGTTCCAGTACATAATCCCGACCCCTCGCAAAAAGAGAATGGTGCAGGGTGGTTAGGCGTACCGATAGTTACTCTTCGTTAATAGGTGAACTACCTACACTGCACCGCCATCAGTGTAGGCTTCTCAATTCATTGGGGTTAATCAAATGCTCCACCGTGTTAAGTTGTCTTTGAAAATATAACCGATACAACTCACACGCCGGAGTACAGCGATCGCCTGACAGATTCACCAGCCCCATACTATATAATTTATATGCTATGGTAGGCTCCAAATTCACATCATTGCTCGCAGTAATTACCTCATAGAAAGCAGTAGCCAATTCTGGCTCCCCTTGCAATACCAATACATACTGTTTCAAATACTCGTGATAAATTCCCTTTGTAGTCGCTGCTTGTTGTAGTAGTTCCTCTAGGTTCCCTTCTAAGCCTCCCTTACCCACAAGGTGATACAAAGCCAATCTGACTAAATAGGGATGTCCCCCCACCATCGCCATCAAACGTTGAGTATTCTGACTATCAACCCAATCTAAACCATGACGTTGTGCTAAATCCTCAACCTGCTCTTTTGTAAAATTTGGCAACTTAATTAACAACCCCATATTGAATGGGGATTTTGTCAGTTTTAAACTCACAAGAATATCCTGAGAATAAACCAATACCAGGCGGAGCTTTTGCCAAACTTCCACCATTTTGGACTGTTCATACCAAGAACGCATCAATGGCAGAAATTCCCCAGCAATCTCAGGATAATCAAATACCCAATCTACTTCGTTGAATACCAACACCACAGGACTTTTCACAGCAGTTAGCAAATACTTCTGGAAATACATAGAGCAGCTAACTTTACTACCCATATCCTCATCCCAGTAATCGTTAAGTTTTGGTTCTAGCTGTAACTCCCGGCTAACATTGGCACACAACCAGCGTAAAAACTTATCCAAACTGCTAAAGACTGCTTTATCTGCTTGCTGAAAATCCAAACTAACGGTGCGAAAACCTTCATTAGTAGCCCGTGTAATTATCCTGAGAATCAGAGAACTTTTTCCCATTTTATTCGGAGATTGGATACAGACAACACTTCCTGGTGTAGTTATTTCTGCATAGAAAAGTTCCTCTATTGGCGGGCGAGGAATGTATAATCTAGAATTAGGAGATACTGGGCTATTAGGAAATTCCAGAGATATGGCAGTTGCAGCCCGGTTAAACTCCTTAATTAACTGTTGATGGGTTTTAGTGAGACGGCGAGATAACAACTTTTCACGGAAGTTAGATTTATGAATCGGTTCCCCCCAAAAATCGCTTAAAGATTGCCATAAATGAGCAGCAACTTTCCGCACACGCTCTTCCCCGTAGTGGGCTTCAAAAGCTATACTTGTATATGTTTTTCCCTCCCAGGAAGAACGCAAAATCATCTCTTGGAGTGTTGTCACACCATTAACTTGGCTGGCTTTTAGTAGCAATACGACTTCATCTATCGTCATTCTTCATTGGCCTTAGTTCTGTGTTTTTTTGTCCTCGAAGTTGAGGTTCTGAGGATTAAAATTAATGTAGCCTCCTAAATTTGATTGAAAGCCTAATTTTTTTCCAAAAAGCTACAAATGCAGCTTGACAATATTACTTTTTTGTGAAAAATCTGACGTACATCGATTTTAGAGTTATTTAAATAAAAATTCACAGGTATTCCATCTCGTTAATTCGTAATTTTAGATACTCATTATCTAATATTTGGAGATATAGATGTACAAAATGTAGTTAATTTTTGGTAAAATTTTATGTGAGCGATCGCCACAGAAGTTACAATCTTCCGGTGAAGATTTCCTATATTTAATTCAAGATTAGAAATACTTTTTTTATTTTCAGGTACTAACACAGCGCAGAGAAAGAAACCCAGCATATCTTCCTCATCCTATCAGCCGCTATGAATATCCCAGAACCTGCTACCTACAACATGGAAGCTCATATTTCAGCGTCAAGCTTGCAAAATTTCCCAGATCAACAGCCACAAGCAGCCTTACAAATGGCATTAGCTTCTAGTGGTCTAGGTTGGTGGAATTGGAATTTAGTTACCAATAAAACCTATTTTGACCCTCAGTGGAAGCACATTTTAGGGTATCAGCGAGAAGAAATTACCAACGCCTATGAATCCTTTGAAAAACTTGTACATCCAGAGGATTTGTGGAAAGTCCAACAGGTATTACAAGAGTATCTTCAAGGATGCACACCTAAATTTGAAATTGAATTCAGAATGTTGGCTAAATCTGGCGAGTGGAAATGGATTTTATCAGGTGGTTGTGTATTTGAGTGGGATGAATTTGGTAAACCCATATTGATGACAGGAACTCATAGAGATATTACCCAAGAGAAGTTGTTTCAAGAAAGTTTGCAACAGGATAAAAAGCAAGAACAATTGTTAGCAGAAGCACAAATAAAAGAAAAGTCAGCACAACTGCAAATTACCCAAAGACAATTATTACAGAATGACCAAATGGCTAATCTCGGTCAAATCGTAGTCGAGATGGCTAACGAAATTTATCATCCTGTTAACTTTATTTATGATAATTTTCATCCCACAAGTCAGTATGCTGAAGAGTTAATTAAAGTAATTGAACTGTATCAATATTATTATCCCAAACCGAACTCAGAAATTACCTCATATTTGCAAGAGTTCGACTTTAGTCTGATAAAAACAGACTTTTTACAATTGCTTTGGTCAATGCAATCTGGCTCTGAGCGTCTTCAAGAGATTGTTTCGGCTCTGCGGAATTTCTCGAACCTTGATGCAGATAAAATGCAAAAATCTAACCTACATGAGGGACTGGATAGTGTAATCAGGATATTGCAGCATCGCCTCAAAGAAAAGCCAGATAGACCAGGAATTGAAGTTATTAAAGAATTTGGAGAATTACCTTTAATTGACTGTTATCCTGGAGAGTTAAATCAGGTATTTATGAATATTCTAAATAATGCCATTGATGCGTTAGAAGAAAGGATGAAACAAGATTATTCCTTGATTCCCCAGATTTTCATTCGCACAGAAGTTGTGAGCAGTCATTTATCATTAGTCACTAGTAATGAATCCCACAGAGTTGATAATCAGCTTGGGAAAAAGCAAAAAGTTGTGATTCATATTTATGACAATGGTAAAGGTATTCTTCCGCATATTAAAAGGCGGATTTTTGAACCTTTCTTTACTACTAAAGCAATGGGTAAAAGTAAGGGTCTAGGACTAGCAATTAGTCAACAAATTATTGTGGAAAAACATCATGGGAAACTTAGGTGTAATTCTCAATTAGGTCAAGGTACAGAGTTTGTTATTGAAATGAATACCACAGCGCGACACTATGCTGATATGAGAAGACACGCTAATTTTTAAGTAATAAAGTCTGTGGAAGAAAATAAAGAACCTCACCCCCAGCCCCTCTCCTTAGTAAGGAGAGGGGAGACTTTATACGTAGGTTGAAAGATTCGGCATTTTGGCATGACAAATCTTTCGGTTCCGGTTTTAATAATATATCAACAGGGATAACGGGAATGCGAAAACTGTCCGCAGTATAGGGTCAAGCCTTGTTTTCAATCCTCCCATCTCTATGCCAGTTGTTGATTTTGTGCTGTTGAACGGCTAAAATGGGTGAACAAGTCAATTCGCCGCACGAAGTCATCGCTTCATTACAACTGGCTAAATATGTGACTAAATTAAATAAGTTAACAGTTATAGCGGTTCTCGGTTGAGTGAGATAGAAGAACCCCACCCCCAACCCCCTCCGGTGCAAGCGAGGAACCACTATGTACACACAAATAATCTGATCCCCCTAAATCCCCCTTAAAAAGGGGGACTTTGATTCTAGTTCCCCCCTTCTCAAGGCTACGGTGTACACACAAATGATTAAATTCTCAAAATCCTTTTTTTGTAGGGTGTGTTGTCGCGCAGCGCAACGCACCATCCCAAATTTGCGGTGCGTTAGGACTAACGTCCATAACACACCCTACCTAAATGAAAGGTTTTTGGACTTGTGTGTAGACCGTAGCGCAAGCGAGGAGGGGGCTATGATGTATTTCATTCAAGTGCATAGCACTATAACTGATAACTGTTAACTGTTAACTGATAACTGATAACTATTCTGTGGGTGCTGGTTCTTCTACAGGGCGAATTATGGCTGGGGCTGGTGTGACTTCTGGTTGGAAGATTCCTTCTAATGCTTGTTCTAATGTTGGAGCCATGACGATGCGGTTTTCAAAGGCGACGATTACTCGGACTAGGGTGGGTAGTCTGTTTTGGGTGGCTTCTAAATAAATTGGCTCGACGTATAATAATGATTGTTCTATGGGAATAATCAAGAGATTACCTTGAACGGCTCTTGAACCCTGGCGGTTCCATAGGGAAATTTGCTGGGAAATTACTGGGTCTTGGTTAATTCGGGCTTCTATTTGCTCTGGTCCGAAAATTAAGCGTTCTTTGGGAAATACATATAGTAGTAATTTACCGTAATTTTCACCGTCTGACCTTGCTGCTAACCAAGCGATTAAGTTGGAGCGTTGTCTGGGTGTGTAGGGTAATAATAAGATAAATTCTTCTGTACGAGGAGAATCGTTTTCAACGAAGGGAAGGGTGGGGAGGCTGGTTATTAAATAGTAGGGGTCTACTGGACGGGCTTCACTACCATAGATTTCGTTGGGTATTTGCCATTGGTCTTCTCGGTTATAGAATACCTGGGGGTCTGTCATGTGGTAGGTCATCAATCGCTCTGATTGAATTTTGAAGTAGTCTACCGGATAACGAATATGGCTGAGGAGGCTAGGGGGTAAATCGCTGAGGGGTTTGAAGGTGTTGGGAAATATTTTTGACCAAGTTTGAATTATCGGGTCACGGGTATCGGCGATGTAAAAGTTAACTGTACCGTGGTAAGCATCGATGACTATTTTGACGGAGTTACGGATGTAGTTGATGTTTTCGCTGGTGGTGTCAGAGTAAGGATAGCGATCGCTTGTGGTATAAGCGTCTATAATCCAATAAAGGTAATTACCATTACTAGGAAAATCACCGTCGCCATTTTCTGGGTTGGCATCGGCAGCGACTAAGTAAGGGTCACTATCAAATTGTAAGAAAGGTGCGATCGCCTGAATACGTTCCTTAATATTTCGTCGGAATAATACCTTGGTATCTGGCAAAAAGTCCCGTGTAAACAGCATTTGCCAATCTTTCAAATACATAGAAAATAATAAGCGTCGCCACCCCGTACCAATGCGAACGCCCCCCAAACCATCATATATAGTGTAAACATTATCACTACCACTGGGAAAATCTAATTCTTTAACTCTTGTCCCAGTCATCACATAAGTATCACTGATTTCACCGAAATAAATTCGGGGCTGTCCAATGGGAACGCTGTCACGAATGGCTTCACTGGAGGTATTCAGGGCGCTTTCATTATTCCCAGCGATATCTTTAACAAAGTATTCTGGTAGTCCTCCTGGGCCTACAGTATTAACGGGACTGAGGGTAAACCCGTAGCCGTGGGTATAAATTAAATGACGATTTACCCAAGTCTGTGCCTGTTGAGGTACAGCAGTATAGTCTAATTCTCGCGCCGAAATTAGAACTTGTCGCCGTTCTGTGGGCTGTGTCTGTTCTGGGTTGGCTTCTGTCACCTCTGTGGGTGCTGTCGGTCTTTGTGCGGGTGCTTCTTTCAAAAGTGTATAACGGTCAATGTCCGCATCTGGGAAGCGGTAGTAAAGTCGAATTTGTTGGAGTTGACGGTTAGTTTCTAGGAGTGGTTGTTGATCCCAAAGCCGAATATTGCGAATTGTTAAATCGTTTCTTTGAATATCGGCTTCTGTCAAGTCTCCTGTGGGGTTGAAGGTTTGAGCGTCGATGACTTCTAAATCAAATGCTTGCCTAGTTAAGGCAATGGTACGCTCAATGTATGGTTGCTCTCGTTGTAATTCGTTGGGCTGAACAATTAAATACTGGACTACAGTGGGGAGGACAAAATCGGCTGCTACAACTACGACTAAATACAGCCCCAAACTATAAAATATAAATTTGCGATATCGAGATTGGGATTTCCAAGCAAATGTTCGCCAGAGGAGGTAAACGGCAACTACTAAAGCGAAGACGGACAAAATTGTATAAACTGGCAATACAGCCGTGACATCGGTGTAACTAGCACCGTAAGTTACCCCACGTCTAGAATAAACGAGTTCAAAACGACTCAGCCAATAACTCAGGGCGACAACCAGCATGAATAAGCCACCCAAGCCGTATAGATGACGCTGTTGTTCGGAGGAAAACCCTGGGAAAATTCCCTGACTAACACTATTTGCTGATAGAAGATAAGTTAGGCTGACAGCGATAAAAGCATATAAAAATAATCCCATCCCCCATAGTTCTAACAGTTCCCAAAATGGCAGGGAAAATATATAAAAGCTAATATCTAGATTAAATAAAGGCTCAGAGGCGTTGAAGGTTGTGGGGCTAAAATATTGCAGTACCCTAGCCCAGTTGTGAGATATTACCCAAGCAAAGAGGACACTAAAAGCTAGTGCGATCGCATTCAAGAAAAAACCAGGATAAGTTATAATTGCGATCGCCACTCCAGCAAATAAAGCCATATACCAAACTTGAGAGACAATTTGCACACTCATCAACCAAATTCGCTCAAGTCTAAATAGCGGTGGAACTGGTGGAATAGTCCTGAGAGTGGGAGAATGCCAATAACTAAGGGATATTTCACCATAATGAACCAGCATTAATCCCACTAAGACGCTGAATATCAAAGCTATAGGTAGCAACCAGAATAATCTTAATGGTTTAGTCCGAGATTTAGGTGTCTGTATTTCTTCACGTCTGGAATAATTAGGACTGAGAAAATTTTGTAAATCGCTATCAATTGCTGCTTCCTCGCGCCGGACTTCCTTAATTTTCAAAGAATCAGGATATTTTAGCTGTTCTGCAAACCTGAGATTTCCCAGTAGAAAAGTAGCCGTAACACCAGAGACAAGTATCCACAAACCGCCCTGGGTAATTATCCGCAGCAGAAATACTTGCACATAGCCCACATTCTCAAACCAGAAAATTTCTGCTCCCAGACGCGAAACCAAATCCAGGAATAGCCAAACTCCCAGTATTATTATTAATAATCTAAAGCACCATTTCCATAACATATTTGGGGAGTGGGGAGTAGGGAGTAGGGAGTGGGGAGTGGGGAATAGGGAGTGGGGAATAGGGAATTATAAAAAGCCAAAATTACCTTAATTCCACCTTTCCCACCTTTCCACCTTTGCGCCTTTGCGCCTTTGCGCGAAACTAATCCATATTTTCCAACACCAAAGCCAAGAATTACTCCGCAGGATCGATGCGATTAACAAACCAAGCTAAAGGAATCATCGGTAAAGCCGGAACCAAACAAATCAGCCATTGTTCTAAATTCAAGGGAGCAGTTCTAAACAAAGTATTCATCACACCCCATTGACTAAAGATGATTTGCAGGATGACCGTGCAGACTATACCTAAAGCCATCGCCTTGCCATCATTAATTCTAGCAGCTTGACCTCTGAGTTTCCTAAATACCACATTTGTTAACTGGCTGATGCTCAATAAATAAACAATTCGCCCAGCGACTAAAGCTTGAATTGCCATTGTTCGCGCCAGGTCAATATTACCTGTATTTTGACGCACCCATTCAAACATCCCGAAAATCAGAATCCAGTTAAATATGGAAACTGCGGCTATACGCTGAAATAGTGTACCAGAAAGTAATGGCTCCCGTGGGTTGCGGGGCTTGAGCTTCATTACTCGATCTGATTTGGGTTCAAATGCTAAAGGTACAGTCATGGTGACTGAGTTCACCATGTTTAACCACAGGACTTGCAGTGATAGAATCGGTAAATCTCTGGCTAATAAGGCACTAATCAGAATTGTCATCGATTCGCCACCGTTGACAGGTAAGATAAAGGCGATCGCTTTGCGTAAGTTCTGATAAACTGTGCGCCCTTCCTCTACTGCGGCTTCAATGGAGGCAAAATTATCATCTGTGAGCAACATATCAGAAGCTTCTCTGGCGACATCTGTACCTGCGCCACCCATTGCTATGCCAATATCAGCTTGTTTGAGTGCTGGCGCATCATTTACACCATCCCCAGTCATAGCGACAATTTCGCCTTGAGACTGCAATGATTCCACTAACCGCAATTTTTGATCGGGAGCAACTCTAGCAAATACTACACCATGTTCTGCGGCTAGGGTGAGTTCATTATCATCCATTGCGGTGAGTTGTTTACCCTCGAAGGCGCGCACTTTACCGTCTTTTTCTAAACCAATTCTTTGTGCGATCGCCTTAGCTGTGGTAACATGATCACCTGTAATCATCTTAACTTGAATCCCCGCAGTTTTACAGGCACGCACCGCAGCAATCACTTCTGGACGCGGTGGGTCAATCATTCCCTGTAAACCTAAGAAAATCAACCCGGTAGCTATATCTTCATGATCTACCGAATTTTGCTCATCTGGGACAACTTTCTTCGCAAAAGCCAATACCCGCATCCCTTGAGTAGCCAAGGCTTCTACTTGTTGTTCGATTAATTCCCGGTTAACTGGTTCTGGTTCAGCATTGGCATTGAGCATTTCCTGACAACGGCTCAAAATTGATTCTACAGAACCTTTCACATAAATAATTTTCCCACCATCACCAGCTTTTTCTACAGACTCATGGCTATCATGTAGCGTCGCCATATATTGAAACTCAGATTCAAAGGGAATACCATCGATTCTGGGAATTAACTTCGCCATTTCGGACTGATTCCACCCGGCTTTATTCGCAACTGTAATTAAAGCCCCTTCAGTCGGATCACCCACCACAAGCCAATTCCCATTCTTTTGTTCTAAATGAGAATCTGTACAAAGTAACCCAGCCATCAAACAAGCTTTGAGAGTGGGGAAATTATCTGATTCTAAATCTACAGATTTCTGTTGAAATAGAATCTCCCCATCAGGATTATAACCTGTACCACTCACCGAAAAATTATTTCCACCAGCAAAAATTCCCTGGACAGTCATCTGATTTTCTGTCAGAGTTCCAGTTTTATCAGAACAAATTACCGTCGCTCCGCCTAAAGTTTCCACGGCTGGTAACTTCCGAATAATGGCGTGTCGTCGTGCCATTCTATTCACCCCAATGGCCATTGTGACTGTCACCACAGCCGGTAATCCTTCGGGAATCGCACTCACAGCTAAAGCCACAGCCGCTTCAAACATTGCTGGCCAAGTTTGTCCTTGACCCAAACCTACGGCAAAGGTCATAGCCGCTAGTGCCAAAATAATGTAAAGTAATTGGTGACTAAATTTATCAAACTTGCGAGTTAGGGGTGTACTCAGGTTTGTTTGCCGTTCTAAAGACTGGGATATCCGCCCCATTTCTGTAGCATTGGCGGTGGATACTACAATCCCGCTTCCTTGGCCAAAGGTGACAAAACTCCCTGCATAAGCCATGTTCACCCGTTCTGCTAAGGGAGTATCAGCACTGAGAGTTGTAGTATCTTTTTCCACAGGTACAGATTCCCCAGTCAAAGCTGACTCATCTACCTGCAAATTCCGGGAATTGAATAACCGCAAATCAGCCGGAACCTTGTCACCAGAAGTCAGCAGCACAATATCCCCCGGAACTAATTCTGAGGAAGGAATGCGGGATTTCTGCCCATTGCGAATGACTGTAGCTTCTGTGGTGACTGCTTGAGCTAAAGCTGCGATCGCACCTTCAGCTTTTGATTCTTGCACAAAGCCGATAATAGCATTAATCAGGGTTACACCCCAAATTACGGCGGCATTTGTCCATTGACCTAACAGGGCTTTAATTAACCCAGCAACCAGTAGAATATATAGTAAAGCTTGATTAAATTGTAATACAAATCTCAACCAAGCAGGTTTTCCAGGTTTACCTTTAAGTTCATTTTTACCAAATTCTTCCAATCGCTTGTTTACTTCTGCTGGTGTTAAGCCCTTTTCTGGGTTACAATTTAGGGTTTGAGCAGCTTCTTGTGCTGCTATGGCGTGATATTCATGTAAGTGTTGTCCACCCATTGCAGTTGCAGACATAAAATTTTCCGAAGTACTAAAGTGGTCAAAATCTGGTTAGTGCAGAAATTAAGTGTGGGATACCAACACTCAGAAGTTCATCACTTGGATGTGGTTTGAATAATCTGTCAACAACTTTTGTGAGCAGGGTTTTTCTGTATATTACTATTTTTGTGTTCGCTTTTCTTCTTCCCCAGGCGATAGCTTATTCCCCAATGGATACTATTTTTGTTATTTTTATTGTATAAGTTGTAACTTTTAATTATGCTCAGTAGCGTTGACCGTTTATTATTTGTCCGGCGAGTGCCAATTTTTAAGGAGTTGCGAGATGATTTTATTGTGCGGCTGACTTCAGTGATGCATGAACTGCAATTTCCTGCTAATTATACTATTTTTAAACAGGGAGAAGAAGGGCGATCGCTTTATATTGTCGTCTCAGGTACGGTGAAAGTCCACATTGGCGAGAAAAAACTCGCAGAGGTAGAACAAGGAAAATACTTCGGTGAAATGGCAGTTTTTGATACTCAACCCCGTTCGGCTTCGGCGACTACTCTAGAACCTTGCGAATTTTTGGAATTGACTCAAGAGCAACTTTATGATGCCATTGAGGAAACTCCCGAAATTGCGGTGAATATTATTCGTGAGTTATCCCGTTTGGTGCGGAAATTAAATGAGGATATGAATATGACTGCTTCTCGGAGTCGTTAGTTAAGAAGTTTCACGCAGAGGCGCAGAGGCGCGGAGAGTTTTAAGATGAGTTTTTTTTGAGACATTGTTTGAGAAACTGTTTGGGTATTTCTCGGCTTTGTCCCCAGTGTAAGTGAATATAGGAGGCGTGGAGGTTTGAGGGTGAAGTCCATCCTTCTGTTCCCATGTTTTCGTCGCAGTCGTAGCGATACGTTTGAAACAAGGGACTCTGGGGATTTACATTTAAGCTAGAACGATGAAATTCATGTCCGTAAATGTTTGTATCTGCTGGGATGAGTAGATTATTTTGCAAGGCGACGGCGCGACGATACCCTAATGTTAAGCGTCCACCCATGACAGCAGATGTGGGTAATATTCCTACCATTGACCAGGATTTACCCTCAAAATCAATAATTTGCTCACATAAGTACATTAAGCCCCCACATTCGGCTATTGTGGGCATTCCTGCTAAAATTGCCGTTTTTACTGTTTGCAGGGCGCTGCTGTTGGCTGCAAGTGCCGATGCGTAGACTTCTGGGAACCCACCACCAAAGTACATTCCTTGCACATCCGGTGGTAGTTCGGCATCTTCTAAGGGACTCCAGAATACTAATTCTGCGCCTAAGTTTTGCAGTAAGTCGAGATTATCCTGATAGTAAAAATTAAAAGCGCGATCGCGTGCAATGGCAATCTTTATAGGGGACTGGGGACTGGGGACTGGGGACTGGGGACTGGGGACTGGGGACTGGGGGGATTTTAAGAGGGGTAGTAAATATTGCCAATCAAAGCAAGTATCTCCTAAATCAGCCAGACGTTCAATTACAGTATCTAATTCGGGCAGTTCGGCGGTGGGGACTAAACCGAGATGACGATCAGGTATGGTAATATTATCTTGGCGACGCAATACGCCGAGTATGGGTAATTGTAATGCTGCGAGGGCATCTTTGAGTAGGGATAAATGGCGATCGCTTCCCACCCGATTTAATACGACTCCAGCAATTTTAATTCTAGAATCAAAGGTACAATATCCGTGAGCGATCGCCGCCACAGAACCAGACAAGCGACTGCAATCAATCACTAACACCACAGGTAAATCTAACAGCCGTGAAACGTGAGCCGTACTAGCAAAATCAGTGTTAATTAAACATTCTTCCTGATTTTCAACATCCTTAACGCCATCAAATAGCCCCATCACCCCTTCAACCAGGGAATATTCACAATTTGGACTATGTTCAGCAAAACATTTCTGTATATAAGCCTCAGAAGTCAACACCGCATCTAAATTGCGACAAGGACGACCAGTTACATAGCCGTGAAACATCGGGTCAATATAGTCCGGCCCCACCTTAAAAGATTGTACCGCTAAACCCCGACGACGTAAAGATGCTAAAAGGGTGAGCGTAACCGTTGTCTTACCCACCCCACTCCGTTCTCCTGCAATAACTAAAGCCATAAGCTGGGGGTAATGAAAAGTTTGTAGTGAGGACTTCAGTACTCTCTACCATACCCTATCGCGATAGACAAAAAGGGATGCATAAGCCATCCCTCTGACTAAAACACATCTACTTTACACCCATCAGATTCAATCAATATCTTGTGGGATGGGCATCTTGCCCGTCTTCATCATGCAAGGTCAATTACCCAAATTGAGAGTTCTAGCGATAACTGCCAAACTTTCCTCAAAAAGTGACTCCCGACCCCAACGCTGTACCTGTTGACTCAGCAAAGCCTCAGCCTTTTGTTCCGAAAGTGAACCCACCTGTTGAAACAGACCAGCAGCTTGTGCGCCACCGTGGGTTTCCATTCGCATACAACCGCCTGTTTCTGAACAAATTACTGTACCACAATCTGCTTCCAAATTTGTTGAACTCAGACGGATAGCAATTATATCACCCAGAACTTCACCGACATCAGCAACTGGAACTCCAGCTAACTCAGCTTCCACCTGTCGCTGGTCTTGGGAAACAAAACGAATTTGAGTGATTTCATAATCTCCCGTTTCCTTTTTATACGAAACTGGCGACCATTCTAACCGACTTGCCAACCAACCCAAAAACAGCAAAGCTTGGGCAGGATTGCCTTTTTCATAGTCAATCGTCACCCGGTCAATTTCCTTGAGTGCAGCGCGACGATGGGGTGAGTCATAAGCTTGAGCCGTCAATTCTTGCCATGCTGACAACCGTCGCCAGTTCAAATCAGCCAAAGGAATATTAGCTTTTACCAACTCTTGCAGACTGAGTAAATCAGTTTCAGGTTCGTTAAAGTCGCAAGAATCAACAATCACATTATTGCAAATTCCCGCCAATCGCTTGAATAGATTGTTATTGGGGTCTGGTGTCGCCTTCCACCAAAGAAACTTCGGCAAACCGCCAATTAATAAAGCCGGAATCATACCTCCGACTCGTTCCAAAGCAGCAGCAGTTCCACTCAAAGTAATGTATTCACAACAAATGAGTGTACTTGAGGATTGCTTTTGAATTGGACAGTAGGCAGAAACTTGAGCTTTTACCCCTTCATCTTCCCCAGTAATGGGGAACAAAGCAATAATCCGGCAGGGATTACGCAGAGCAATTTCATCCGCAATCGTGGGACTTGCGGGACTGAAGTTATAGGAAGCACTTTCTCCTGTTTCTGTATTCCCCTGACGTTTAGCGAATTCCTCCCGCAATAAAGCCAAAGTTTCCGGTGTCGCGGTACCAGTTTCCGGTAGTCCATATTTAACTTGTACTTGCCGTAGCGCCGCCGCCATTTGTGGACCGAGAATGCCATCAATCGGGCCTTCATAAAACCCCAACGCCGCTAACAGATACTGAGTTTCTTCTGGTTCGTAAACCACCAAAGTAAATGTTGTCGCCCTAGTAGCAGCAGGAAGCCCACCGTCATCACCGCTAATACCGTAACTTTGCCAAATTTGATTCAGTTCCGTTTCTATTTCGGTCAGCGAAATATCCTTTGGTGCCTGAAGCGAAAAAATTGTAGGTGCTTGGGAAATCATAGTAGTTTAGTCATTGGTTGTTGGTCATTGGTCATTAGTCATTGGTCATTGGTCATTTATTTTTACTAATAACTAATGACTCATTTCTACAGTCTGCGCCAGTTACGACCATCTTGGTTAATTAACAATTCCGCTTCTGCGGGTTCCCAAGTACCAGCTTCATACCGAGGAATAGTAGCTGGGTCTGTGGGCGCATCCCAAACAGAAAGCGCCGGAGTTACTATTTGCCAAGCTGCTTCAACTTCATCCGCCCGTGTAAACAAAGTTTGATCGCCCATCATACAATCTAGAAATAGGCGGTCATAGGCATCAGAAGTTGCTTGAATACCAAAGGAACCATAACTAAAGTCCATATCCACAGAACGAGTGCGGAATTCTGCCCCTGGCATTTTCACATCAAAACGTAAAGAAATTCCTTCATTCGGTTGAATCCGCATTGCTAAAATGTTGGCATTTCGCTGTTGAGAAGCAGATTGAAACATCCGAGAAGGAACATCGCGGAAGTGAATGGAAATTTCACTGACTTTTTTCGGCATCCGCTTACCTGTCCGTAGGTAAAAAGGAACACCCTGCCAGCGCCAGTTGTCAACCATAAACTTCATGGCTACATAGGTGGGTGTCCCGGAATTGGGGTCAACGCCTGGTTCATCGTGATATCCTGGAACTTGCTTACCCTTCATCCAGCCACCACTATATTGACCGCGCACTGCTGAACGTGACAGATTGGGAACATCAGCTAAACGGGTAGCTTGCAGTACCTTAACTTTTTCCGTGCGGATACTATCGGCATCCATTGAGTTAGGTGCTTCCATTGCTGTCAAGCAATACAGTTGCATGAGGTGATTTTGCAACATATCCCTGAGTGCGCCGGCTTTTTCATAGTAACCAGCCCGGTCTTCTACCCCTACGGTTTCAGCTACAGTAATTTGTACGTGGTCAACAAATTGACGATTCCACAACGGTTCAAATATCGCATTGGCGAAGCGGAATACCAGCAGATTCTGAACTGTTTCTTTACCTAAGTAGTGGTCAATCCGGTAAACTTGATTTTCTTTGCAATATTTTTGCACTATTTGGTTCAGACTTTGAGCTGATGCTAAGTCCCGACCAAAGGGTTTTTCAATTACCAGACGATGCTTGTAGGGGTCGTCTAGCATTCCGCCTCCCCCTAGTTGTCTGATGGCTTCAGGAAAGAAGTTAGGCGCGACGGAAAGGTAGAACATCCGGTTTCCCCGTGTGTTCCGTTTTTCGTCTAATTCGCTTAAAAAGGTCTTCAGCTTTTGATAGCTTTCCGGTTTGTCTATGTCCCCAGGACAGTAGAATAAACCTTTAGAGAAGTCTTGCCAAAGTTCGTCTAAAGGGACACTAGCATGAGCTTCTTCCATGCCCTTTTGCATTTGTTCCCGAAAATACTCATGAGTCCACTCTCGACGTGCCACGCCGACAATAGTCGTCTCTGGTGGGATGCGTCCTTCTCGCCGCAATTTGTAAAGTGCTGGCACTAATTTACGCCAGGTAAGGTCGCCAGAAGCGCCAAAGATGACTATAATTTGGGGTTCGGGCATCCCTTGCTGTTGCAGACCAACGCGCAAGGGATTTTCTAGCAAACTAACCATAGAAGTTTTCAGTGGGGTGTTGTGTGGTGTGTTAATTAGACGCTTTCAAATCGCGTCTACAAAAGAGTTGTGCGTTTAAGGTCTATACTGGCGACAATAACTTGACTTTGTTTTCTAAAGAGTTCATCAAGGACTCGTAAGGTTTAACGAATTTGTCAATACCTTCAACTAATAGTTCCTCCATGACCACATTTAGATCAATGTTAATGTCTGGATCTTTGAGGCTTTCCATCAGCTGGTAAGCTTCTTCAACGTCTGTTTCTAAGCGATTAGCGACATCGCAATGGTCAATACAAGCGGCAATTGTCGCCGGGGGTAAGGTGTTAACGGTGTCAAGGCCAATTAACTCTTCAACATACATGACATCTTTGTATTTTGGGTCTTTGGTGCTGGTGCTAGCCCAAAGTAACCGTTGTACGTTAGCTCCTTTTGCTGCTAAGGATTGCCATCTGTCGCTTTGAATAATTTTTTTGTATTCCTGGTACGCAATCTTAGCGTTAGCGATTCCTACGGAGAGCTTCGCTAACGCCACCTTCCCCCTCACAGCTTGCAGTTTTGCCTGGTGGGAGATATCATCAATACCACGCTTCAATTTTTCATCAATTTTGGCATCAACGTTGCTATCAATGCGACTGAGAAAGAAGCTAGCCACGGCAGCAATTTTGCTAATATCTTTACCCTGTGCTAACCGTTTTTCTAAGCCACACATATAAGCCTCTGCTGTGTTGATGTAACTATCGACTGAAAACAGCAGCGTGGTATTAATATTAATACCTTCAGCGATCGCCTGTTCCACTGCTGGTAAACCAGCTACTGTACCAGGAATTTTCACCATCAAATTTTCCCGCCCAATTTCTTGAAAATAGCGCCGGGCTTGCGCTATTGATGCTTCCGTATCATGGGCGATGGTTGGCGGTACTTCTATACTAACGTAACCATCGAGTCTATTCGATGCTTCATATACAGGGCGCAGCATATCACAAGCGTTGCGAATATCTGCAAAAACGAGGGATTCGTAAATTTTGTATGTAGGTAATCCAGCGCGAATACCAGCTTCGATATCGGCATCATACATCGCATTGTTAGATATGGCCGTTTCAAAGATGGCTGGGTTAGAAGTAATCCCAGAGATACCCTGATTCTCTACCAAGTCTTTGAGTTCACCTGATTGAATAACCTCACGGTTCAAGTTATCCATCCAGATACTTTGACCATATTGTTTAATCTCTAGTAAATGATTGGTCGCCATAGCTCTAAATTTACTCCTGTTAATGATGTTTCTAAGTGAAAGAACGCAAAATACATCTGATGTTGATGCTTACTGTTGAATTGTGGCGTTACTAATCACTTATGACATCGACCAGCTGAGGTAATTTTTAATTCATCACCAGGGCTATTGTGCATCCCCAATCCCAAATATTATCCAATCACACAGCCAAAATTCACTTCTCATTACTGGTAGAGGTTTATCCTATCTCATCCCGCGCCGTCTAAATAAAAGACACATTACACGTCAAATTGCTGACTTTTGACTTTTGACTTTTGACTTTTGAATTCCGCCTTCAGGCGGCTGGTTAGTGTCCGTTTTGAATAAAAGACTCAACCTTAGCTACATCTTCTTTACTACCAATAATTAAAGGTGTGCGTTGATGCAGTTTCTTGGGTACTACATCTAAAATATCGACTAAACCTGTAGTCGCACGACCACCAGCTTGTTCAATCAACATAGCCAAAGGAGCAGATTCATAAAGCAAGCGCAACTTACCTTCTGGGCTTTGAATTGTGCCTGGATAGAGAAAAACGCCACCTTGAACTAAAATTCGATGAATATCACTCACCATCGCGCCACTATAACGAGCCGTATAGCCTTCAGTCCGATGGACGTAGCGGATATATTCCCGCATTGATTCTTCCCACTGCCAAAAATTCCCTTCGTTCACGCTGTAAACAGAACCGTGGTTAGGAATTGTGATATTTTCCTCCGACAGGATAAATTCCCCTAAGCTGGGGTCAAGGGTAAAAGAATGAACGCCATTACCCATAGTATAGACCAGCATTGTGCTAGGGCCATACAGTATATATCCGGCAGCGATTTGCTTACGTCCGTTGGTTAAAAGGTCAGTGGCTTTGTGATCAATATCATCGCCTTGTTGTTGACGAATAGAGAAAATCGAACCCAAACTCAGATTAGTATCTGTGTTCGATGAGCCATCAATGGGGTCATAAAGCAAAGTATAGCGACCAACTGGGCAGTTTTCCGGGATATAGTAGGGTTCTTCCATTTCCTCGGAAGCGAGGCGACAGACTAAGCCACTTTGCTTAAACACCGAGATAAATACGTCATTGGCATAGACATCCATCTTTTTGACAGATTCGCCTTGGACATTCACATCTCCTGAAAATCCCAGCACACCTTCCATTAAACCAGCACGGCTAAGACGACGAGCCACCAGCTTACCCGCCAAACCAATGCGATTCATCAGCATACTCAAGTCTTGTGCATCTGCTCCAAAACTTTGCATTTGCTGGAGTACGTGACGCGATAATGTTGTACAATCACGATCTAAGTTTTTATCTGTGGCATCATTCATAGACAAATCTAGAGATTCTGGTGCTTGAGTCATTTTTGTTATTCCCTAGCTTTTTGCTTGTGGGTCAGGTTTATCAATGGCAATTTTTAATTGCTGCCTCTATCTTAGAAAGGTATTTTGATATCTTAAATATGATTTTAGATAAACTAAAGAATTGAAATTTTGGGGCGGCTTTTCCAAGAACCGCAAAGGCTCGGAGATTTTCGCTATTTTCGTAGGTTGGGTGACGCTCTCGCTAACCCACCATCAATAATCACCGCAAACTGATAGTAAATGTCGAAAATAGCAGTTTTTCATAGTTTTTCAATAAAAGGCTCTCATCGTTTCTCAAAGGAACAACTCAGCGCTAAACACTTTGGTTATGCTCAGTAACAATTGAAGGTGGGTTACGCTGCGCTAACGCACCCTACTGGCGTGGCAAGCTTAAAATAGTGCAATAGACAAAACTTTTGTGGGGGAGGGCAAGGACTGCCCGCCCAGAACAGGCAAGATGCCTGTTCCACAAGAAAATAATTATAATGCAATAGAAAATGTTCGTAGTTGCGCTTTAGCGCGATTTCACTTAGAAATCTAATGCACTGTTTTAGCCTTGTCACACCACTACTTTATTGTTTCTAGTAAAGTTTAGCAAGTTAATCTTGGGTAACTAGAGAACAATATGCTATAATAACAAATTTAGTTAATTAATAATCTTGTTTGTTACTCTCCGTCAAGGGTTTTCGGCATATTATTTATAACTGATTGTGACATTTTTAAAAGTATGAGGTTTTACAATCTTTCATAACAACAAATTAGAAGTGCTGATATGTTTTTTGGTATACATTTTTTGCTGCTATTGTCACGAATTTTGACTTGACTGCAAAAGTATAGTAATCCGCTTTGATTTTTGATAGCTTGCGTGTCGTAGCCATACTTACTTGCGTAGGTGGTCCGTAGTCCGTGGTCTGTGGTCCGTGGGAAACAGCTTTTTGAGTTGTAAGCGCAAAGCGCAGGCTACGCCAACAGAAATCAAATAGGAGTCCTATATTTTGAATCAATGCATTAATATAGGGCAGGCAAGATGCCTACCCCACAAGAATTTTTTTAAACAGGACTGAGTAGAAATCTATCGCATCTTTGCTGTTGTCCGTTCCCCAGTTCTAACCCCACCTGTGAATTCTGGGTTAGTGGATTTTGAGATGCGCTGAAATTTCAGTCAATGGAAATTTGCTGAGGCCCGGTAGCTTTGCCATTGTGAGCTTCATTAGTTGGGGTAGTATAACCAGTTGAGTTGATTTGTTTATCCAGCCAGCTTTTTACGGGGTCATCCTTGAGGTTGAGTCTTAGCACACCAGAAAACAATCCCCCCATAAATGAAACTGGGTGCTTGGTCAATTGTTTAAATATTGGTGACAATTCATCAATGAACATATTTCAGTGTCTCCTGTTGTTTGAATTGATCGTAACCTGGAAAGTTAAACACGCGATGAATCGCTTCTCTACAAAGAAATGGGGAAGAAGCAGGGGAGTTCCAAATCTCCCCTGCTTCTTCCCCTATCTCTAGGACATTGGCCCCTGGTCGGGAAACATACACTTGTCAGAGTCACAGCCACTGGGGCCAGCTTCTGTTAACTCCCCGGAGTCATAGCGGCTGAGAACTGCACAGAAATCATCTGTGTTGCGTCGCTCTTTCACTTCTTGACTTAAAAGCTCATAGGTGAGTTTGTCTATTGGCTCAAATGGTAGTCTGGGGAATGATTGCAAGTCGTCAAACCGGGCTAAAAGTGCGGCTGAAATATAGCCTTCATCATTTTGGATGGTTTCGTAAATCTTCTGTCCCAGTCCTTCGACTTCTTCAGACCGCAATTCTAAGGTTGCTGATGTGTTGTGAGTCACATACCAGCGCTGAACTTGGAGGACAAAATCAAATTGAGCTAGTACAGAGAACTGAGAAACATCAATTTGGTCGGCTCCTGGTAAATCAGCCCAAGATACAGCTACGGGGATTTCTACCAGCCATTCACTAACGCGAGGATCAAAAGGATCATTTAATAAGTTTCCCTGTTCATCTTTGTCAGATTGAGAGGGGATTACACTGTAACCGTAGTCAATGCAGGCTAGGGCTACGGGGTCATTTTTGCCAAAAGTGATTCGGCGAATAAATCTTTGGGCTTTGGGGGGATGCCAGCCCGAACTAGCGCCGGTGAGCAATGATTTAGTGCCACTGGGTTGGACTGTAGTACAGCGATTGGGTCGTTTTATTTGATGGCGATCGCAATATTCCCACACAACTCGATGCACCGTATCTTTCCAGAAGGTTAAATATTTCTGTTCCTCCTGCTTAAAGGCTAATCCTTGGGGAGTTTCCGGTCTTCCTTCTGACCACCAATGCAGCCAGTCAACACCAAAAGCATGAACAAAGAAATCAAATAAACCTGTGAAAGAAACCCCCACAATCGGGTCAAGTTCTCGACTATATTGATAGCGAGGTTCTAGGAATTTGTGATTTAAAAGTGCTGCTACAGATATAGCCCCAGCCGTAAAAGCCTCCTCTTGTTCTTTATAGTTCTTGGGATCAATTTGATTTAAGTGTATCTCCGCCAAGTTACAGTGAAAATTGCTACCAATAATTTCTCCGCAGTTGTGAGTAATACAACCGTTAGCAATGAAGGAATGAGTCAGGGGAACATGAAGATCATAAACAGGTTCTTCGCCAAATTCTTCTATGCTTTGAACTTTTGAACTGAACCTACGACTAATAATAGCTTGACTATATTTCCTTGATGATGGCTTGTTAGCTAGTGTTGCTAAACGTCCTTGCTTATCAGGTGTGAGAGGAAAACCAATAAATTCCCAAAATTTTCTGGCTTCATTTCCTGAATAAATTATTAGTCTCCAGCTACCCCGATTTTGACTGATTTTTTTAGTTCCATCTTTTAATGTGTATGGAACTCCTATACTTCCTGGCTTTTGTTTGATTAGGAGACTACTTTTGATGCCTAAGTTAAGTAGAATGATCTGAATTTGACTTAGTAATTGCCGTGAACGATTACGCAGTTCAATATTTCTACCTTTGACATTCACGCAACCGTCTGCGGAAAACAATCCCTGTAGGAAACCAATGATTACGTCTCTTGATTGAGAGAAAAATTGATCCGGTAAACAGTCTTTTGACTGTACACCTAGTTTCTTGAGAAATGAATCCATTAAAAATGAGCCACTATGAAATGTATAAACACCTTTCACTAGACTTGGCTTGTGACTATAACCTGTCAAAGATTCCACGGCGGAGTTCAAAAGAGGAAAAGCAGTTTCGTATTCATTTGTATTGATGTAGAATACAGCGTCTAATCCTTTAGAACCCTTGTAAATTGAGCCATCACCGTATAACCAACCAAGCATTTGTGCTTGTTCAACCGTGATAGTACCCTGACCAAAGTATCCTGCTCCTTTTTGGATATAGATATGATGCTCAGATGTTAAGTCTTTAGTTGTTACCCATCCGTGATTGGTAAAGTGTTGATGTTCAGCCGTGCATCTCATTTGCTGGCCATTTGCTAAACTAATTACATAAGTTGTTTGTACTCCTGTAGGAAAAGCGATCGCATCAGTTAATTTGACTCCATCTAATCCTACAGAACGCAAGTCAACTAAAGCTTGAAATGGTTTACCAACTAAATCTTTAATGGGTACTAATCCCTGATTAGTAGATACTAGGGTATCACCTGCATGACAGGGGTTTAAGCCGTATCTACCCAAACGATGTTTTAATTCTGGAGCATCAATATTTGGGTAACGTTCTTGTATCCATTCTTTAGCTTTTCCTTCGTGATATGCTTGCAGAAATTCTGTTTTCAGTTCTGGTGTATTTAGCAAATCACAGTTGGATCGAGCGACTGCTTCTCCTGCCCATTGAATCGCACCTTCGCCACTGTAATACTGTTTGCGAACAGCTTCTACACATTCTTCTAATGTGGGCTTATGGTGAAATACACGGCTATGGTTGGCCATGCGTAAAGCGTCACGCTCAGGATCAATGCGCCAGTTGCCATTTTCATCCTGTTGCCAGAGGTTATCTTTGGCAGTTGCGCCTTGTTCATCGTCAGAAACGAACTGACGAATCCCCGCACTTCTTCTAATATTACCTGCAACAATTGTCACAGCAGCTTGATCAATTAATAAACAGCATTCCACTGAATTTAATTGTCGTCCTCTGGCTTTATTGAGGATGGATACACAACGCTGATAGAGTCCTGGCAACTTGATAGGATTAGCCACCCCGCCAAAGCCCTTGAGAGTTTCTCCTGACTGACGAACATCACTCAGATCAACGACTACTTCCACTTCTGCTGTAAATCGTTCATCTGTGGAAAGTTCCAATAAGCTTTTATAGGATTCTACCCAACCTTCCCGGCTATCTCCCACATGGATGATAACGTTGTTACCTTCTATTTCGGTTTGAGTGTATTCACGGCGTAATTCTGGAGATGTGCTACCAATTTCTCCATTTACCGTCACATTTAAGTAATTGCGGATGGGAGGTAATTGATTAATATATTGCGGTTCTATAACGGCTCCAGTCCCACAGCCCATCATGGCTAAATCCATCATCAACCCGAAGGCACTCCAGTCTTGCAGGTTGGTTGAGGTGCAGTTATAAGCCCCGGAGAAGTTTTTGGGTTTGCTGATCCATTCTGTACCACCTACCCATAACCAGCGTCCACTGGGTAAGGCTTTGAGGTTACGTTGCATATTTTCTAGGATAGCTATTTCGGCTGGGTTGAGCTTCCCTAACTCAATGATGCCTTGGATCGTGCGATCGCATACCTCCTCCCATGTTTCCCTCAGCCCTGCCTTTGTGCGACGGCTGTAGGTTCTAAAAAATACAGGATTGGCAGCTGGGGCGGTTTCTGGAAATTCTGCACTCTGACGTTTTCTTTCTAGCTCTCGAACCATAATCAAGTCTTGTTGCTTGCGAACAGATTATGACTATACGCTAACTAGATTTCGGATTAAAGATTGCCAAATTTTCCACTTTGCGCTAGCACTAGTGGCGTACTAATTACAACTTAAATCTATCATGTATAATGTCCTTACCACTTAGTGACAGATTTGATACAGCGTTAAAATAAATACATTTATTGAAAAGGTGCAAGGAATAAAACTTGTGAAGATAAAAAGTTATGCATTAGCTGATAATTCACTGATTACTGTATTGTAAAGATATCTTGCATAGTTTTCTGAATACACCATGCTTACAGTAGCAATAACCATAATCCGCGAAATGCGGCTGTTTTTAATTATCTGGTTAGGACAGGTGATTACCTTTGTCGGTTCTAGCATTACCGCTTTTGCTCTGGTAATGTTCTTGCGATTACCAGAAATCAGAAATACCAATGAACCAGTCAAAGCCAACTCCTTCTCAATACTGTAGCCAAATTACGAGGGTGAGATGATAATGCTTCAACCATGAACTCCCGTTTCTTGCTAGGCTTGGCAAAAACAATCAGTCCTAAAAATTCCTTGAAGGTTTCCCACAAGGGTTTTTTAATGTATTGACGGTAGGATAAGGGTTTTAGATTCTAAACAACCTTTTTCTCGAAACGCTTATGTATGCTTGTTTTTGCCGTTTTTGCCAAAAATTATCAAGGCTCTTATTTTGGCTAAGGTATTGAGCAGAAAAAGTATTTGAACCTTTAATGCAAGGTAATAATTTTTTAACTAATACCATTGGACAAATTATTGGTGTCGGTGCTGGCCGAGGAATGAGTCTTTTATTAGTCATTTTAGGAACTATCACCATGATTCCCACCTGCTTTGCTTATCTCTCTCCCCGCCTAAGATTAATCGAAGAAGAATTACCAGATATTGTTTTAGACACAGAAGAAAATATAATAACAATTTCTGAACCAGTTGCTTCTGCATCTTCCAACTAAAACTGTAAATAATAAATTTGTCCCTCACATTTAAACTTAATTCATTTATTCTCCCCATAGTTTCATGAACACTAAAGATAATTATTTCAACAACCAAAAGCGCGATTTACTCAAACTTATCTTAAACAAAAAAGGTATTTCTCTTAATACAGAAACAATCCCCCGTCGTTCCCACACCGAACCAGCACCCCTCTCTTTTAGTCAAGAACAACTCTGGTTTTTATATCAACTCGACCAGGGAAAAACTACTTATAATATGCCTTGTGCATTACAAATTAGTGGTAGTTTAAATATATCAGTTCTAGAACAATCAATCAAAGAAATAGTACGACGGCATGAAATTTTACGTACCAATTTTCGACAAATAGATGGTAAAAATTTACAGGTAATTAATCCAGAAGTTAATACTAACTTACGATTAGTTGATTTAGAGCATATACCAACGACTGAACAATTACCAACCGTACAGAACTTAGTTAATCAAAAAATCCAAAAAACTTTTAATTTAAGTCAAGATGTTCTATTTCAACCTACACTTTACCAACTCAACCAAAATTCCTATGTATTGCTTTTAAATATGCACCATATCATCTCCGATGGTTGGTCTGTAGGAATTTTATTGCAAGAATTATCTGCCCTTTATTCAGCCTATCTCTCAGGAGATAAATCACCTTTACCAGATTTATTGATTCAATATGCTGATTATGCCATTTGGCAAAGACAAAAATTAACGCCAGAAGTTAGAGAAAAACAACTCAATTACTGGAAACAACAATTAGCAGATGCACCACCATTATTAGAATTACCTACAGATAAACCACGTCCTCCCATGCAATCTTTTAGCGGTGGTGCTTTGTTATTTCACATTAATACTGATTTAAGTGAAAAGATTAAAGCCTTGGGTCAAAAGTCCGACGCTACGTTATTTATGATCATGTTAGCAGCTTTCGTGATTTTGCTCTATCGCTACAGTGGTCAGAATGATATTTTAGTTGGTTCTCCAATGGCTAATAGAAACCGTCAGGAAGCACAATCATTAATTGGTTATTTCGTGAATACTGTAGTTTTAAGAACGCAATTAACCGAAAATCCTAATTTTTGGGAAGTCCTCAACCGCGTGCGTAAAGTAGCTACAGATGCTCACACTTATCAAGATATACCTTATGATCAAGTAGTAGAAGCATTACAACCACAGCGTAACCTCAGCTATAATCCTTTATTTCAAATATTGTTTGACGTTCAGCATTCCCTGACAGATAAATTAAAACTTCCAGAACTAAATTTACAAACTTTTCCGCAAGGACACTCAATCTCCAAATTTGATTTATCTTTAATCATAGAAGATACGGGTACAGAATTAATGGGTGGCTGGGAATATAGCAGCGATTTATTTACAGTGGACACCATCACCCGTTTAACAGATAATTTTCAAACTTTGTTGGCGGGAATTGTTGCAAATCCTGAAATCCCTATTCATGAATTACCGATAATTTCAGCAAATGAAAAACAGCAGATTTTGCTAGAATGGAACAACACACAAAAAGATTATCCTGATTATTCCTATATTCATCAATTATTTACAGAACAAGCTATTAAAACACCCAATGCTGTAGCTGTTAGGTTTGGTAATGCAGAATTAACTTATACTGAATTAAATCAAAAAGCTAATCAATTAGCTAATTATTTAAAAACCTGTTGTGTAGCACCAGAAGTATTAGTAGGATTTTATTTAGAACGTTCTCTAGATGTCTTAATAGTCATCTTAGCAATTCTTAAAGCTGGTGGTGCATATCTGCCTTTAGATCCTCATTATCCTCAAGAAAGATTAGCAGATATTTTAGATGATTCTCAAGCATCTCTAATCTTAACCCAAGAAAGCCTATTAACATCACTACCAGAATATTCAGGAAAAGTAATCTTATTAGATACAGACTTAACTGTTATTTCTCAGCAAAGTCTAGAAACACCAGTTAGCGCAGTTAAACCAGAAAATTTAGCTTATGTAATTTATACTTCCGGTTCTACTGGTAAACCCAAAGGGGTAATGATTACCCATCAAAATATAGTTAATCATGCCACAAGCATAATTGAAAAATATCAAGTTAATAACCATGATAGAATCTTGCAATTTTCCACTTTTATCTTTGATGTCGCAGCAGAAGAAATTTTTCCCACTTGGTTAACTGGTGCAACTTTGGTAATGCGTCCCAAAGAAATGTTTGCAAGTTTGGTAGAGTTTAACCAATTTTTGGCACAAGAAAGCTTAACAGTAATAAATCTACCTGCACCATATTGGCAAGAATGGGTATTAGAATTAGAACGAAAATCTATACAAATTCCTGATAGTTTACGCTTAGTTGTTACAGGTAGCGAACAAGTTCTAGCAGAAAAATTATTATTATGGCAAAAATTAGTAGGAGAAAAAGTACAATGGGTAAATGCCTATGGTCCAACTGAAGCTACTATTACTGCAACAATTTATCAACTTACAGCCAATTCTCAATTAAGTGGGATAAATTCTGTATCTATTGGTAGTCCTATTGCTAATACAGAAATCTACATTCTTGATCAAAACCTTCAACCTGTTCCTATTGGTGTTTTTGGAGAATTACATATTGGTGGTGCTGGTTTAGCTAGAGGATATTTAAACCGACCAGAATTAACGCATGAAAAATTTATATCTAATCTTATTCCCACTGCAAAATCATCAAGATTATATAAAACTGGTGATTTAGCTAGGTATTTACCAGATGGCAATATCGAATTTTTAGGTCGCATTGATTATCAAGTTAAAATTCGTGGTTTCAGAATTGAGTTAGGAGAAATTGAAGCTGTTTTAGCACAACATCCTCTAGTGAAAACATCAGCAGTAATTGTTAGAGAAATCCAACTAGGAAGCAAACAAATAGTAGCTTATGTTGTAACTCAAGAAGATGCTGATATTCAAACTAATTTCCGCTCTTTTCTCCAGGAAAAATTACCCGATTATATGATTCCTGCTTTCTTTGTCAGATTAGCAGAATTACCGTTAACAACTACAGGAAAAATCAACCGTCCTGCTTTATCTGCGCTGCATTTAGAATTAAACCATGAAACAAATTACATATTACCGCGCAACCCTCTTGAACAGCAAATAGCAGAAATTTGGTGTCAAGTTTTAGGATTAGAAAAAATTAGTATTGATGAAAATTTCTTTGAATTGGGTGGACATTCTTTAGCAACTATGCAGGTTATATCTAGATTACAAGAAACTTTACAGGTAGATTTACCATTAAAATATTTATTTGCAGAACCAACAATAGCCAGATTAGGGACAGTAATTGATCAATTATTACAAAAGGAAAATACTACCGATACTATTGATGATTTTTATGCTGATGCTATTTTAGACTCAACAATTCAACCGCAAAATCTGCCTAAACTATTTATTAGTCAACCTCAAAATATCTTTTTAACTGGTGCGACTGGTTTTTTAGGTGTTCATTTACTACACGAACTCTTAGAAAAAACATCAGCCAATATCTACTGTTTATTGCGGGCTAAAAATGCTTTAGATGGGAGGGGTAAGTTAAAAGATAAACTATGTTTTTATCAACTAGGGAAGGATGAGTATAGTAGTAGAATCATTCCTATAATTGGAGATTTAGGGGAAAATATATTAGGTCTATCTGTACAAGAATTTCAAGATTTAGCTAGTAAAATAGATGTAATTTATCATAATGGTGCTTCTGTGAATTTGATTTATCCCTATTCAGTTTTAAAAGCACCTAATGTCTTGGGTACTCAGGAAATTTTGCGTTTAGCAAGTCACATTAAGGTTAAACCAGTACATTTTGTTTCTACTACTTCTGTTTTCTGTCCAGAAAGTTACGGTGAAGATGAAATGTTATTAGAATCAGACTCTCTGGAATATTATCAAGGATTGGTGGGTGGATATCGTCAAAGTAAATGGGTAGCAGAAAAGTTGGTAATGCAGGCACGCGATCGCGGCCTTCCTGTTACGATATACAGAGCAGCCAGAATTATCGGTCATAGTCAAATCGGTATCTGTAATACTGAAGACATATTTTGCAGAATTATTAAGACTTGTATCCAACTCGGAAAAACCCCGGACGTTGACTGGGAAGATAATTTAACACCTGTAGATTATGTCAGTCAAGCAATAGTGTATTTGTCTCAACAACAGGAATCTACAGGTAAAGCATTTCATCTGTTAAACCCGCAAATCAGCCGCATGAATGACTTATTTAATTTTATGGGTGAATGGGGCTATCCATTGCCACAAATTTCATACGCTAAATGGTATTCAGAATTAATGAATATGGTACAAACATCAGCAGATAGAAACTTGGAAGTTATGTCTGCATTTTTCCCAGCAATTCAACCCGCAAAAATTCAAGAACCAAAATTTAATGATCAAAATACTATGAATGGATTGTTGAATACAAATATTAGTTGTTCTCCTATTGAGGAAAAATTACTGCAAAGATATTTTCAATACTTTCTCAATAGCGGCTTTTTAGTATCCCCTGAATAATTCGGGCATAGCAAAAGCATCTAATTTGAGATTTTTTTTACTGAATTAGGAACATTCTTACAAACATGATTACAAATAATACTCGTTTTTATCCTTTATCTCACGGACAGCAAGCCCTTTGGTTTTTACACCAAAACGACCCGGAGAATACAGCATATAATCTATTTATGACACTCCGTTTAAGTTCAGAACTAGATATAAAGTCTCTCCAGCGAACTTGGCAGAAAATTTACGATCGCCATCCCATTCTCCGCACCACTTACACCACCCATCAAGGTCAACCAGTTCAGCAAATCCACCCAAACCAAGCAGTTAAAATCCCAGTTATAGATGCAACAAAATGGAGTGAGGAGGAACTGAAGGCAGAAATCTTGATTGAGGTTGATCGTCCCTTTGATTTAGAACAAGGTCCCATCCAAAGATTAATACTATTTACCCGCACACCAACAGAAAATATTTTTGTAATAGCCATGCACCACATCGCATCTGATATGTGGTCTTATGATGTCATGCTTTCAGAGATGTTAGTGTTATATGAAAACGAGACAGAACATACTCTACCAGAAAGTTTACCCTACACAGATTTTGTGCATTGGCAATCAGAAATGCTGTCTAGTTCCGAAGGGGAAAAGTGGTGGAAATATTGGCAGCAGAAATTAAATGGCAAACCAACAATTTTAAATTTGCCTTTAGATAAACCCCGTCCTCCAGTACCAACTTATAACGGAATTTCTCATACATTTAAAATTAATGAACAACTAACAACTGATTTAAAATCTTTAGCTGCCAAAGAAGGTGTTACCCCATTTACAATTTTACTTTCTGCCTTCCAAGTATTTCTACATCGCTACTCTGGACAAAAAGAAATTCTCATTGGTGTTCCTTTAGCTGGTCGGACTGGAAAGCAGTTTAAACAAACTGTTGGTTACTGTGCTAACCCAGTAGTTTTACAGGCAGATTTGATCAATAATTATGTATTTAAAGAACTGCTGATCTATAACCGTCGTCAATTATTTACGGCTTTAAAACATCAATATTATCCTTTTACTCTATTAGTAAAAAATCTAGAAATTCCCCGTGATTCTAGTTACTTTCCTTTGTTTCAGGTGTCTTTCACTTCCCAGAAACACCGTTGGTATGAGCCGGACGATAAAAAATTATATTTAGAAAAGGGAAAAAAGCTGCACATAGAACCATACTTCATTGGACAAAGAGGAGCAGCGTTTGATTTAGATTTAGTATTGATTGAAACAGGCGAAACTCTGGAGTTATGTTGGCAATATAACACCGATTTATTTACAGATGCTACCATCCAACGAATGATGGCTAATTTTCAAGTTTTATTAGCAGGGATAATTGCCAATCCAGAACAGCATATTTCTCAATTGCCCATCCTCACAGATGTAGAACAAAATCAAATATTAAAAGAGTGGAATCAGACTCAAAGAGATTATCCCCAAGATAAATGTATTCATCATTTATTTGAGGAACAGGTAAAACAGAATCCTGATGCTGTTGCGCTAATTTATGAAGATGAAAAACTCACCTATCAAGAATTAAATAAAAAAGCCAATCAACTCTCGCATTATTTACAACATTTAGGGGTAAAACCAGAAACTTTAGTCGGGATTTGTGTAGAGCGATCACTCGAACTCATTATTAGTATACTAGCAGTCCTCAAAGCTGGTGGCGCTTATGTCCCACTTGATCCCGCCTATCCCCAAGAAAGATTAAACTTCATTCTGCAAGATGCCCAACTACCCATTATCCTCACACAGCAACACTTCATCACCAAACTATTACCTACATCTGCAAAAATCATCTGTACAGATATAGATATTCATTCCCAACCTAGTGATAACCCCTCCAGTTCGGTTAAATCTGATAACTTAGCTTATGTGATTTATACCTCCGGTTCTACGGGTAAACCAAAAGGGGTTATGGTTGCTCATCGGGGCTTATGTAATTTAGCCACAGCACAAATTAAACTATTTGAAGTCAGACCAGATAGCTCCGTCCTCCAGTTTGCATCTATCAGTTTTGACGCTTCCATTTCCGAAATAGTCATGGCTATTTGTGCCGGTGCAAAGTTATGTTTAGCAACAAGGGACTCACTGCAACCTGGACAACCTCTACAGAAACTATTGCAAATACAAAATATTAGCCATGTCACCCTAGTACCATCAGCCCTAGCAGCTTTGTCACCCCAAGACCTGCCTAACCTAAAAAATCTTATCGTTGCTGGTGAACCATGTCCAGGAGATTTAGCCGCTTCTTGGGCTGTGGGACGGCAGTTTTTTAACGCCTATGGACCAACAGAAGCCACAGTGTGCGCTACCGTCTTATTGTATCAACCAGGAATGAAAATTTCTATTGGTCAGGCGATCGCTCACACTCAAATTTATATTCTTGATCACTATCTTCAACCCGTCCCCATCGGTGTACCAGGAGAACTGCACATTGCTGGAGTAGGATTAGCGCGGGGATACCTCAATCAGCCTGATTTAACTGCCCAAAAATTTATTCCCAATCCTTTTAGTAATGACACTAACTCTCGTCTCTACAAAACCGGTGATTTAGGGCGCTACTTACCAGATGGTAACATCGAATTTCTAGGTCGCATTGACAATCAAGTGAAAATTCGTGGTTTTCGGATAGAGTTAGAAGAAATTGAAACCACCATTGTCCAACATCCGCAAATACAACAAGCGATCGCCATTGTTAGGGAAGATATACCGGGTACTAAACGCCTCGTTGCTTATATTGTCCCCCATCAACAACATTCTCTCAATAGCAATGAAATATGGGAATACCTAAAACACAAGTTACCAGAGTATATGATCCCGGCGATCTTCGTGTTTTTAGACTCCCTACCCCTCACCCCCAATGGCAAAATAGATCGAAAATCCCTTCCTATTCCCTCAACAGTCCATCAATCAGACAACTTTACTGCACCACGCAATCCCATAGAAACAGCCTTAGTAGAAATTTGGCAGCAAGTTTTACGGGTAGAAAAAATTGGTATTCACGATAACTTCTTTGCCCTTGGTGGAGACTCGATTATTAGTATTCAAATCATCGATCAGTCTCATCAACAAGGCATACAAATAACCAGTAAACAGTTATTTCAATACCAAACCATAGCCCAACTAGCCAACATAGTTACTATCAACAAAACCATCTCACCCCTACAAAGTTTAGTCACAGGAGAAATACCCCTAACTCCCAGCCAGCATTGGTTTTTTGAACAAAACTCTCCCCAACCCCATTATTTTAATCAAACAATGATGCTAGAAGTATCAGCAGATACTCAACCAGCATTATTAGAACAGGCAATTAAAACCCTTCTAATCCATCATGATGCCCTAAGAATGCGGTTTATCAAACATGAATCGGGATGGCAACAAATTAATTCTGATCAATATGAACCTGTACCTTTTCAAGTGTTTGACTTCTCAGCCTTACCAGCCACAGAACAAACCCAGTCTATAGAAACCATCGCCCAAGAGTTGCAATCCAGCTTAAATTTAACCACAGGTCCAGTCATTCGAGTAGCACTGTTTCAGCTAGGGACTGAGAAAAATGGCAGACTATTACTAATTTGCCAACATCTAGTTACAGATGCCATCTCACTCAAGATTCTCCTAGCAGATTTAGTCACAGCCTACAAACAACTGCAAAGAGAAGAAACTATCCAACTACCACCCAAAACCACATCTTTTAAAGATTGGGCTATTCGTCAACAAAAATACGGTCAGTCCCAGACTCTCGAACAAGAATTAAAGCATTGGTTAGCCCAGTACAGTGCGGATATTTCACCCTTACCCTTAGATTATCCCCTCAAACCAGGACTAAATCTGGAAGGTAGCACTCAAGCTGTAGGAGTTTCCTTAACACCAGCAGAAACCCATAATCTTTTACAAGCAGTACCACAAGCTTACAGCACCACAACTGAGGAAATCTTTCTCACAGCTTTAGTTCAGACTATCACCAGTTGGACAGGTTCTCATTCTCTATTTATTGATTTGGAGGGACACAGACAACCAGAACTCTTTGCAAATGTAGATTTATCCCGTACCGTGGGCTGGTTTACTATCATCTATCCGGCGCTGCTGCAATTAAATAATACTGATGATTGCGGAGTAGCTATAAAAACAATCAAGGAACAAATACGACAAATTCCCCATCATGGGATAGGTTTTAGTAACCTCCGTTACTATAGCCAAAATCCAGATATCCGCCAAAAACTGCAATCATTACCCAAACCACAAATATCTTTTTACCATTGGGGAACATTTGAGCAAATCCAGGCAGAGTCCATTTTACTGGGACTAGCTCCAGAGAATGTCGGCTATATGTTTAGTCCCCAAGCAGAACGCAGCTATTTACTAAATGTAGTCAGTGCAGTAGTTGAAAACCAATTACAAATTAGTTGGCTGTACAGTGGGGATATTCATCAGCAAAGAACCATTGAAAGTTTAGCTCACAACTACATAACCTATTTAAGAAAATTAATTCAGCACTGCCAATCACCAGAAGCAGGAGGATATACACCTGCGGATTTCCCTGATGCTGATTTGAGTCAAGACGAACTTGACAATTTATTATCTGAGCTTGAATAATTTACTCATTTCCTGGTATTAATATTATGGCAGCCAAGCAGCCAGGTATTAAGATTGAATATTTTACTAAAAATTAACAAAAAATTAATCTCACAGGTAGCTGATTTATGTTGAAGTTTTCAATGGAATTTAACTACTCCGTTCCGTCATCCAATATCTTAAGTGTTGGCACATTGGGACCTAGTGGAACGAGCAGCGAAGAAGCCTTAAATTATATTAAAAAGCAAATCCAACCCAAGGATATAGAAATCACAGTTAAGCTATTTGATGAATTTTTAGCTTTACGAGAAGCATTACGAAACAATGAAGTAGATTTAGCCCTAGTTCCCCATGCTTACGATAAGATTAACGAGTTTTATATGGAACCTAACTTTGATTTAGGTTTTATATTTGTCTATCCAACTCCTGTTTATGGATTAGCTAAGAAAAAAGATCAAGAAGTCAAATTTATTGGTAGTAAGATTGTCACTCATCCTGCACCATTACCCTTACTATCACAACTTTTACCGACTGGATATAATCAACAAGAAATTACCGTAGAATTAGCCAACTCTACCAGTGCGGCTGCTCAACAAGTACATCAAGGTTTAGCTGACTTAGCTATCACCAATGACAAAGCACGGCAATCCTATGATTTAGAATTTGTGGCAATTTATGGGACAATACCCATGAGTTGGTCTATTTTTTATAAAAAACCTATTTAGTTCATGTCTAAATTTTTTCCCCAACATCAAAACATCAAAGTTAGTGATGTAGATTTAGCGGCTTTTCAGTGCCAAGACATTGTTTTTCAATTTGCCTACATTGCTCCGGGTGCTAGATTTGCACTACATCAACATCCAGAAAGTCAAATGGGAATGGTAATTTCTGGTAATTTGGAAATGAATGTTAATGGTAAAAAAGAATTTTTGCAACCATTACAACAAGTCTATACTGCTGGAGCTAATGTTCCTCATGGTTCAATTAATTATTCTGGGGAATCTATCTTTTGTTTCGATGTCAAACGACTCACTAATTTATCGGGTCAGGAAGCGGATTTTTTTGACCTCAAACCCGACAAGGATGAAGTTACCAATTTACCTATTCAGTTAGCAGTGGGTTCTTGGTTTAAAACTATGATCTTGCAAATTCCCCCTGGTGAAAAAATCCCCACTCAGCAATCTGATAGTGAAGAAATAGGCATTATTCTGAATGGTCAAATGGTGATTAATGTAGGAGGAGAACAACAACTAGTCAAAAAAAGTGAAATTTATTATGCTCCTGTTAATGTAACTCATTCAGGTTACAATTCAACATCGGAACCAGTCACATTAATTAAAATTTTGCTACCACACCATCCTTAAACTGCTGCATAGAGGCTTATTTCATGGATTTAGGATTAAAAGGAAAAGTTGCTTTAGTGACAGGAGCGAGTGCTGGTATAGGTCTAGCTGTAGCTCAAACACTAGCACAGGAAGGATGTAAATTAGTTATTTGTGGACGTGGATTAGAAAAAATTCAACAAACTGAAAGATTACTAATTCAAGAAAATGCCAATTTAGAAATATTGAGTTTAGTAGCTGATGTTCACAAAGCTGAGGATTCCCAAAATTTAGTAAATGCCGCTTTAAATAAATTTGGAAAAATTGATATTTTAATCAATAATTCTGAAGGTGCGTCCTTTGCTAGTGATGCAGTAGAAACATTATCTGATGATGATTGGCGGCTGGTATTTGAAGCTAAATTAATGGGTTATATCCGCATGACTAATTTAGTTTTACCAGGGATGAAAAATCAAAATTGGGGGAGGATTATTAATATTGTGGGGACATCGGGAAAAGAACCTTCACCAAGGTTAATTAAATCAGGTGTGGCTAATGCGGCTTTAATGAATTTCACAAAATCAGTTTCTAGTCAAACTGCCAAATTTAACGTTTTGATGACTACAGTTAATCCTGGTTTAATTGACACACCTAGACATCGCCAGTATTTAGAAATTGCTGCACAGGAGGAAAATCAATCAGTTGATGTAATTAAATCTCGCATTGCTGGTAAAATTCCTGTTGGTCGTTTGGGTTCATCTGATGAAGTAGCCAATTTAGTAGTATTCTTAGCTTCAGAATGTGCTAGTTACATTACTGGGGTGACAATTTCTATAGATGGAGGATTATCTGTTTCTGCTTTTTAATAAAGGCTCTATGGCTTCCTTTAAATGATATATTTGCTGATGAGTAGTAAATTTAGTGTCTGTACATAATCCATAAGTCAACAGGTTGGGTAAGGGTCAATGGTAGTTGCACAAAAGGCGAGTAACAAAAATATTGAAGCTATTTATCCCTTGTCACCAATGCAGCAGGGGATGTTGTTTCATAGTTTATATAATCCTGAATCCAAGGCTTATTTATCACAAATTTCCATTAGTTTAAAAGGTAATTTAGATATATTAGCTTTTGAGCAAGCTTGGCGCAAGGTAATAGAACGGCATCCAGCTTTGCGGACTGTGTTTGTGTGGAAAAACCGCAAACAACCTTTACAAGTAGTACAAAAACAAGTTAATGTTCCTTGGGTAAATTTAGATTGGCGATCTTTATCTTCTGAAGAAAAAAAGAGTCAATTAGATAGTTTTCGTCAATCTGACCGTGAGAAATATTTTGCACTGGATAAAGCTCCTTTATTGCGATTTACTCTGATCAGAATGACTGATGAGAGTTATGATTTTATTTTTAGTGTGCATCATATTCTGGCTGATGGTTGGAGTTTATCGGTATTAGAACAGGAGGTTTGGCTGTTTTATCAGGCGATATGTAAGGGTGAAGAGTTGAATTTAGTAACTCCTCGTCCTTATCGAGATTATATTGCTTGGTTGCAACAGCAAGATTTAGGAGAAGCTGAGAAATATTGGCGAAAAACTTTACAAGGGTTTAGTTCACCTACACCTCTAGTTGTGGATAAGGTGAAAGGAAAAAATGAAAATCCCAGTAAAACTTATGATCATCAATATTTTTCTCTATCTAAAGAAGCAACAGCAACTATCAGGAATTTTGCTCAAACAAATTATTTAACGGTTTTCACTTTAGTACAAGCTGCTTGGGGAATATTATTAAGTCGTTATAGTGGGGAGTCTGATGTAGTTTTTGGTGCAACTGTGGCGGGTCGTCCTGCGACTTTATCGGGTGTACAATCAATGGTAGGGTTGTTTGTGAATACTTTACCTGTGCGATCGCAACTTCCCCACACAGAAATATTACCCTGGTTAAAACAGCTACAAGAAAAGCAACTTGAACGGGAAGAATACGCATATAGTCCACTGGTAGAAATTCAAGCCTGGAGCGATTTGCAGCCTGGTGAATCTCTATTTGAAAGTTTTGTGGTGTTTGAAAATTTACCAGTTTATAAAGAACTGTCAGGAATTGATGATTTACAAATTGGTTCAACGAGAGATACTGGAAACGCTGATTATCCTTTGACCTTGATGGTGATTCCTGAAGAGGAATTGCAGCTAACATTGATTTATGCCAGCGATCGCTTTTCTGAAGATACCATCAAGAGAATAGCCGGTCATCTGCAAACTATTTTACTGGGAATTACGGCTAATCCTCATGGTTTACCCGGAGAGTTACCACTGTTAACTTCGGAAGAAGAGAGATTAATACTCAGAGATTGGAATCAAACGGAAGCAGAAAATCCTCTGTCAGCGAGTCTACATGAATTAGTTATTAAACAAGCAGAAAAAACACCTGATGCTGTAGCTTTGGTATTTAATCAACAACAATTAACTTATCAGGAATTGAGCGATCGCGCAAATCAATTAGCTCATTATTTGCAAAAATTAGGAGTAGGTGCAGATGTACCTGTAGGTTTGTGTTTAGAGAGAGGTTTAGAAGTAGCGATCGCTATTTTAGCAATTCTCAAAGCTGGTGGCGTTTGTGTACCTCTTGATCCTAGCTATCCCCCAGAAAGGTTAGAGTTAATTTTACAAGATACTCAAGTCCCTGTTCTGATTACTCAAACAAATTTACAAGCTTTATTAAAATGTGATTTTCCTCATCATCGGTTGATTTTAGAACAGGAATGGACAGAAATTAGTTTAGAATCAAAAACTAACCCAACTACTCAAATTACATCAGAAAACTTAGCCTATATAGTTTATAGTTCCGGTTCTACAGGTAAACCCAAAGGAATTGCAGTTCCTCATTATTCCATTACAAATTTAATTGAACATCACTTAGCAAAAATGGCTTGTGGTGTAGGTGTTTTACAATTTGCACCGTTGAGTTTTGATGTCAGTTATCACGAAATAGCCGCCGCTTGGGGTACTGGTGGAACTCTCTACATGATTCCTGAAGAAACCCGTTTAGATTTAGATAAGTTAGTGCAATTATGGGCAAATCATCCTATTCAAAAAGTCATTCTTCCTGTGAGTTTATTACAACAATTAGCGGAAGTTTATGGACAACAACCAGAACTTTTACAAAATTTACGAGAAATTTGTGCGGCCGGTGAACAATTAC
This sequence comes from Nodularia spumigena CCY9414, assembly GCF_000340565.2. NCBI lineage: Bacteria > Bacillati > Cyanobacteriota > Cyanophyceae > Nostocales > Nodulariaceae > Nodularia > Nodularia spumigena. Next base: position 5,148,357 of record NZ_CP007203.1, read on the forward strand.
AAATTACTCAACCAATGATAGAGTTATTTAAACAGTTGCCAAATTGTCGTTTGTATAATTTCTATGGACCAACAGAAGCAGATTTAGTCACAGCTTACGCATTTGACCAAAATCCAGAAAAATGGCCAATTTATGCACCAATTGGTCAAGCGGCTGTCAATGTCAAAGTTTATATTTTGGACAAGAATTTGCAACCTGTACCCGTAGGAATTGTAGGAGAATTATACGTTAGTGGTTATGGTTTAGCCAGAGGATATTTTAACCGTTCAGAGTTAACAAATGAGAAATTTATCTCTAATCCTTTTGGTCAATTTCCCTATCATCGTCTGTACAAAACTGGAGATTTAGTCAGATATTTACCAGATGGAAATATTGAGTTTTTAGGACGAATAGATGATGTGGTAAAAATTCGCGGTTATCGGGTTGATTTAGGTGAATTAGAAGCAATTTTAAGTAAACATCCTCAAATTAGCCAAGCAGTTACCACTACTCATGGAGAAAATGCTAAAGAAAAATTTCTAGCGGCGTATTTTATTCCTGTAGTTGGACAAACGGTTACTGCTTCAGAGTTGAGAAAATTCTTAGCTGCACAATTGCCAGATTATATGATTCCTTCCGCATTTGTACAAATGGAATCTTTTCCTTTGAGTCCCAATGGCAAAGTTAACCGCAAAGTTTTACCAATTCCTAATCATGACAGACCAGAGTTAAATCAAAACTACATCGCACCACAAAATCCAACCCAGGAATTATTAGCAGAAATTTGGTCAGAAGTGTTAGGAATAGAACGTATAGGAATAGATGATAATTTCTTTTATTTAGGAGGACATTCGCTCAAAGCCATACAATTAATTGGTCAGATTCATAAAACTTACGAATTAGATATTACTGTCCGTCATTTGTTTAATTATCCCACTATCGGAGAATTAGCAACTGTACTGGGAGAATTAGTAGGTGGAGAACAAATTATTGATGAAATTTCGAGAACTATCCAAGAAATTTCTCAACTTTCACCGGAACAAGTGCAAGCAATGTTAGCACAACAGTAAATTAATATCTCAGGAGATAAAAAAATGAAAATTGCTTTTTTTAGTTATCCATTTGGTTATGCTGAACCTCCCAAGATTGGTTCATTAGCCATAATTGCTTATCAATTAGGACTGCGTTTAGCTGCTGCTAATAATGAAGTTCTATTCTATGGTTCTAAAGTTCCCCACTCCCTGGAGTTAGAATACTCTGAGGATGGTATTACTTATCGGGGAATACCTGAATTTTGCCCAGATAAAATCATATCTACTATTTTAGAAAAATTGGATGAATGGAAAATTTCTCATTCTCTACGTCCTTTCTGTCATTCTATTCTCTATTATTTCGGGTTTTACTGGCAAGTTGCTAGGAATTTAAAAGCTAAAAAATGTGAAATTGTACATATTATTGCTGTTTCACAAACTGTTAGTTTAGTGCGCTTTTTTAATCCTCAAGCCAAAATTGTTTTACACGCACAGACTGAGTGGTTAAGCTATTACGATCAGGCAATGATGGAAAAGCAAGTTAATCAAGCTGATCTAGTAATTGGGTGTAGCAATTATGTAACTGATAGAATTCGTATTGATCAAGGTAAATATTTATCACAATTAAAAAATATAATTTCTCCCACTGCTGCTAATTCCGTATCTTTTTTGGGAGCAGTTAATTACCAAGATTTAATTAAATATTATCAAGAAACAGATATTTTTATATTTCCATCTGTGTGGAATGAACCATTTGGAATGCCAATTGTAGAAGCTATGTCTGTGGAGTTACCCGTGATTGCAACTGATGGGGGTGCTTTCCCAGAATTAGTAGATGAAGGAAAAACCGGTTTGTTGGTTGAAAGGGGTAATTCTCATGCTTTAGCGGAGGCGATTTTGTGTTTATTGAAAGATGAAAATCTCTGTCAAGAAATGGGTAAAGCCGGTAGACAAAAAGTTGTAGAAAATTTTACTTGGGAGCGCATTAGTGAAAAACTTTTTAAGTTATATCAAGATTTATAGCCGCTTTCTAGAAGTAGAAAATAATGTATCCTTTACAAGGAAAAGCAATGAAAAATGACCTTTTTGATTTAACGGGTAAAGTAGCTATTATTACAGGTGCAGCTAGGGGAATTGGCAAAGCGATCGCCCAAGGATTAGCCGATGCAGGTGTAAAAGTAGTAGTTGCCGATATTAAACAGGCTGAAGCAGAAGCAACAGTGGAAATCATTCAAGATGCTGGTGGAGAAGCCGTAGCATTTCATACTGATGTAACTAAGCGTGGAGATTGCCAAAATTTAATTCAACAAACTGTTAATTATTACAACCGTTTAGATATTTTGGTTTGTAATGCGGGAATTGATATTCTCAAACCTTTAATTGCTTTAGAAGAAGATGAATGGGATGCAATTATTAATGTTGATTTGAAGGGGTATTTTAATTGTGTTCAGTTAGCAGCTAAACAAATGATTGCACAAGGTACAGGTGGTTCAATTATTATGAACTCCTCCATAGCAGGTGTGATTGGGATTGCTGATTCTGCGGCTTATACTGCGGCTAAAGGGGGTGTAAATCAGTTAGTTAAATCCCTTGCTGTAGAATGGGCAAATTATAACATTCGTGTGAATGCTTTTGCCCCTGGATATATCAATAATATTATGGAAGGAACAGAACAATTCCGTTTACCTTCAGAACAAGATCAAGAACATTTAAAAAGAGTTATTCCCATGAAAAGAAGAGGTGAACCACAAGAATTAGTTGGTCCAGTAATTTTCCTAGCTTCTGAAGCTGCGGCCTATGTTACAGGTACAATTTTAATGGTAGATGGTGGTTACAGTGCGATTTAATTAACTGTAGGGAATAGGACAATTTTCAATACTGCTCGGTTAAGGAAAAAAAAGGGGGTAAGATAGAGGAAAATATTCACGTTTTGATCACGAGAACTCAGAGCGAACGATAAATCAAGATTTTTGGCAATTATTGCGTAAGTCCTGAATAAATTAGAAACTCACTTAATTTTATCAGGGCGAGTAGGATTATGCTCAGAAAAAGATATATAGGACTCCTATTTGATTATTGAACAAGACCCAGTACATACTGAAACCCTTCTTTCGGTGTTCCCTGTTCCCTGCCTCTACGAAAGATTCATAAATCAAACCGAATTCCTATAGAAATGATTCTTAACTTAAAAGAGGAAAGGAGAATGATTATTACTATTATTAAAAACCTAGAAAACTAAAAAATTTTTACTGTTACCTGTCTCCTGGGTTTTTAGTATAACATAAAAAATACAATAAACCCGAAATATAAAGGAGCTAAAAAAATAGATAAGAATATTCAGGAAAATGAAGCTAGGTTTAGAGCAATTTCCCAAGCCATTCCTGTGCCATTAATTATTTCACGCTTATCTGACGGGTTAATTTTATATGCTAATCCAGAATTGCTCCAAACATTTGGTTGTTTGTCAGAGGATTTAGCTAATCGTTCAGTTTCAGATTTATACTATGATCCGACTCAGAGAAAAGCAATTTTAGCAGCGCTTATCCAACATGACTCAGTGCAAAATTATGAACTTTTACTTAAGAGAGCCGACGGAAGTTATTTCTGGGCGATCGCATCACTTCAATATTTAAATTTTAATGGTGAATCGGCAATATTAGCTGTGTTCTCCGACATTACAGAACGCAAGCAAGCTGAACTAGCTTTTAAAGCTCAGGCTGAACGTGAACAATTGATGCGAACTGTAGCTCAACGAATTCGACAATCTTTAAATCTACAAGAGATTCTGAATACGACAGTTGAAGAAGTGCGGAATTTACTCAGGGTTGATCGAGTTGTAGTTTATCAGTTCGCCCCAGATATGAGCGGTACTATTGTCGCCGAATCTGTGGGACAAGGATGGACAGTGGCGTTAGGGGTAAAAATTGAAGATACCTGTTTTCAGACGGGTGGAGGTGTAGAGTATCACCAAGGACGCAAGCGGGCGATCGCTAATATTTACGAAGCTGGATTGACTGATTGTCATCTTCACTTATTAGAACAGTTTGAAGTTCAAGCTAATTTAGTTGTGCCGATTCTGCTCAAAATAGATGAAGAAAATACTGGCTCATGTTTGTGGGGTTTGTTGGTGGCGCACCAATGCTCTAGTCAGCGCAATTGGGAAGATCATCAATTGGATTTGCTGGATCAACTGACAGTGCAAATTGCGATCGCTATTCAACAATCAAGCATATTTCAACAAGCTCAGAATGAATTGGCTGAGAGACAAAAAGCCGAAATGAACTTAAGAGCTGCATTAGTAGAAAAAGAAGTTCTATTAAAAGAAGTTCATCATCGCGTCAAAAATAACTTACAAATTGTATCAAGTCTCTTACAACTCCAGTCTCAAACCCTCAAAGATCCAGAAATCAGCCGAGTCTTCCAAGATAGCCAAAACCGCATTGACTCCATTTCTCTGATTCACAAGAACTTATACATTTCACCCAATATCGGTAAACTGGATGTTGTTGACTATGTACAAAATCTAGTCACCAGTATCCTAATTTCTTATCAAATAGAACCAGGGAAGATTTCCCTAGAAACTAATATAGATGCAGTAAATTTGGATATTGATCAAGCTATCGGCTGTGGGCTGGTGATCAATGAATTATTATCAAATTCTCTCAAACACGCTTTTCCTGGTCAAAAAAAAGGTAAAATTACTATTGAGTTACGTAATATTGATAACGACATTGAGATGCTTATTCAAGATAATGGCGTTGGGTTACCAGATAACTTAGATTGGAGTAGTACTGATTCTTTAGGCCTCTCATTAGTTTATGACTTGGTGACAGAACAACTAGAAGGCAGCATTAATGTAGAACGTGATCATGGCACAGTATTTAAAATCCAATTTCCCAATTTAACATTGCATCAATAAATTTCTAATGGATAAAGTGAGAATTTTAGTCGTTGAAGATGAAGTGATTGTAGCCAGAACCATTGCCAATCAACTTAATCAGTTAGGGTACACGGTTACAGGTAAAGCGTCTTCGGGAGAGGTGGCGATCGCCAAAGCATTAGAAACTAAGCCACAACTGGTTTTAATGGATATTATCCTCAAAGGTAATATGGATGGGATTACAGCTGCTGCTAGTATTCGTGAGCAGTTAGATATTCCCGTAATTTTCCTCACAGCTTATGGTGACGACAAGACTTTACAACGTGCAAAACTCACTCAACCCTTTGGATATGTAGTTAAACCATTTACTTCTAAAGATTTAAGAATAGCTGTTGAAATCGGTTTATTAAAACACCAACTAGAACAGGATCTGCGAGAGAATCGAGATAAATTAGCCACGCTTTTAAACTCAATGAGCGATGCTGTAATTGCTACCAATGAGCAAGCAAAAGTAACATTCATGAATCCTGCGGCTGAATTGCTGACTGGCTGGAAACAAGCAGATGCTCAGGGAAAAGACATAACAATAATTTTTAATATTGTCGATGAAATTACAGAAGCTGCACTAGAAAACCCAGTCCTAAAAGTCCTCAGAGATCAAAAAGTTGTTTATTTAGGGGAATTCACATCTCTGATTACCAAAGATGGCAAAAAAGTTCCCATTGGGGATAGTGCTTCACCCATAATGCGACGACCTAATCAGATAGATGGTGTCGTGGTTGTTTTCTGGGATCTCAGTGAACGTCGTCAAACAGAATTTCTAGAGCGAGCCTTGAATCAAGAGCGCGAACTCAATCATCTTAAATCCCTATTTATATCTACAGTTTCTCATGATTTTCGTAATCCCCTGACTGTCATCCAAACAGCAGTAGAACTCATAGAAATCCAAGGAGATAGTTTAACAGCAACCAAAAAAACCACCTACTTAAAACGAATAAAAGGTGCTGTCGAATCCATGAAACAATTAATGGAAGATGTCTTGTTCATGGGGAGGTCAGATGTAGGAAAAGTTGAATGCCATCCTGATATAATAAACTTGGAGCAACTCTGTAGAGAAGTGATTGCAGAATTTTCTCTTGTTACCAATGGTGGACATGAAATTATATTTACCTGTCATAGTAAATGCACAGATGCTTTGATAGATGAAAAACTCTTAAATTACATATTGATTAATTTACTTTCTAACGCCGTTAAGTATTCTCCTCAAAATCAAAATATTCATGTAGATTTAAACTGTGATTACAGAGAACAAATTGTAATCTTGCGGGTTCAAGACCAAGGAATTGGCATTCCTGAAGTAGATCAAAAGCGACTGTTTGAATCATTTTATCGCGCTTCCAATGTGCAATCAATTCAGGGTACAGGACTAGGGTTATTGATTGTTAAAAGGTGCGTTGAAGCTCACCAAGGTGAAATCAGTTTTACCAGTCAAGTTGGTGTTGGGACAACATTCACAGTAATTTTGCCCCTCAATTATTCTGTTGCACACCATCCACAACAGGCTTAACTTCTCTCCCAGAAAATGGATCTGTACCACCAGTCCAGTTAAAGTCACTAATGCGGATGCTGAAACCGCCTAATTCCAATACTGGGTTATAACGCAAACTGATTCCATAGGTACGGCGGCTATATTCTAAAATATAATCGGTGCTAGTTTCTTTACCAGTGTCCAAGTTAACTGCTGTTTGAAAGCCTAAACGAAATGGCCCATAAATTTGCTGTGAGATTCCAGCACCTAGCACTTTATTATCAACGGAACGGTCAAACAAAAAGGGTGATAAACCGCTATTTAAACCTTGAGAATAAGTGACATTAAAGGCGGTATAGTCTAAATAGGGGCGAGAAAAATTACCAAATTGCCCTAGTAAGCCGACTGTACCAGTGAGGGTACTTTGATTTTCGTTATTAGTGTAATAACTGCTTGTACCTGTGACACTGGCAATTGTCTGTACGTAAGGAACTACAGGGTTTGCTGTGTATTTTAATCCCTCTGTGGGGGTAGGTGGTAATGGTTTACCCTGCCATAGTAAAAAGCCCTTACTGAGGCTAGCACTTCCTTGTAAGCGACCGAGAGCAATTCGATCATTTGTGCGGTTTGCTTCTAATAAGTCTAGGCGGTCAGTATTGGCATTGATATATTGTACACCTGCCTGATAGTTGAGGTTAATGCCAGTATTGCCTAAAGTAATCACAGGAGAGCTAATGAGACCACCAATACTACTCTGGACAGTTTGAAAACCGAGAGTACCGTTATACAAGCGATCGCGATAGCTATATTCTAAATTTAATATGTGGGGATTGCGATCGCCTAATTCCTGGCGCATTCGCAAACTCCCCCGCAAATTGTCTTCTACTTTGTTTAAGTCAAGACTGGTTAATTCTCCAGAACCTTCAATTTTTGCCCGTGGGTTTAAAACTGCATTGTAATTCGTTTTCACACCAAATAAGCCGGCTAAATCATCTGTGCCTTCTTGTAAGGCTCTTTGCACAAATAATTGGGGCGTGATTCTCCAACGAGTCTCCTCGGTATCGACTGGTGTGAAACTTCGCTCCACAAAAAAACCACCCCGTTTATCCCCATCAAAGCCGGGGGAAACGATAAATGGTGAAGCCTCCCGTTCAAAACGGTCAATGGTCTGTCGATCTACGGGAATTGGTAAGGATACTTTTTGGTCAAAGACTAAACGCTGTCCCCGTGTAGTGATGGTTTCTACTAAAGGGGACTCCCGTTTGGAAGTCACTTGAGAGGCTCGTAACTCTAATTCTGGGGGTGAAAACGGGTCGTTAGTAATCCGCACATCCGAACCTTGCCAGCCTCTTGGATAAAACTCAATGCGTTTAGCTTCAAACCGCAATCGCCTAACTTTACCCCCTGTTTCTAGTTGGGGTAAATTACTCGCTTGTGTACCACCTAATGTAAAGTTAATACCGCCTAATGTAAAGTTAATACCACCGGGGCTGCTGATTCCAGAAAGAGGCTGATTTCTTCTGACAGCATCGCTCAGGGGAGGCTGAATTGCACTTGGTGTAACATCGGTGGATGAAAAAGCTAAATCTCTTTGGGCTGAGGGTACGAAGATTTCCCCACTGGCGTTTTCGATTTCTCCGTTGTCTTGGATGAAATTATAGTTAAAGCGTTCTCCCCGCAATACTTGATCCCCTCGTGTTAAGGCCACATTACCTGAACCCACAGCAATTAAATTATCTAAATTTACTTGCAGGCGATCGGCATCCACCACAGAACCATCAAATCGCACCACTACATTACCTTCCGCCGTGATAATTCGCCGTTGTTCATCATACTCCTGCCGATCAGAGATCACTTCTATCGTCCTCTGTCTCGCTGGCGGCGTAGGTGTAGGCTGTTGAGCTTGTGGGGTAGGTGATTTGAATTCTATAGTTGAGGGCGTAGAGGTTTCGTTGCTACGGTTACGAGATTTAAACTCTAGAGTATTTTGTACTGGTTGAGAACTCGGTACATAATTGGGTTGATCAACAGAAATATTGATACTATCGGGAAATTGTTGTACAGGAATATTGCTTTCCGGCTCTTGTGGAGTTGCTTTTTCTGCTGCGACTTGCGCCTTGGGTGTAGTGGTGGGCGCATCAAACTGCTGTCCGGAATAACCAACTGTTTGGGATTTACCCAAATTTGCAGCACTCTTAGAGGCCGTAAAAGGAGAAAATTCTGGCGGGAAGGTTTTTGGTGTATTCGGTGTGGCTAGAGTTTGAGCAGATAAGTTATCCCTAGTGGAGTTGATGGGTGTTGACAAACCCAAAGCAGGTTCAGCATCTCCCACATTTGATATCTGTGGAATTCTTTGTAGTGGCGGGGATTTTTTTTTGTCGCCTTGAGTATCAGTCTGATTGGTGACAACTGAGGGAAACTGAGAATCCCTAGCATAGAGACTAGAATTTGCCGATGGTACTGGTTCGACAATGGAAAGCGTTGCTGGTGGCGGAATTGGATGAAGCATATCAGGGCAAATCAAGCTAACAAATAGCCAATTGATAGCCGGAAGGATGAATTACACCTTTCGCCTTCCGACATTTGCTTTTTGCCTAAATATAGCAAGCTGCCAAGAGAAGGAGATTTGGTGTTTTCCGTCTTCCGGCAGTTGTGGATAATTTATCGTAATCCTATTCTGAGTCCCGCCGTCCGGGGTTACGAGCTGGATCGTTTGACAAAAATCCGAAGACGAAGATAGCCACGAAGGTAGCAACAACAATATAAACAGCGATTTTTAAAGTCACCATAGAAATATCTCCAAAGGGTGTGAGAAAAAACTTGCTCTTTAAGTATCTGCTATACAGAAAATATAGCTACTTTATATTACCGAAATCTCGTCCCTTTTTGAGATGAATCTTGTCAATGCCCCTCAGATGTTTTTTGCTCGTTACTCTAGAGACGTTTACTCTCAACGGAAGTTTCCCGTTTTCAGACAGGGCTATTTTTGCTCTCCACAGTCTGCCATCTTTCCTCGCCCAACCGCAACCCAGACCATTGCCCATCAATCAGACAGTTACTACGCTGATGCTACCAAATCCTTGCTCCCTCGGCTTTTGATGACTCGTACAGGCGCACCTACGGCCACAGAGTAAGGGGGAATATCTTTATTGACAACTGATCCTGCGCCAATCACACTGCCTTTACCGATAGTAACACCATCTAACACTGTTACCCCATGCCCTAGCCAACAGTCATCTTCAATCACGATTCCCTTACGAGTCACTCCTTGGTGTCTTATGGGTTTTGTTGTATCTGTAAATTTGTGGCTATTGGCATATATTCCTGAATGGGCTGCTATCATACAATGCTTACCAATTCTGATGTTTCCCGGCCCAGCAATACAGACATCAGGAGCAATAAAAGTTTCATCATCAATGGATATGCAAGTGTCATCCAAACACCCAATATCAACGTAGCGCTCAATGGCTACTCCATTGCCTAAATAAATTTTATTATTTGGGTGTCCTTGGCCATCCATGCGGACACCTTTAAAAATATGTACCCCATTCCCCATCTCAATGGCAGAAGCTCCCAAAAATTCCACGCCGTTTTGAATATAAATTTGTCTACCCATCCGAGAAAAAATCTGAGGATATACCAGATTTCGCAGTTTAGAACCAAGGGCAATTGTGGGAATATCTCCTAACAACGTAGTGATTAATAATTCTTGTAATCGCTGCCATTTTGACGCATATCGTTTGTTATTCATGATTAAATATCTCTGCTATTGAGTGTTCTTGAAACAACTATTGAAGGCTTATGGAAAATGTATCCTGTGTTCTGGTAGTAGCACTTATACTGATATTATTAACTTCATGAATTTGATGTTCAGGTATACAAAACATTTCCCTAATTATTAGTTAGTCTCCTAAGCAAATAGAAACCTATTTCCTGAATTTGACTAATTTAGGAATTATCCCACCCAAATCTTGACAGATTGATTAGCATGGGAAACAGTGACTCGATTTTCCGGCACAATAAGGCTTTGGAGCATTCAAACTTTTTCCCTATTTTTTTGTATCAGTTAAGTAAAAATTATGCTATTTACTAGACTGATTACTACAGGAATACGCAGTGATTTACAGCGCCAAGCATCAACGTATTAAATTAGGTAATTGGTTGTTGTCAAATATGCCAATTGTACTTTTTTGGCGAATTTGAATCGATATATATACTACTGTTATCTAATTTTTCGCCTTGAAACGGCTTTCTGTCAACAACCAACTTCAACAAGCTTGTTTCAACGCAATTACATTTTTACTGGTGTACTAGGTGATCTCAAATTTGGTAAATAAATTTACCCACACATTCAAATGTAATTCACCTTGAATTTTTATTAGTGTTCTTACACAAGCCCATCAAACTTAGGGTGGAGTATCACCGACTTCAGCCATCACATTAAAATTCAGCATCGGTGCAAACAAATAAGCGCTTCCACGATTGCGATGACGACTTTCTTGCAACGAATTTCTAGAGTATGCTGCGCTAATCATGTTGCAGACCGATGAGTTATAGGCAACCAGATCACAATTATAATTACATTAATGATTTTTTGTGATATTTGTTCTTAATATTAACACGTTTTTTTAGATTGAACCACTCTTAATAAATAAGTTCTTGCCAATTTGACGGAACCATGTTTCTTCAGAATTAAAACAACATTAGACTTTACGTAAAAATTACTAATAACTATTTTTATACCTAGATAAAAAACACCTTTTTTAAGTTAATATATTGCACGTTCTCACATTTACTATATATATTGCAAGAAGTAATCACGGCACATTTATAGGACTTACGCACAAATTACGGAATAACGAACCACACCAGACGCAGAGGACACAGAGGAATAAGGGTTTGAGAGGGTTTTTGCGTAAGTCCTGATTTAAAAAAAAATGTATTTGAAATAATGTCAATAAATTACAACTGGGGTTAGCTATTTTACCCCAGACATAACTGATATAGTAAGTTTTCTTTTAGGTACGGCTTTTAATTGACTATACTATCAAGCAACGATACTGCGGTTAAATACAATTGCCAAAAAATGTTAAATTAGTGACAGCAATTTCCTCAAATACTGGACAATTAGGTGCATTAGCAGCAACAATATTTTATTTCATGCTTTAGACCTATATATCCGGATGCTATGCAAATTAATATGACTTTATATCACAAAACAAGACTCACATAATTTAGGGAAAAGAAGGTTTGAATTAACGAAATTGTGCAACCAGCTTTCACTGCGGTCTATGTGAGTATTACATTTCAAAACCAAATACAGCTGATACTTCAAAAAAGCTATGATTGGGAAGATTTAGATGCCTTGAGTATTTGACAGGGATATATGGTGGTTGTTGACACTCTTTGCCAAACGTAAGTATATCTCCAAAAACTCTTGAATATAGATATAATTGATATTTATTTATTTAATTTTTCTTCGTCCAGCGATCGCCTGTAACCAACTCACTTCTTTCCTCATGCTTTTGATTTGAGAGACTAGAAGCGGATAAATACTGTTATAATTTATCTGTTTGAGTAAATTTTGTAGCAAATAATACAAATATTCAAAATGATTGTTAAATTTTAATATCCTAAATTTTAATATACTAAGTACATATTGGAGGGTAATCCATAGACTTAGAAGTGCCCTTAGTGTAAACTTTATCAGCGATGGAAAGAATAACTCTCAATGCTGAACAAAGTCATCGCCATTTTACAGACACCGTAAACAGAATTGGCCACATTGGATAGAGACAGTAATACATACGTAAACAATAGCCAATATTAAACCTGGAGTTTTACCAACCTATGCAGCCAATTCGCACATTTAACGTTTCCCCTTCCTTACCATCTCGACTTGAACCCTTGCGACAACTAGCATATAACTTGCACTGGGATTGGAACGTTGAGAGCAAAGATTTATTTCGTCGTTTAGACACCGATTTATGGGAGTCTAGCCGCCACAACCCGGTCTTAATGCTGGGTACAATCAGTCAAGAGCGGCTGTTGGAAGTTGTGGAAGATGAAGGCTTTCTAGCACAAATGGATCGGGCGGCTCGCCAGTTAGAAGAATACTTACACGAACGCACCTGGTATCAGAAACAACGCAGCCAAAAGCCAAAAGAATGCTACGCCTATTTTTCGGCTGAATTCGGACTTGTAGATTGTTTACCTGTCTATTCAGGTGGTTTGGGTGTTTTAGCGGGGGATCACCTCAAATCTGCTAGCGACTTGGGTTTACCTCTGGTTGGTGTGGGGTTATTGTATCAACAAGGGTACTTTGCTCAATACCTGAATGCAGATGGTTGGCAGCAAGAACGCTACCCCATGAACGATTTCTATAATATGCCCTTGCATCTAGAGCGTAATCCTGATGGTTCAGAATTGCGGATTGCGGTAGATTACCCAGGACGCAAAGTTTACGCCAGAGTATGGCGCGTACAGGTGGGAATGGTGCCACTTTATATGCTGGATACCAACATTGAACCCAATAACCCTTACGACCACGACATCACAGATCAACTGTATGGTGGCGACATCGATATGCGAATCCACCAGGAAATTATGCTGGGGATCGGTGGTGTCCAGATGTTGAAAGCACTGGGTTATGATGTCACGGCTTACCACATGAATGAAGGCCATGCGGCATTCTCGGCTTTAGAGCGCATCCGCATCTTAATTCAAGAAGCAGGATTGAGTTATAAGCAAGCCAAACAGGTGGTAGCTTCTAGCAATATCTTCACTACCCACACCCCAGTCCCCGCCGGGATAGACTTGTTCGCTCCCGATAAAATTTCCTATTACCTGGGTTACTATGCAGAAATCTTTGGCTTGCCTAAAGAGCAATTTTTAGGACTGGGGCGAGAAAATACAGGTGATTTATCTGCTCCTTTCAGTATGGCAGTTTTGGCCTTGAAGATGGCGACATTTTCTAATGGTGTGGCACAGTTACACGGTGTGGTATCACGCCAGATGTTCCAGGGTTTGTGGAAAAAGGTTCCAGTGGAAGAAGTACCAATTGCCGCAATTACCAATGGTGTTCATGCTCGCAGTTGTGTGGCTAAATCAACTCAAGAGTTGTACGATCGCTACTTAGGACCAAACTGGTCATCAGCAGCTCCAGACAGTCCATTATGGGATCGGATGGATGCGATCCCCGATGAGGAATTGTGGCGCAATCACGAACGCTGTCGCTTAGACATGGTTGTATATGTTAGAGAACATTTGGTTAAGCATTTGCGCGATCGCGGTGCTTCAGCCTCGGAAATTGACCAAGCCCAAGAAGTTCTCGATCCCAACGTTTTAACCATTGGCTTTGCTCGACGTTTTGCTACCTACAAACGCGCTACCCTCTGGATGCGTGATTTGAATAGAATTAAGCAGATTTTGCTGAGTAACAAAGATCGCAAAGTGCAGTTTGTGATTGCTGGTAAGGCTCACCCCAAAGATATCCCAGGGAAAGAACTAATCCGCGACATCAATCACTTTATCCGTGAACAACACTTGGAAAAACAAGTCGTGTTTGTGCCTAATTACGATATTCACATTGCTCGGTTAATGGTAGCTGGCTGTGATGTCTGGTTAAATACACCACGTCGTCCACGGGAAGCTTCCGGTACTAGCGGGATGAAAGCCGCAATGAATGGACTGCTGAATTTAAGTGTTCTTGATGGTTGGTGGGATGAAGCTGATTATGTCCGCACTGGTTGGTCAATTGGACATGGTGAGAATTACGATGATCCTAATTACCAGGATGAGGTAGAAGCCAACGCTCTGTATGAGTTGTTAGAGAAGGAAGTTGTGCCTCTATTCTACGAGCATCAGGATGTTGATGGTTTACCCCGGTCGTGGATTGCCAAAATGAAGGATGCAATTCGCTTGAATTGTCCTTTCTTTAATACAGCCCGGATGGTAGGAGAATATGCTCAACGGGCTTATTTTCCAGCAAGCGATCGCTTTACAATTCTGACTGCTGATAATTACGCCCCAGCGAAGGAATTAGCTAGTTGGAAAGCCAAACTCAGCGAACAGTGGTTTAACATCAAAATCAAAGATATTGATGTATCCACAGGTGCGGATATTGAGGTGAACCAAACCGTCGCTGTCAAAGCCAAGGTTGATTTAGCCACTTTGACTAATGATGATGTCCGGGTGGAATTATACCAAGGTACGATTGATGCCAATGGTGACATTACGAATGCTGTGCCTGTAGTCATGGATTACCAAGGACAAGATCCAGAAAACTTGAGTATTTACACGGGTAATATTACCTATACTGCTTCTGGTTTGCAGGGCTTGTCTTTGCGGGTTTTACCGCAGCACCAACACTTAGCTAGTCCCTATGAGCCAAGATTGATTGCTTGGGCGGAATAGCGAAGAAGCAGGGGAGCAGGGAGCAGGGTGCAAGGGGGAATAAGAAATTATTTTCAACTTCCGGTTACTTAACAACCATTCTTCTTCTCCCCTGCCCCCTGCCCCCTGCTCCCGTTCCTCTTCTCCCCACTCCCCATTTTTCCAGGGATGACTATATAGCCTGTGGTGCGATCGCCTAACACTAAATTACGTTGTTCTGCCCAATACCACCAGTGGGCTGCTACATAGGCACAAATTAAGCTATCTAGTTTGTCTTCGGCTGCTTTGAGTGCTGCGCCTGTGGTGGGGATTTCGGAAAACGAACGACAGAGGCGCAGAGTACACAGAGAAGGTGTTAGGGTGGGGAGAATATTGAGAATATAATTTTGTAGTTTAATTAATTCTAAGCGACGCTCATTGATGCGTCCTTTTTTATATTTAAGAATGCGTTCTAATTTGAATAAGTTAACTATGGCTGGATGGGGAAAAACTTCTATTTGATATCTGCCAAGTTTTTGGGGATCAATTGTGGGTGCATGATCAAATCCACGCGATTCTAGTTCTAAACCAAAGTTGACTGTGCGTTCTGCAAAGGGTAATTTTTGATTAGCTGGATAGCAGCCGGCGTGATATTTACCAAAGTATTTGTGAGTGAGTTTATCGGGGAGACGACTCCCGATAGCGTTGGGGATCAAGGTAGGTGCGTCTACACCAATTATGGCTGGTTCGTTTGGTTCTACAGTTTTATCTATCCAAGCAAGAATATCTGCAATCAATTCTATGCGATCTAAATCTATTATTTGCAGTTCTCCTGCTATTAATTCTAAACAGCATAAGCCGCTTGGTTGAGATTTCCAGCCTAAATCAATACCGATAAATTTCATTTTTGGAGATTATTTATGTGTGTGCTTATTATTTATGGCATTTTTTCTTAATTTTCTCAGCAATCAGCTCTAATGTGACACATCGTCCGTAGACTGATAGTCCGTAGAGATTCACAATCGGTACATGAATGAGTCGAAACAAAAGATTCTGTGTGCTTTGGGTTCTCTAGTGAGGAAATGCAGAACAGAACAGGGGATTTCACAAGAAGAGTTAGGACTACGTGCTAACTTAGACCGGACATACATATCCGGCGTGGAACGTGGAGTCAGAAACCCTTCCCTGACTGCTCTGGTAAGTCTTGCTAATGGCTTAGGGATTAGTGTTTCTATTCTTCTCGAAAATCTAGAAATAGAAGCAGATAAAATATAGTGAACAACAAACAAAATTTCGGAGAAACAATTCGGCATCAGTTGAATAAAGCCCCAACCCAATTGAAAGTCTTTAATTTGTTATCAGATCAAAAATGGCATTGTCGTGGACATGAAACAAAAGAAATTGGATCTGATCAGTATGCAGGTGGGGGTGGTATTCAAGGATTACAACGTGGAAATAAACAGCGACCTGGACTTGTTATTGAAACTGAAAGTAAATATTGTGAAATTTGCGGCAAGAAAACAAAGTGGGATCTTAATCAATCTGCTCAATAATACTAGCTTTAACTAAGTTTTGGGAATTAATTGTAATATCCTTTAAATAAGGAATAAGTGCATAACCAATACACTCGGCTAAACGTGGTGGGACTGCATTACCAATTTGCCACATAGCTTTTTTCATAGTTCCTTCAAAAATAAATGAATCAGGAAAGGTTTGCAATCTTGCCATTTCTCGTGCTGAAATTACCCGATTTAAATATGGGTGAATATGAGTACCACCATGATTTTCTTTTACAGTCATACTTGGTTTACCAGTATATTGCCGTTTGAACGCATCTACAAATTTTTTATATAAGGAACCACCAGGGGGAACTTGAGCCAGACGTTCCATATATTCTGGTGAATGTTTAGTCCACTCATGGTTAATTTCCGGTATGGGAGTGTATTCTGGTAAGTCAGAAATTGCTGACTCAATAGGTTTGTATTCTTCAATGGTTAATTGAGATTTAGGATAAGGGTTTGGCATTCCAAATCTATTAGCAATAAAAATAGCTCTTGGTCGAATCTGCGGTACTCCATAAGCAGCAGATTCCAGAATTGCTACAGAAATATGAGGATAACCAATAGACTTAAAAGCTTCAATAATTGCTGTTTTCACACTGCCTTTTTGAATTGTCAAAATCCCTGGGACATTTTCCATCACTACATACCAAGGGCGGATTTCTGAAACAACACGCACAAATTCATAAAATAACCGATTGCGAGGATCTTTGGGGTCACGTTTTCCGGCTACTGAAAATCCTTGACATGGTGGACCACCAACCACAACATTTACTTCAGGTGAGCCAATCTGTTGCAGCCAATCTTGGGCAGAAAATTGTTCAATATCTCCACAAAAGTGATGACATTGGGGGAAATTTTTTTTGTGAGTAGCAGAAGCAATTGGGCTAATTTCTACACTAGCTAATGGTGTAAATCCAGCTTGGGATAACCCTTGTGTGATTCCCCCCGCACCACAAAATAGATCGACAAAAGTATATTTAGATAATAAACCTGGTGGAGAACTAATATCAACAAATGTCTTATATTGATCAGAATTATCTTTATCTAGTTCGCGTTGAATACGCTGATAACGTCCTAACTTTGGCTGCTTTTGCTTTTTGATAGGATTACGCTCATCCTCATGAGGAAAAAGGTCAAGTTGTGTTCCTTGCATTGGATGTTTGATATTAACGTCTGGCTAAGTGTGACATATTGTCTACAATATATCAAGCATACCTCATCGTCCAAAGGAGGGGCTAGACTAATGAAAAACATATATTTTCGTCAGCTTACTGTCCAAAATGCTTGAGATAAAAATCATCACTTAACAGCCAGTTGTCCGAGAAAGTGTCAAAATTAAATGAGTTTTGTAACCGCCACTTGACAGAGAGCGGATTTGAGATAAATTAAGTTGAAATTTATGGGCAAGCAGCGTATTCTTTCTGGAGTTCAACCAACGGGTAATTACCATCTGGGTAACTACTTAGGAGCCATTCGCAACTGGGTAGAAGGTCAGAGCGAATACGATAATTACCTCTTTGTGGCTGATTTGCACGCGATTACAGTCCCACATGACCCCAAACTGTTAGCGTCTGATACCTATACCCTGGTGGCGCTTTATCTGGCTTGTGGTCTGGATTTAAATCACTCTACTATTTTTGTGCAATCTCACGTTTCTGCCCACAGTGAACTTACTTGGTTGTTTAATTGCATTACACCTTTAAACTGGTTGCAAGACATGATTCAGTTTAAGGAAAAGGCGATTAAGCAGGGTGAAAATGTGAATGTCGGCTTGTTGGACTATCCTGTGCTGATGGCTGCTGATATTTTGCTGTATCAAGCTGATAAAGTGCCAGTGGGTGAAGACCAAAAGCAACACTTGGAATTGACAAGGGATATTGTGAACAGATTTAATCACCAATTTGGTAAACCTGATCAGCCTGTGATTAAGTTACCAGAGCCTTTAATTCGTAAGGAAGGGGCTAGGGTGATGAGTTTGGCGGATGGTACACGCAAAATGTCCAAGTCTGATCCGTCTGATTTAAGCCGGATTAATTTACTAGATCCACCAGATCAGATTCAATATAAGATTAAGCGCTGTAAAACTGATCAGGTTCGAGGTTTGACCTTCGATGATCCAGAGCGTCCAGAGTGTAACAATTTGTTAAGTTTGTATATGCTGCTATCTGGAAAGAAGAAGAACGAGGTAGCCGCAGAATGTCAAGATATGGGTTGGGGACAATTTAAACCTTTGTTGACAGAAACCACAATTAATGCTCTAACACCTATCCAAGAAAAATATCAAGCGGTGATGGCAGATAAAGCTTATCTAGACTCGGTTTTGCGGGAAGGACGGCAAAAAGCTGAGGCGATCGCCAATCAAACTCTCACAGAGGTAAAAACTGCTTTGGGCTACACTCTTCCCCTTTAAGGGTTTCACTTTTGGCCATAATTCGTTATAGCCTTTAAGGAAACCGAAACATTAATGTTATGCAGGATACCCAAAATCCCACAGTTTTAAATTCCTTTCGTCGAGCCGCGCAAGCAGGCGAATTTTTAGTTACAGCCGAGGTAGCACCCCCCAAAGGGGTAGATGTCACACACATGATTTCAATGGCGGCGACCCTTAAGGGGAGGGTTCATGCTGTCAATATTACCGATGGTAGCCGCGCCGTATTGCGGATGTCTTCTTTGGTAGCGTCAGCGATTTTGTTACAAAATGGCATTGAGCCGATTTGTCAGATGGCTTGCCGCGATCGCAATAGAATTGGTTTACAAGCTGATTTAATGGGCGCTCATGCTTTGGGTATCCGCAACATTTTAGCTTTGACTGGCGACCCGGTGAAAGTAGGCGATCACCCCCATGCTAAAGCCGTGTTTGATTTGGAATCTGTGCGACTGCTGCAACTAATTAGGAAGTTGAATCAGGGCGTTGATGATAATGAAAAGCCTCTTCCAGATGGGGAGACTGATTTATTTGCTGGTGCGGCTGTAGATCCGCAGTCTGACAGTTGGTCAGGTTTGCAAAAGCGATTTGAACGCAAAATCGAAGCCGGAGCGCAGTTTTTCCAAAGTCAGATGATTACAGATTTTGAGCGGCTAGAAAAATTTATGGACACCGTAGCCGTTAATTATGAAAAACCAATTTTGGCAGGAATTTTTCTGTTGAAATCGGCAAAAAATGCTCAGTTTATTAATAGGTATGTTCCGGGTGTAAATATTCCCCAGCACATTATTGATAGATTAGCGCAAGCAAAAGATCCCCTTGAAGAAGGAATGAAAATTGCAGCCGAACAAGTGCAGATTGCCCGCCAATTATGTCAGGGTGTCCATATGATGGCTGTGAAGCGGGAAGATTTAATTGCGCCAATTTTAGATTTAGCCGGAGTTACACCAGTAACAAATGTTAATTAAATAACCAGTCAAACTCTCCCCTCTCCTTAATAAGGAGAGGGGCAGGGGGTGAGGTTCTTTACATTTGCACTTTTTAAGCGGCTGGTGGCTTTTACAACTCATCCGGGTAGTGCAATCGCCCATTCTTTTTCATAAGAAAAAATTAAAATAAATTAAGGAACAAGGAAAACAATACAGTTTATGTCAACTGAAATTCAGACTGAACTGCATCAAGCAGTGGAACAGCGTCGCAATTTTGCGATTATTTCTCACCCTGACGCGGGTAAAACTACCCTGACAGAAAAATTACTGTTGTACGGGGGTGCTATTCACGAAGCTGGGGCAGTTAAAGCCCGGAGGGCGCAACGTAAGGCGACTTCAGACTGGATGGCCATGGAACAGCAACGGGGCATTTCTATTACCTCGACGGTGTTACAATTCGCCTACCAAAATTGTCAAATCAATTTACTCGATACACCCGGACACCAAGATTTTAGTGAAGATACTTATCGCACTCTAGCAGCCGCAGATAATGCAGTGATGCTGATTGACGTGGCTAAAGGTTTGGAACCCCAAACGCGGAAGTTATTTGAAGTCTGTAAGTTAAAAGGTTTACCCATTTTTACATTTGTAAATAAACTCGACCGTCCGGGTAGAGAAGCACTGGAACTGTTAGATGAAATTGAGCAGGAATTAGGTTTACAAACCTATGCAGTTAACTGGCCGATTGGGATGGGCGATCGCTTTAAAGGTGTATTTGACCGCCACGAGCAAAAAATTCACTTATTTGAACGTAGCGCCCACGGTAGCCGAGAAGCCCGCGATACGACTTTAGATTTAGGTGATGCCAAAATTGCGGAACTGCTAGAAGATGAGCTTTACCACCAATTAAAAGATGAGCTCGAACTTTTAGAAGGAGTTGGACCAGAACTGGATTTGGACTTGGTACATCAAGGAAAAATGACTCCAGTGTTTTTTGGCAGCGCCATGACTAACTTTGGGGTAGAGTTATTCCTCAATTACTTCCTGAAGTATGCCCTGAAGCCTGGGGCGCATAATAGCAGCGTGGGTGAAATTCCCCCCACATATCCCGATTTTTCGGGGTTTGTCTTCAAACTGCAAGCCAATATGGACCCCAAACACCGCGACCGTGTGGCATTTATCCGGGTTTGCACAGGAAAGTTTGAAAAAGATATGACAGTGAATCATGCACGCACTGGCAAAGTCGTCCGCCTGTCTCGTCCGCAAAAACTTTTTGCCCAGGAACGTGAATCGATTGATACAGCTTATCCTGGCGATGTGATTGGTTTAAACAATCCGGGTGTGTTTGCGATTGGTGATACCATCTACACAGGGCAGAAGCTGGAATATGAAGGAATTCCCTATTTTTCGCCGGAACTGTTTGCATCTCTGAGAAATCCCAACCCCTCGAAGTTTAAGCAATTTCAAAAAGGGATTTCAGAATTGCGCGAAGAGGGTGCAGTGCAAATTATGTATTCGGCTGATGAAGCCAAACGTGACCCGATTATGGCTGCGGTGGGTCAACTGCAATTTGAAGTGGTGCAGTTTCGGTTGCAAAACGAGTATGGTGTAGAAACCATATTAGAGTTACTGCCCTACAGTGTCGCCCGTTGGGTGGAAGGTGGATGGGAAGCTTTGAATAAAGTGGGACGAATTTTTAACACCACGACTGTCAAAGATAATATGGGACGGCCAGTTTTGCTCTTCCGCAATGAATGGAATTGCCAACAGTTACAGGGAGACCATCCAGAGTTGAAATTAAGCGCGATCGCCCCGGTGTATTCTGGTCAACAACCAGTGGAGGAATAATTCACTTGATTTGATGGGACTAACCGGGTGCAATTGATGTCCACGGCATTAAAGATTGGCGCTTGTATACCACCGTGGATCAGTTAGTAGACATTGGAGTGCCAAAATTTCTATGCATTCAGATGGCGAACTGTCTTTGGAGGCCGGTTTAGTTGCCCTCAAACAAGGAAATTATCAAACTGCGATCGCTAAACTTATACCTGTAGCTAGTCGTCAAGAAGATTCTACTGCTAACTTACAGGCACGAGTTGGTTTAGTCATGGCTTACGCACGCACTGGGCAAATTCGCAAGGCGATCGCCCTGTGTCAACTTCTCACCCAAAGCCAAAATACACAAGTGAAAGAATGGGCTGAACTTGCTCTTACTCACTTGACAAAACGCAAAAAAAGTAGTATTCATCCCAAAAATACCTCCACTGGATTTGTGGCTTTTGAAAATTCTCAAACCGCTACTGCATCAAAACACAAACCACAGGATACAGTTGCAGAAACTACAAACGGGCAAAATTCATCTGGTGTGAAATCAGGTAACTGGCAAAATCCGGTTATACCGTCTGTTGGTTATCGAAACACCATGAAAGCAGAAGCACCTGTGAGCATAACAGGTAATTTGTTCGGTTCCACCAGCTATACACAAACTCCATCATCAAGTATTTATTGGCGACAAGCAAAACGCGCCAAGGTATGGCAGCCTTTGCGTAAGCCTAATTTAATTCCCTTGCGGTTGCTAGCCGTCGGCACATTCGTGGCTGTGTTTTGGGTACTGCGAGAAATACTCAATTGGACTACGGGATTTATTAACTTTGCTTTAGTCAAACTACCTTATCTACAGCCATTACAGTTTCTCTACCGCAACCCTAACTCATTTTTATTGATAGTTTTATTCATAATGATTGGACTATCACCCTGGTTGCTAGATTGGCTATTAGCAAATTTTTATGGACAGCGAGAATTGTCCAAAGATGTCTTACATAGTCACAGTCGCGAAACAACTAGGGTACTACAACGTTACTGCCAACAGCGTCGCTGGCAATCTCCTAAACTGCGAATTCTGCCCATAGCAGCACCAATGGCGCTGACTTATGGGAATATGGCTCGCAACGCCCGAATTGTGGTCAGTCAGGGACTATTAGAGCAACTGGCAGATGATGAAATTGCTACTATCTATGCAACACAGTTAGGACATATTGCTCACTGGGATTTTGTGGTGATGTCTCTGGTGTTGCTGCTTTCATTACCAATTCATCAGCTATATCAGCAAATATCAACTTGGGGAAACAAGAAATCAGAGGGGATTTGGTATAAGCCAATAACCATTTTGGCTAGTGTGATTTATGGATTTTGGTGTTTGTTGACTGGTATTAGTTTATGGTTGTCGCGGTTGCGGCTGTATTATAGCGATCGCCTCGCCTCGGAAATTACTGGTAATCCCAATGCTTTGACTCGCGCCTTACTCAAAATTGCCATTGGTATTTCTGTTGATATCCAAAAATCAGATCAAACTAGTTGGCATTTGTCAAGTTTAAATTTATTCCTACCAGTCGGTTATCAACAGAGTCTTTCTTTGGGTAGTATTGCAGGTCAACTGCCCTTTGAATCTATACTGATGTGGGATGCTGTTAATCCATATCGCTACTGGTTTGCAATTAATAATAGCCATCCCTTATTAGGCGATCGTATTCAACGTCTAAGTCAAATTGCCCGCCATTGGCATATAGACCCGGAAGTACATTTAACTAGCCTGGGACCCAAGGAAGCCGAAGCCCAACAAACTTTGCAGGTAAAGCGTAAGTCCTTCTTATTACAAATTGCTCCCTTTTTGGGCATTCCCCTCGGCTTGGTGTTTGCGGGTCTGATCTGGTTAACTTGGCAAACTGCTTTCACTTTCAGGTTGTTAAATTTAAAGTGGATATACGAAGATTGGACTTTTGTTACAGGTTGCCTACTGATTGGCTTTAGCATCGGTATGGTATTCCGGATGAATTTGTTTTTTCCAGACATCAAAACCAATAGTGTCCATAATCATCAAAGCCTGCCTTACCTATTAGCTAATCCATCTACTATTCCTATTGATAGCATTAGTGTCCGGCTTGTCGGTAAGCTATTGGGTCGGCGAGGTGCTGGCAATTGCTTAGGACAAGACTTAATCTTACAGTCTAGTACAGGGCTAGTGAAATTACACCACATTCCCTTGGGACAGTCAGTGAATCCCCAAGATTTAATTGGTCGGCAAATTATAGTCACAGGCTGGTTCCGCCGGGGAGCAACACCCTGGATTGATATTCACACAGTCCAAACTCAAAGTGGTAAAACCATTCAGAGCCAACATCCCATTTGGTCTACTTTTGTAGCAGTTGCCGCACAAGCTTGGGGCGCATACATCTTTCTTACAGGCTAGCACCGCTAGGCGTTCGTCAAAAGGAGCCAGTGCGTTGGGCGGCTATGCCGACTTGAAGCAACTGGCGTTCAAAAGTTATCCTGCTATATAAAACCTAGACAAAACTAGACTTTACTTTCTACTTCAACGGGAGCATGGGAGCAGTTATCCCTCAGTAGACTTTCACGCCTTAGCCAGACGCGATTGTGTTCCAATTAAGTTTCTGAAAAAGACTACCACCATCATTACTTTTAGGGCGGTGAGTGTCAACCTCCCTATACAGCAGAAAATCTACCAGCCAATGGCTGGTTTTTGTTTCTAATAATCTTTCTTGATAAAAAAATGTATTTTATGCTACGATATATTAATGCTATGGTGAAAAATGTATGCTCTGAACTAGCTACGTAGATAATACCGTGGTAATCTAAGGAATGGTATTTAATTCTGCGGGCAAGGTCATCAAAGAAGATATTTACTTTAACAAGCCAAGGCTTATAAATTTACGATTCTTAGAATTAAGGTGGTATTAGCCGAGCGTTGTATGCGCTTTTGTATTAAACAAGCTTCATCCCAACGAAAAACTGTATTGTATAGGTTGACAGTTTGGAGTAAAAAATTTGGTTGACGGCAGTCTTGGTCAATAGCATCTATTTAACAGCCAAAGCCAAGTGATTGTTTTCTTGCCTTGCCATGTTCGTTCAACTCTGGAGGTATAGTTCATGTCCGTTCGCCTATATATAGGCAATTTGCCAAAAGAAGAAATAGATCGTCAGGATCTACAAGCAGTTTTTGCCGAAGAAGGCGATGCTGTGACTACAAAACTCATTAAAGACCGCAAAACTGGTAAATGCCGTGGTTTCGGTTTTCTGACAGTGAACAATGACGAACAAGCTGATCAAATTATTGAAAAGTATAATGGTCAATTGTTCAAAGAGACTCCCATAAAGCTAGAAAAAGCATTACCTCGCACAAAAGGTGAAGAGGGTGAAGAGCAAGCTCCTAAACCAGTGAGTAGTGCTACCAGTCATCCGGCTCCTACTATCCAAAAAGAAGGTAGCCGTCGGGAGAAAGGCGCTAAGAAGTCGCGGCGTGGCGGCGGCGGTGGTGTTCGTGAAAGCAGCCCAAGTGCTGACTCGGATACTATTCGTCCAGATCCGCGTTGGGCTTCTGAATTAGAAAAGCTCAAGGAAATGCTAGCAGCGCAAACTACGAATTGAGTCTATGGGGATAGGAATTAAAACTTCAAAATTGCGGTTTTGAGGTTTTGATTCCCCATGATTCTCTGTTTGTCTAGTTATCAATCAAATGAGGATTCAGCCATTCTTAGCTATGCTAGCCGCAGGCATCGCACTTTCACTAAAAAAATATTATGTTCAGATGGTAATTCCCACCTCAGAGCCAGTTTTGGGGGGGTGGGTTGCTTTTATGACAGTTAAATCGAAGTTTATCTATCAAAAGCATTAGATATCAGTATAGTCATTTATGTATAAAGAAAATCCAGAGAATTACTGTGTAAATAACTATAGACCGGGTAGCCAACAGATTAAAATATTTGACATAATTAAATTAAAATAAAGATTACTCAAAGTTCCTAAATAGTTTAGTTAAGTTTGCGCGGCGAAACTTTGACAATACATTCCTAGAATTAGCAACACACAAACTATGAACGCTACTACCGACAAACGTATTGCCTTAATTTCTGTTCATGGAGATCCGGCGATTGAAATTGGTAAGGAAGAAGCTGGTGGACAAAATGTTTATGTGCGTAATGTGGGTGAAGCACTAGCACAGCTAGGATGGCAAGTTGATACGTTTACCCGCAAAGTGAGTATAGAGCAAGAGACAATTGTTCAACTTAGCCAAAATTGTCGCACGATTCGTCTAGCAGCAGGCCCTGTAGAGTTTGTGCCACGAGATGAGCTTTTGGAATATATGCCGGAATTTTTGGCTAATTTCCTCCAATTCCAAAAAGAGAATCAGATAACGTATCAGTTAGTTCACACAAACTACTGGCATTCTAGCTGGATAGGGATGCAACTGAAGAAAATCCAAGGTACGCAGCAGATTCATACCTACCATTCTTTAGGAGCAGTTAAGTACAATACAATAGAAACGATTCCTCTGATTGCGAGTCAGCGATTAGCAGTGGAAAAAGAGGTATTGGAGACAGCAGAATGCATTGTAGCCACAAGTCCCCAAGAACAGAAACATATGCGATCGCTCGTTTCCACTCAAGGTAATATAGAGATTATTCCCTGCGGTACAGATATTCGCCGGTTTGGTTCGGTTGAGCGCCCAGCAGCTAGGTTAGAATTAGGAATTGCTCCAGAAACTAAAGTGGTGTTATATGTAGGACGTTTTGATCGACGCAAAGGGATAGAAACCCTAGTGCGCGCAGTCAACGAATCTCAGTTACGTGGCGATAACAACCTGAAGTTAATTATCGGTGGTGGTAGCACTCCAGGTAATAGTGATGGTATTGAGCGCGATCGCATCGAGAATATAATCAACGAATTAGGGATGAGTGAATTTACCATCCTCCCCGGTCGCCTCAGTCAGGAAATACTGCCTACTTACTACGCTGCGGCTGATGTTTGCGTCGTTCCCAGTCACTATGAACCCTTTGGACTCGTGGCCATTGAAGCCATGGCCAGTGGTACACCTGTAGTAGCCAGTGATGTGGGTGGACTTCAGTTTACTGTAGTTCCCGAAGTCACAGGTTTATTGGCTCCACCACAAGATGTAGCCGCCTTTGCAGCTGCTATTGACCGCATTTTATTAAATCCACAATGGGGAAAAGAATTAGGTAAGGCTGGCAGAAAACGCGTAGAAAGTAAGTTTAGTTGGGATGGTGTAGCCACTCAGCTAGGTGAACTTTATACCGAAATTTTGCAGCAAACGGTGAAAGAACCAGCATTGGTTCAGTAATTTTAGATTTTGGATTTTGGATTTTGGATTGATTCCACAGATAAATCAGAGGGCTTGTACTATTAAAGAACTATTGGTCAGTAATACGTAACATTAACTCTTGTGCAACCAGTTGACTATACTACTCTCACAGCTTCTTGTAGCGAACTACGCGCACACTGGCTGCCATCTCGATTAGAACAAGTTTATCAGCGCGATCGCTATACTATTGCTGTGGCATTACGCACGCTAAAACAAAGGGATTGGCTAGAGATTTCTTGGCATCCCCAAGGGGCGCGTATTTGTATTGGCGAACCACCACCAAGATTACCAGATACCTTTACCTTTAGCCAACAATTAGTACATCAATTGGGTGGTTTGGCCTTGGTGGACATTCAAGCGATCGCGCCTTGGGAGCGTGTTGTTGATTTGCAATTTGCCCGCCGTCCCGGAGAAGAAGCATTATACCATATATATGTGGAAGTGATGGGCAAATACAGCAACGCCATCCTCACCGATGCCAGCAAGATGATTATCACAGCTGCCCATCAAGTTGGTCAGCATCAGTCTAGCGTCCGTCCCATCCAAACCGGACAGTCTTATGAAACCCCACCAAAATTAACTGGTCCGGTTCCCAGTTTGAGTGAAACCCCAGAACGCTGGCAAGAAAGGGTAAGCTTAGTCCCAGGAGCAATCAAGCGTCAGTTATTAAAAAGTTATAGCGGCTTGAGTTCTGCACTGGTGGAATCTATGGTAATTGCAGCCGATTTAGCCCCAGATACTACCACAGATCAGCTTAAACCTGAAGACTGGCAAAGACTATTTGCGCGATGGCAAGAATGGCTACAAGCTTTGGATTTAAGTAAATTTCAACCAGCTTGGACAGCAAATGGTTATACCGTCATGGGTTGGGGCGCAGTTGCACCAGAAAAAAACATCCAAACCTTACTGAATAGGTACTACACTGACCAATCAAATCAGCAAGTATTTGCTCATTTACGGCATCAATTAAACCAGAAATTACATAATATTTTAGTAAAATTACGTAATAAAGGGCAAACTTTTTCAGAACGCTTGCAGCAATCAGATCAAGCGGATGAATATCGAGCCAAAGCTGATTTGTTGATGTCTAACCTGCAAAAATGGCAACCAGGGATGAAAGAAATTATCTTACCTGATTTTGAGACAGATCAGCCTATTGCGATCGCTCTACAACCAGATAAAAACGCCGTCCAAAATGCTCAACGCCTTTATAAACAGCATCAAAAACTTAAACGCGCTCGTGCTGCTGTGGAACCGTTGCTTTTTGATGTACAATCAGAGATTAGCTATTTAGAACAAGTAGAAGCTGCGATAGCCATGCTAGCCGAAGGCATCGCTCAGATAGAAAACTACCAAGCAGCAGCAGATTTACAGGCTTTAGAAGAAATCCGCGACGAGTTAATTGGACAAAAATATTTAGAAGATCCAGGATATCGCAGCCGCAGCGCCAGCGAAACAGCCGCTACAAACTTTCATCGTTACCGTACCCCCAACAATTTTGAAGTCTTAATTGGTAGGAACAATCGCCAAAATGATCAATTAAGCTTTCGGGTAGCTGGAGATTATGATTTGTGGTTCCACGCTCAAGAAATTCCGGGAAGTCATCTGTTACTACGTTTAGAACCTGGTGCAGTTCCAGAAGCAGCAGATTTACAATTTGTAGCTAATCTTGCCGCCTACTACAGTCGTGCGCGTCAGAGTGAGCAAGTACCAGTCGTTTATACTCAGCCCAAGCACGTTTACAAACCCAAAGGAGCCAAGCCCGGTATTGCTATTTACAAACAAGAGCGCATCCTCTGGGGACAACCGCAATTAGTCATTAGTCATTAGTCATTGGTCATTAGTCATTAGTCATTAGTCATTGGTCATTGGTCATTGGTCATTGGTCATTGGTCATTGGTCATTGGTCATTTGTCATTGGTCATTGGTCATTAGTCATTAGTCATTGGTCATTAGTCATTGGTCATTGGTCATTTGTCATTAGTCATTGGGAAGTTACCCTCTTCTCCCCCCTGCACCCTGCACCCTGCACCCTGCCCCCCTGCCTCTTCCTCCCCCCTGCACCCTGCACCCTGCTCCCCTGCCTCTTCTCCCCATCTCTAACTATCGGCATTTTTAAAATATTCTTACAGATAGAGGCTCTTTATCTTCGGGCATATCTTTTTTTTATATTTTTTATAAAAAAACTGTGTGAACTGTTACAATATTGTTAAGAAAAGTTGCCCGTTGATTTTGGGAACGCGCAATTTGATTTTAACTCTATGAGAAGACAACGCGGAAAAAGATATTTCAGGCCAGCTGTGGGAGGCTGGTCTTTTTTGTTACTTCTAAAATAGAGAAGACGCAAAAATCATTTTTACGTCTCCTGCGGAAATTTGGTGAAATTTAGAAGCTAAATCTAGTTCTGAGCGCACCAATCACAACATCATCGTTATCATTGTTATGGTCTGGGGATGTCAACCAGATGATACCTGGGGTAATAGTAATGTTATCAGACACCTGATATTGGTAGAAAGCCTCAAGGTGATAGGACGTATCTCTATCTCTGTCCACTCCTGGGATGCTGGAACTTGTGACTCTCGGTTCTACACCAGCGATAATCCCACCTAGATTACCTCTTTTACCCAAGTCAGGAAAGCCCAGAGTAACGGCATAATTCCAAATATCAGCTTCCCCGCGATCGCCTGTCAAGGCTCGGCTGTTGGTGTATCCTGCCCAACCACCTAAGACCAATTTTTCACCGAGACCTAGAGATGCTTGAACACCGTAGGAATCGCTAGAAAATGCGGCATCGTTTTGTAATACATTTTGGAAAGTTGCAGCATTGCTACCAGTAAGAAGTGGCTGTTTGTAGGAATTGATATAAGTTAAACCTAGCGCAATGCGATCGCTTGGTCTAAGTGTTAATTGTGCCAAAGCACCGTAAGCACCATCAAACAAACCATTCTTAGGAGAGGGGTCATTGGCAGTCCCACTTAAATACCCTAAGCTGAGTGCTATACTATCACCGAACTGCTGGGTTACTCCCAAACCCGCTCCACCTATCTGGCTATAAATTGGGTTGCGCGTACCAAAGGTAGACAAAGCCCCACTACTACCATCACCATCAAATAGATTAACTGTACTAGTGATGTCATCTGCTGCACCGGCATTGGCGATCGCAATTACCTGTGTTTTTGCACCCAGGGGAAATTCATAAAACAGCGCATCTATTTCCGCATTGGTTGTACCATCCGCACCAACAAAAAATAAGTTACCCTCTGGTGTCCCAATGTTAGGACCTAAAATATTATTAACTTGGATTCTCGTAAATAGGGTATCTTTCCCTGTAAAACTGGTGACAAATTCAATCCGCGATCGCGCGCCCAGAGTAGTATTATTATCTCTTGTGTCTTGATTATTAACTCTGTCACCGCCCAAAACATCACTAATAACTGCGACCACTTCCCCTTGCAGTTTAGTTGTAGTGGAAAACTGATTCGCTTCCAATTCCGATGTGCGGGCTTCTAGTGAATCCACCCGACCCCGTAATGTTGCGAGTTCTGAGGAAAATTCTTCTTGCAGCCTTTGTAATGCGACTAAATCTTGTTGTGTTATCACATCGCTAGTAGCCGTCGCAATTAGTTCATTAACCCGATCCAGACAAGCATTCAAACCAGCCGCGAATTCATATCGAGTCAAGGCGCGATTACCGCGATAAGTGCTATTGGGATAACCTGCAATGCAACCGTAACGTTCTACCAACGATTGCAAAGCTTGAAAAGCCCAATCAGTAGGTTGCACATCTGATAACTGAGAAACTGAGGTAATTTGCGCCATTACCTGGCTTTTTGTGGAGTTCTCAGCTTTGATCTCTGAATTATTTATTACTGATGTAGTGAGTATTTCCCCTGCATATACAGCCGTACCCAAAAATAGCATAGCGCCGCCAAATACGGGACTAACCAGTAGATATTTCCAGAATTCTCGCATTTCCTTCCTCACACTTATTAATCGTACATCGCACTCACCGCAAGCGTTTTAGAGAATACTTCTTTTAAAAAAGTCTTTTCCAAATATTAACAGGAGTTTAAGAATTTATCTCACATTACAAGTCAAAAACCTATTTTTTCTACTTACTACAGAAATCTTCAAAGGCAGTATCTTATGGAACAGTTATTAATTCTGTGATTCTTTATACAAAATTAATTTTGCTCTATTGTGTGAGAATGATACTTATTCTATAATAAACTAATTTCATTCTCAGTGAAAAAATTGACAACAGTCAAGTAGTCATTAGTTTAAAGGGAAAAAACCGTGATTTGGACTCGTTTAGGACGTAAAACAGGCAAACAAAGTAGAGGTATCCTGCCTTTAATGGCTTTACTCACTTTGTCAGTCGCTGTTGGCTGTAACCAATCAAACACAGATATAGGAGAAACTTCAGAACAGACACCCCCAGCACAGGAAGCAGCCGCGATTCCAGCAAACGCCGAAAAAATTCAAGTTGTGGCGACAATTTTACCAACATATTTGTTTACCAAGGCTATAGCTGGAGATGCAGCAGATGTATCAATTCTCGTACCACCGACTACGGAAGTGCATGATTACCAATCAACACCGGATAATGTGAAAGCGATTTCTACAGCCAGTATTTTAGTAAAAAATGGTTTGGGATTAGAGGAATTTCTGGACAGCACTGTAAAAAATGCCGAAAATCCTAATTTAGTTAAAATTGATGCTAGTAAAGATATTCAAACTTTAGATGAAATTTCCCCTGTTGATAAAACGGTAACAGAAGACGGACACAGCCACGGACACAGCCATGATCATGCTGACGGGAATCCTCACGTTTGGTTAGATCCAGTTTTAGCAAAACAGCAGGTAACAAATATTCGGGATGGGTTAATTGCTGCTGACCCTGGGAATAAAGCTACTTATGAAGCGAATGCTGTGGCGTATATTCAGGAATTAGACAATTTAGATCAAGAATTTCAGCAAACTTTGCAGAAAACTCCTAACTGCACTTTTATCACCTTTCATGATGCTTTTCCATATTTAGCTCAACGCTATAATCTCAAACAAGTTGCTGTGGTGCAAATTCCTGAAGAGCAACTTTCCCCAGCAGATGTGCAAAAAGCTGTCAAGGCTGTGAAAAATTATAACGCTAAAGCTCTATTCAGCGAACCAGGAGTAGATAATAAATTATTAACCAGTCTTTCCCAAGATTTGAATGTAACTGTGCGTAATTTGGATTCTTTAGAAACGACTAGCGGCGATACCAATCCGCAGTATTACTTCCAGGTAATGAAAAATAACTTACAAACTTTGGAGGCTGGGTGTAAATAATTGAATGACCAAGACAACGATACCTGATGATCGTTTGTCTTGATGTGATGATCAATTAATAATTACCCATAATCCAGGACTAATGACATCTCCCATTTTAAAAGTCGAAGGATTAAATGTATATCAAGGCAGTTATTTGGCTGTGCGAGATGTTTCCTTTGAATTGCTACCAGGAACAGATACAGCTATTGTTGGTCCCAATGGTGCGGGTAAAAGCACTTTGGTGAAAGCGATTTTAAATTTAATTCCTCACAGTGCTGGTAAGATTGAAATTTTTGGTCGCCCAATTACGAAGTTGGGAAATTTGCGTCATCGTTTGGGTTATATGCCGCAAAATTTCATTTTTGACCGCAGTTTTCCGATTTCTGTAGGCGAATTAGTCGGACTGGGATGGGCGAATGAAAGCAGAAGACAGAATTTATTTTTTACTAAGCTGTGGAAGAAAGATAGGCAAAAATCAGCAGCAATAGCAGAGGCTTTGCGGCGAACTGATGCTTATCATCTCAAGCATCAAGCTATTGGAACTCTTAGCGGTGGTCAACTGAAGCGGGTATTGCTGGCTTATTGTTTAGTCGTTCCTCGGAAACTTTTGGTATTAGATGAAGCTTTTGCTGGGGTTGATGTCCAAGGGATAACAGATTTTTACGCTTTGTTAAATGAATTAAAGCAGGAAGAAGGTTGGACAGTGTTGCAGGTTTCCCATGATATTGATATGGTAAGCCGTCATTGCGATCGCGTTCTTTGTCTCAACCAAACTGTTGTTTGTACTGGTCAACCCGAAATTGCTCTTTCACCCCAAAATTTGTTAGCAACCTATGGCCCTGGATTCAGTCCTTACCAGCATCAACATTAAAACAGGACTTACGCAAAATTATGAAAGAACGAACCGCAAAGGACACAAAGTACACAAAGTTAAGAGGGTTTTAGAGAGTTCTTGCGTAAGTCCTATAAAATTGTCAACAATACTGTTGCTCACATTTTTGTATAACTCACATTCAAGAGTAAAAAGGTAAAATGCCAATAATTTGTGATTTGCTAATTTCATGATTCAGCAGGTTCATCCAAGTGTTCCGCAACAGCCTGATAAAGATGAAAAATATGGTTATCGTGGAGGTGATAAAATACGTTACGTCCTTGCTTACGATAGCCAACTAATCGCATGACTCGCAAGTTTCTCAGTTGATGGGAAACAGCAGATTCACTCATGTTTAGTAATGCGGCTAAATCACCAACACACAGTTCTTTATTAGCCAAGAAAGAAAGAATTCTCAGGCGATTAGGATCTCCCAAAAAGCTAAAAAATTCTGCCATGCGTTGAGCTTTTTCGCTGGTGATAACTTGATCTGCTAATTCTTGCACAATACTAATATCTATAGTAATATAATTTAAATTATACTCAATATTCTGCGGTTTTAATTTTAAATCTAATTAGAATAATTTTATTTGATGGACATGGATAAAAATTTACCTGTGAGCAATACAATCAGGCTAAAAAAAAATAGATAAATTGTAATTATGTATTTATGCTCTGTTTGTCACATAAACTCGCTAGCCATCGTGACTAATTTTGACTTTGTAAATTTGTTACAATTTCCCTTCATGCAGCGTGCGATCGCAGGTGCTGTGTTAATGGGAATCCTGGGTGGTTTACTAGGTAGTTTTGCCACATTACGCCAGCTATCCTTTTTCAGCCATGCTGTGGGTCATGCAGCATTAATCGGCGTAGTCTTAGGCGTATTATTACAGTTAAACCCAACTTTGATGCTGTTGCCTTTTACTTTAGTATTTGGGGTGATTGTCCTCTACTTTATCGATAAGACCGATTTAGCGAGCGATAGCGTTCTGAGTATAGTGCTATCAGGAGCATTAGGTATTGGCGTAATCCTAACTAGCTTCGTTCCGGGTTATCGTGGCAATTTAATGCGAGTATTGTTTGGCGATATTCTGGCGATCAATACCACAGATTTGATTTTGACGATACTTTTGCTGATAGTCAGTAGTATATTTTTATTTTCTACCTTGCAACAGCAAATTTTATTAACCTTGAACCCCGATGTCGCCCAAGTGCAAGGTGTTCCAGTGCAACTGTATCGCTATGGCTTTATCATTTTACTTTCCCTAGCTGTTGCCGTGGCGATTACAGCCGTCGGTGTTTTGTTGGTAAATGCCTTTTTAGTGATTCCCGCTTCCACAGCCAAGCTGATGAGTCATCACTTTAACCGCTTTCTGGTCTTGTCAATCATTATCGGTTCGACCACAAGCCTTACTGGTATTATGGTTTCGGGTCTTTTTAACCTGCCATCAGGCCCTAGTATTGTGCTGGTGCAGTTTTTGTTTTTTGTGGTTGTTTTTTTTACCGTTAAGTTGAAGTTCAAAGCCGGCTAAACTTTTTTTCTTCAACCCCTTGCCAAGCCATTATTGTTGTGCTACGGTTATTAAACGTGGGTCAAATAAATAACCCCGCCGGGATAGCTCAGTTGGTAGAGCAGAGGACTGAAAATCCTCGTGCCACCGGTTCAAGTCCGGTTCCTGGCATAGAGATAAATACCTGAAAACCTTGATTTTACAAGGTATGTAG
Organism: Nodularia spumigena CCY9414; assembly: GCF_000340565.2. Lineage (NCBI taxonomy): Bacteria > Bacillati > Cyanobacteriota > Cyanophyceae > Nostocales > Nodulariaceae > Nodularia > Nodularia spumigena. The sequence continues at coordinate 5,183,144 of NZ_CP007203.1, forward strand.
ACGGCTCCCACTGGAATTTAGCAATTTTCCAGTGGGAGTTTTTGCATTTTTGGGTTTGGTTTTGACTATGAATTGACTATGAATTGACTATGATAATCTAGAAAAGAGGATAAATCATAGTCAAAAGGACGGAAGTATATGGTCATGAAGATGGAACATGGAGCTTCTAAAGGTTCAGTCAGTGTTGAATCGTTCCAAAACAGGCTTAGACTACGTTTACCACGTCAGTTGTTTGGGGGGAAGCAAAAGTATTTAACTTTGGGGATGGCTGATACACCAGAAAATGGTAAGCTTGCTGAGGCTAAAGCTAAAGAAATAGAATTAGATATTGCATTTGAACGTTTTGACACCACGTTAGCTAAATATAAACCTCAAAGTCATTTAACTCTGGTTGTACCCATAAGAGAAGGTCAGCAACAACCAACATTGATTGAGTTATGGGTTGGGAACTGATTAGAAATATTTATCCATACTTACTCATAACTACTTAAATGCTATGCTATAGTAGTTATATGAGTAAGTTATCTATATCTGAAGCAGCAAAGTTAAAAGGTGTAAGTGTTTCCACACTCAGAAGATGGGAAACAGAAGGTAAATTAATTCCCGAAAGAACAGCTAGTGGTCATAGAAGATATGATTTAGCTCAATTGTTAGGAATCAAGCCTGATTTATCTTACACCATTGGTTACTGTCGAGTTTCTAGCCATGACCAAAAAGAAGACCTAGAAAGACAAAAGCAAGTTGTTGAATTATTTTGCGCTCAAAATGGTTGGCAATTTGAAATTATAGAAGACTTAGGTTCAGGCTTAAACTACAGCAAAAAAGGATTAAAGAGATTAATCCGATTAATTGTTGATAGTAAACTTGAACGTCTTGTTTTAACCCATAAAGATAGACTATTGAGATTTGGTAGTGAATTAATTTTTAGTTTGTGTGAACATTTTGGAACAGAAATAGTAATTATCAATAGAACTGAAGACTCAACTTTTGAAGAAGACTTAGCTCAAGATGTTTTAGAAATAATTACAGTTTTTAGTGCCAGACTGTATGGATCTAGAAGTCACAAAAACAAGAAAATTATAGAGGAGTTGAAAGAAGTTGCTGTTCGGCTTTAAAACTGAGTTAAAAATCAATAACCATCAGCGTACCCAACTACTTCAACATTGTGGTGTTGCTCGTCATGCTTGGAATTGGGGATTAGCTCTTACCAAACAGATATTAGAGCACAATAAGTTAAATCCTAATTCCAAAATAAAATTTCCTACTGCTATTGATTTACATAAATGGTTAGTAGCATTAGTAAAAAGTGAAAATCCCTGGTATTACGAATGTTCAAAATCAGCACCACAAGAAGCTCTACGAGCTTTAAAAAACAGCAATGGGATAGGTGACTTTAAAAAAATATCAGGAGTGCCTAAATTTAAGAGAAAGGGTAAACATGATAGCTTTAACCTTAGAGGGTAGTGTCAAAAATTTAGAGTCAAATAAAATACAAGTACCGAAGTAGTAAGGAGTTCTYCAAAGTTATTGAAAGACTACCTACAAAAAGAAAATTAAATCAGTAACCATTAGTCGTAAGGCTAATAGATGGTTTATTAGTTTTAGATTTGATGTAGAAAAACAAGATAATAAAAACCTCAAAGTTGTGGGA